>CAYGKE010000001.1:0-167251 GCA_964350465.1 uncultured Hyphomonas sp.
ACTGACCGAAGCGGAAAAAAGCGAACTGGCGCAATTGCGAAACGATATCGTTTCGACCCGCTCCAGCCTGCGCCAGATAGAGCGTGATTTCAGGCGTGAAATTGACGCGCTGGAATTCTGGCTGCGCCTTTTCACCATCCTGTTCGGGCCGTTTCTTGTCGGGCTCGCTGGTCTCGGTGTCTGGTGGTCACAAAAACGCGGGGCAGGGGCATGAGCGCCGCGCAAGACCAGACGCGGCGGGCGACCGTGATCCGGCTTTCCGCTGCCGCCCTCGTGGTCTGGATAGTCGTGGCTGCGGCCAGTTCGATCGGCAATGGCGCGGCCGATACGCATTCTCGCATGGGCAAACTGGCCCTGCCGGGCTTTGCCGACACCCGCAGCGAGGTTCAGGAAATCCGTTTCACCATGGCCGACGACGCCTATACGCTGGCGCGCAGCGCAACCGGCTGGACCTTGAAAGAAGCCGGGAACTATCCCGTCCGCTCAGATCGCCTCTCGGAGCTCGCCACCGGATTGGAAACCCTGGCGCTCGACGTCAAACGCACCAGGGACCCTTACAAGCTTGACAAGATTGGCCTTGGCGACCCCGCAAATGGTGGCAATGGCGTTCTGGTGGAATTGTTCGGGCCGGACGGAGCCCTGAATGACGCCTTGCTGGTCGGCCGCAAAGGCGAAACCATCTATGTCCGGGAACCGGACGACACGCAAACCTATCGCGCCATCGGCAACCTGCCGCCCTTCTACAATCGCCGGGCCTGGCTTGATCTCGACATTATCGATATGGATCAAGCCGCGATTTCGTCGGTGCGCCTGATCGACCAGGTCGGTCAAAGCCTCTATCTGCGCCGAACACCCGGGACCGATGCGCGCAGTTTCAGACCGGCGCCGCCCAATGAAGGCGATAGACTGATCTCGCGGCTTGCCGCCTCGACGACAGCGCTTGCCGCGAGCCGCATCGTGCCTCTCAACGCCAAGCCTGCCAGTGAACTGACGACGCCAGTCGTTGCCCGCCATATCACCGAGACATTTGACGGGCTTGAAGTGGACCTCCGCGCTTTTCGGGAGCCTGACGGCCTTTTCGTGACCTTGCGCGCCGTCGAAGCGGGTGAAGGCGCTCGCCGAGCCCAGGCGATAAACGAGAAGGCCGAGGGCTGGGCCTTTGAACTGTCGGAATATGACTGGCAAGACTTTACCCCGCCGCTCAACACGCTCGTCGAACGCGCGCCCGGCCCCGCCTTACCGGGCCCTGATTGACATCAGCATTTTCGCCAATGGCATGATTGCTGCTGCAAGGATGCGCTCAATCGGCCCGCTCGAATGCTGGCTAAAATACCGCGCCAGGCTGTCAGCCTTATGCCTCGCCACGGTCTTGCCCGAGACATCCGACGTCGCCCCATGATGCACCGCAACAGCGCGCGGATCATAGATCACATGACCGCCGACCTCTCGACAACGCTTGCAGAGATCGACATCCTCGACATGCAGGAAATAGGCTTCGTCAAAGCCGCCCAGCTCAGCGAAACTGGCCTTTGAGGTCAGGAAGAAGGCCCCGGATATAACTGGCATCGGCACCGGTCGTTCCGGCGCAGGGGTCTGTTCCAGTGTCCAGGTATTGATACCGATGAAACCTGTCAGGGCCCGCCACAGGGTTAGGTCGCGGCGACGCCCGCCGCGTTGCTCGATACCATTGGCGTCTTCGATCCGGCCACCGACGATCCAGGGCGGCGTCTGGTGCAACGCCGTTTCCTGCAGGGCTGAAACGGCACCTGTTTGCAGCACCGCATCTGGATTGAGCACAAGCAAGTGCGGCGTCACCGTGCGACTGGCAGCAAGATTGACCGCCCGTCCAAAACCAAGGTTTTCACCTGGTCTCAACAGGTTCAACTTGCTCTCAGATACTGCCAGTTGATCAAGCCAGGCCGCCATGTCTGCCGGGTTGCCATTATCAACCACCTGTATTGCATCGATCTCAGGACCCGCCAGCAGGACTTGCAAACAGTCCTTCAGCACAGGCCCCGTGCGATAGCTGACCACCAGGGCGGTGACAGCCGGCCGGTTCATTTCACCGCCACCTGCCGGGCATGCAGGATGATGATGCCTACAGCAATCGCAACGCTCGCCCAGAAGGCCTCGTTCCACATCGAGTAGGAAAAACTGTAATAGGTCATCGCCACCCCAATCAGCCCGCCACCAGCATAGCGACTAATCGGTGACCAGTCATCTGCGCGCCGGAACCGAAAGGCGAGACAGAAGAAGGCGAGCGCAGCGAGACCCGCTCCAATGATGCCGGTTTCGGCCCAGACCTGTAGCGGCATATTGTGCGGGTGGCGCGGAATGATCGGGTAAATACTCCAAACCCAGGTCTCGCCAGAATCAGCAATAATCTGCGCCAATTGCTCAGGCTTATCGCCGAACGTATCGCGCCAGGTTTCTGAGGCCTGCAAGCCATGGCCGATCAGTGGCTCAGCTGCGACTTTATCAGTGACCGTCTGCCAGGCATGAATGCGTGACCAGAATGACAGCGGCAATGGAATATCGATCAGACGTGCCAGCCAGATCGTCGCTCGCACAAGGATCGGCGCGGCAAGCATGTAGACGCCAAGCCCGACAAAGAGCGCTGCCAGACCGAAACGCTTAAAAGCATAGACCACACCCATGAAGACAAGCATCAGGATCATCGCAATCACGGCTGCTTCCGAGCCGGTTCGCACCAGTGCAACAATAAAGACCGGGACCGACAGGACCGCAGCGACATTCAGCCAGAGCTTGTCCTCGTGCCAGGCCCAGGCCATCAGGAATGGCAATAGCAAAAGAAACGAGTTCGCATTGCGTAGCAGGTTTTGCGGCATCTCGGCGCGCGGATCACTAAACGGGGCAAGCAGCGCCAGGATCGCGCCCATGAAAAGCGCCGTGACAATCACGCCGGCACCCTGCGCCAGCGAAATCCCTCGCACCAGAGCAAGGCTCTTGATCCCTGTACCCGGTGCAACTGAACGCAGCGCCATAATCACAGCAGCGATGGCAAGCCCGGTCAAGCCGACCCGCAGGCCTGCTGCACTGACAGCAAAAGTGCCATCAGAGAAGGAACCTGTTATCAGCGGACCGCCCGCCGGTGACCAGGTCGAACTGAATACCGCCCATGCGAGAAACCCGGCAAAGGCTAGCGTGTAAGGCGGGACGGACTTTGGCCTGACAAACAGCAAAACAGGCAGGGCCAGGAACCCGATCAGGCCGGAAAAGCCCTGCCCGCCCATATAGGCAATGATTGGCCAGGTCAGACACCAGCCCGCAAAATAGGGGGCGTAGCTGAGCCTCAGCCGCCCCACCCTAACCCTCGCTCTCTCTCAGGTCCGGCGCCATGGCTTCTGCCGACAAGAGTGAAATACCCTCATCCAGGGTCACGATTTGCTGGCCCTGGCTGCCAAACCGGCGCAGCGCCAGCTTGCCTTCGTCTGCCTCACGGCGTCCGACTACAGCGATCACCGGGATCTTTTGCAATGAATGTTCGCGGACCTTGTAATTGATCTTCTCGTTGCGCGTATCGACCTCAACCCGCAGGCCTGCGGCGCGCAGTTTCGCGGCGGCTTCCTCAGCATAGTCATCGGCGTCTGAGGTAATGGTTGCGACCACCACCTGCACCGGCGCGAGCCAGAGTGGGAAGGCGCCAGCATAGTGCTCGATCAGCAAGCCAGTAAAGCGCTCGAACGTGCCGAACACAGCGCGGTGCAGCATGACCGGGCGATGGCGCTGATCATCCGATCCAATATATGATGCATCGAGCCGCTCCGGCAGAACATAATCAAGCTGGAACGTTCCGCACTGCCAGGTCCGTCCAATCGCATCGGTCAGATGGAATTCAAGCTTCGGTCCGTAAAACGCCCCTTCGCCCTCCGCGGTCTCGTAGATCAACCCGGCCGCATCCAGGGCATCGGCAAGATTTTTCTCCGCCTTGTCCCAGGTCTCGTCAGTCCCGGCCCGCACCTCAGGGCGCGTCGCCAGTTTGTAGGAAATATCGGTCATGCCGAAATCATCATAGACCGATGCGAACAGTTCCAGAAACTTTCGCGTTTCCTCGACAACTTGGTCCTCGCGGCAGAAAATGTGCGCATCATCCTGCGTCATTTGTCGTACCCGCAGTAGACCATGCAGCGCGCCATGCGCCTCATTGCGATGACAGCAGCCAAACTCGGCCATGCGGATTGGCAGATCGCGGTAGGAGCGCTGCCCGGTATTGAATATCTGAATATGCGCCGGGCAGTTCATCGGCTTCAGCGCCAGCAGGTCATCATCGGCGCTAAACTCAACCTCCTCGGTTTCGAGGGATGGGATCATGTCCGGAACGATGAACATACCGTCTCTGAACTTGCCCCAGTGGCCCGATTTCTCCCATAGCGCCTTGTCGAGCAGCTGCGGCGTCTTCACCTCGTCATAGCCATCATCATCCAGCCGCCGCCGAATATAGGCCTCCAGCGCCCGCCAAAGCAAAAACCCTTTCGGGTGCCAGAACACCGACCCCTGCGCCTCGGACTGGAAATGAAACAGGTCGAGCTGCTGGCCAAGCTTGCGATGATCTCGCTTCTCGGCCTCTTCAAGGCGCGTCAGATGGGCTTTCAAATCCTGCTCATTGGCCCAGGCGGTGCCATACATGCGTTGCAGCATTTCATTATTGCTGTCACCGCGCCAATAGGCCCCGGCAAGCTTCATCAGCTTGAAGGCTTTCGGCAACTTCCCCGTGCTCGGCAGGTGCGGGCCCCGACAAAGATCAAACCACTCACCCTGGCGGTAGACCGTGATCGCCTCGCCCGGTGGGATAATATCGTCAATGATCTGGGCCTTGTAATCCTCGCCAATCGACTTGAACGTCTCGATCGCCTGATCCTTGTCCCAGACCTCACGAACAATCGGATAGTCGGCATCGACAATCGCCCGCATCTTCTTTTCGATTTTCTCGAAATCATCCGAAGAGAAAGGTTCTTCGCGGGCAAAATCGTAGAAGAAGCCATCCTCGATCACCGGCCCGATTGTGACCTGTGTATCAGGGTAGAGCGCCTGCACCGCCTGCGCCAGAACATGTGCCGCATCATGGCGGATCAGTTCGAGGCCATCCTTGTCCTTGGCCGTCACAATCTCAACCGCGGCATCACCGTCCAGCGGCCGCGTCAGGTCATATAGCTCGCCATTGACGCGCGCCGCGAGGGCCTTCTTGGCCAGCGAGTTGGAAATACTTTGCGCGACGTCGAACGGACTGGAGCCGTCTTCATATTCGCGCTTGGAGCCATCAGGCAGAGTAACTTCAATCATGATTATCTTTGTCTTTGTCATTGGGCGCCGGATCAAGCTCCGGTACCAGTCTTTGCGCCGGATTCCAGTCCCCATATTGCCATGGGGCCCAAAAAGGCACTGATTTCTTTTCCATCGGGGCAGGATCATAGCCTGACGAGCCGCCCGGTCTGCACCGCGACAGCCGGGCAAATCCCATCCACAGGCCCGGCCAGACGCCATGCCGCGACACACAGGCCGCAGCATATTCGCTGCAGCTTGGCTCATGGCGGCAGCGCGCGCCCAGCACAGAAAAGAGCGGCGAGAGTGTCAGCTTATAGGCCTTAAGCAGGCCATGCGTGATCTGGCGGCGAAGGCCGGGCATGCGGCATGTCCCCGGTTGGGAGATGGAAAACAGGGTTTAAACGCGAGAGGCAGACGGCTGCAAGCGCGCGTTAAGCGCCCACAGCCATGCCGGTTCGTGCCGTCTCGATCGCCTCCAGCGCCGCCTCGAAAGCCAGCATGGTCGAGGCATGGCGCGGCGGGTAATCGCGAACCCCTTCAAGATGGCGCAGCTCGTAGAAACGCCCGCGCGGCGGCTCACCGCCGTCTTTTAACATTGCCTGTAATGCATCGCGCGCAGACTGAATCTCGGACACCGTCGCCCCGACCGCATGCTCCGAAAGGATAGCCGTCGCTGCCTGTCCAAGCGCGCAGGCCTTCGGATCAACCGCGATCTCTGCAACCGTCTCTCCATCCTCGGACAGCTTGACGTCAACGCGAACGGTAGATCCGCAAATACGGGACACTTTTGTCGCAGAGCCATGCGCATCCGCAAGCGCGCCGACATTCGGGATGTCAGCGGCAAGCTCCAGGACACGGTTATGATAGAGATCGGCCATGGCCCTCATGTCGCGCCAAAGTGCAGCAGAATCAAGTGCCCTGAATGAATGGCAACATCTCAAACGGCAGGATGTTCCAGACCCGGTAGAGGACAAAGCAGGCTGCTGCCAGCGCTGCGCCCGCCAGCAGCAGCACAAATCCGTCACGTGCTGTCAGGGCGAGACCAAAGAACAGAACCGTGAGGCTGGGCAGGATCGGCCCCAATGGCACAAAGGAAAGCGGGATCGTGATCAGCGCTGCGGCGACACAGGCGAGGGCAACGATCTGCACAAAAGGCGACTTGGTCAGAAAGGTCAGGCGCGGCTTCAAGAGGGCATCGACCACATGCGTATGTTTTTCCGCAGCGGCGACGCCCGCGATCAAGTGCTTGCGCGGAAAACTGAACTCGAGCGCCTTCTTTGGGATCCACGGATATTTGCGGCCAAGGACAATTTGCACCGCAAAAATCAGGATCAAGATGGCAACAAGCGAATTCGCCCCCGGGATCAGCGTCAGCGGGCTGACCGCAATGAAACCGAGCAATAACAGCACCGGCCCATAGGACCGCCGCCCAACCGCGTTGAGCATATCGCGCACACTTACGCTCTCGCCTTCCGTCGCATTGCACAGCGACTGTAACAAAGAGCGCAGATTATTGACCTCGGACACAATCTCGCACTTAGCCGGATTTCGACCAACATGCGAGTGAGAAATCACTTGCCGGGCTTGAAAGGTGTCCCCCCTTAACAGGGTGATCTACTTGTGCTCAAGTTGCTTTCAAGCGAATTTGAGGGCACGCAAAGTGAAAGTCACTATTCTTGCTGTTGCAGCTTGCGTTTTCACGAGCATGATGACGTCCACTGCTCAGCAAGCCGTGGCTGAGCCCTGCTCAGAAACCAAGCTTAGCCGGAACATCAAAAAGGACCTCAAAACCTGGCAATCACACCTCGATAAGCTCCAGAGAGGTTACACTTCGGGTAAATATGAGACGCATAAGCAAAGAGTTGAAGACAGCATCCCTGAAATTGATGCCGCTCTGCTACGGCCCGAAATTAACTGCTTCGATCACGCCCGTTTGCAGCAAATGGGTCTGGAGATGCGCTCGGTTTCCGACAACACGGACATATCCATTCCCGCTCTGGAGGCGTTGCTGAAAACAGCTTATAGCGGTGATGGTCAGCGAGCGAGGTATCTTAGGAGACTCATGGGCGCTTATCGATCGTCAAGATCGTTTGCTAAGCTCTATAATTTGACCGCCGCCGAACTTGGGCAGGCCCCTCGAGATCTTGTACTCGAGATTTTCCGCGCTCACATCATCTCGCTGATTGGTCTACAGCTAGATGCGGATGCCTTGCAGCAAAGTGACTCGCTCATCAAAAATGCCAGCGGCTCGGCGACCCGGACAGATTTGCTTATCGCCATCAGCTTGGCAGAGCGATTGGGAGATGCTGACAGGCTCGAACACTTCTCCAGTATTGCCGAAGCGAAGTTTGGTGAACTCCGTTGGCCTCGCGCTCTGCCTGGAATCTCAGGTGACCGTCTGAATATCGTATTCGAGCGCGAAGTTTCGCCAGTCTATCGCGCCGAAGTGATCAAACCGCCTATCCCACGATATCCTGATCGCGCCGCCAATCGAGGGATACAAGGAACTTGCGAGGTTGTGTACGATACAGACCTTGAAGGATCACCGACGAACATCACCGCATTTTGTAGTGACCCGGTGTTCGTCGACAGCGCGGAATCGTCATTTCGCAAAGTAAAGGTCAAACCCTTGACGGTAGACGGCGTCGATTACGCCTGGACCGATGTGCCCTATCCACTGGAATACACTCTCGCCAATTGAGCGAATAAATCTGGCTCAATCGATGCGACCTACGCTCAAGGCTCATTGGCCTCATACGGCGCACCATAGCGCTGCAATTCGCTCTCGCCGGTATTGAGATCAACCACATAGAGACGATCATATTCGCTGGCTTCGTCAATTTCGGTGCCGGGGTCTCCGCCAAGCGCTTCGGCGAGTTGCGGCGTGGTGTTGGAATGGCCGACAACCAGTACCGTCTCATCTGGACTGGCCTTTAGCACTTCGGCGAACCCGGCGAGATCACTTGGATCATAAGACTGAACCTCAATCCCCAGCCTGGCTGCCAACGGCGCTGCCGTGGCTTGTGTCCGCACATAATCGGTTGACCAGATCGCCCTGATACCCGCCCCTTCCAGCCGATCGGCAAGTGCCTCGGCGCGCGCCTGTCCAGCCTCTGTCAGGGGTGGATCGCGCGGGTCGGCCACCAGCATCGCTTCGCCGCTGGTGACTTTTTCCGCATGGCGGACGAGGTAGGCTTTGCCGCTATCAGCTGGCGGAGCCCCCGAGCACGCCGCAAGGCATGACAGGACTGCTGCCCCGACAAGCCACCACATCGATGATCCGAAAAAT
Source organism: uncultured Hyphomonas sp. (assembly GCA_964350465.1). GTDB lineage: Bacteria > Pseudomonadota > Alphaproteobacteria > Caulobacterales > Hyphomonadaceae > Henriciella. Next base: position 8,573 of record CAYGKE010000001.1, read on the forward strand.
CTCATAGCTGCGATCCTATCAACAAATGAAAAGCGGGAAACCCCGAGGCTTCCCGCTTTGTCACTTTCAGCCTCAGTCGAAAGAGCAAGCTAGCTGACTGGCTCCTCGGCGACTGCTTGAACAGCTTCTTCAGCGAGATCTGCGGTCGCTTCGATGGCCTCTTCTGCCTGCTCAAGCGCTTCATTGGAAAGCCTCTCTTCGACATCGGGCACTTCAGTCTCGACAGCGGCTTCTGCTTCGACAACTTCTTCCACCACTTCATTCGCTGGCTTAAGGACTGCATTAAGCGGATTAGGCTTGAGATCGTTCATCGCCCCCGTTGAAGCATCTACAGCCGCACCAATAACACCTCCGAGCAGCACGTTACCTGCCATACCCGCCGTACCATCACTGCTCAGCTTCGGTTCAAGCCTCAGGATTTGGGTCTCAAACCCCTCCTTTTCGAAGGTTACGTCATAAGTCCACTTGCGATTGAGCTCCATCTCACAAGGCGTGATACAGGACTGCGCAACCTCCTTGTCCTGTATGTCGTCTGCCGTCGCAGTAGCGCCATCAGGTGTACTGGTGAAATTCACATCGTCACCCGTGCCCTTGGTAACGGTCGCGCAACCCGCAAGCAGCAGTGCCAATGGCGCTGCCAAAAAAATCTTTTTCATTACTGGGCTCCCCTTGTCTGTCCCAGGGTCACCCTAAGGCGCTAAAACCGTGTCTGTCAGCCTAAAAATTACCAAAAGTTCAAAAAGCACATCCTAGATTTTCCGCCAGATACTGCCACCCGCGCCGTCCATGATCTCGACGCCCTCAGCGGCAAGCTGATCGCGGATGCGGTCAGCCTCAGCCCAGTCCTTGTTGGCCCGCGCTTCCAGCCGTGCCTCAACCAAGCCGTCGATACGGGTCTTCTCATCCGCATCACCGCCCTGTTCCCATTCGGCCGGCGTCCTGGTCAGCAGGCCCAGCAACTGCCCAGCCGCCAGCAGGTTGGCTTTCGCTTCAGCCATCGCCGCGCCGTCGCCGCGATCAGCAGCGCCGTTTGCCTCACTCGCCAGCCGCGAAAGTGACGCCAGCGCTGACGGCGTGTTGAGGTCATCGCGCAAGGCTTTGGCGACGCCCTTGTCACGCGCCGTGCCCCCCTCGGCATGCCAGACCCGGCGCAGCGCGCCATAGGTCCGGTTCAGTGTCATCTGCGCCTGCTCAAGCAACTCACCGGTCCAATCAAGCGGCGCGCGATAATGGCCAGATAGCATCGCAAAGCGGATAACCTCACCGTCCCACGCTTTCAGCAAGTCGTTCAACAGGACGACATTTCCGAGCGATTTCGACATTTTCTCGCCGCCCATGTCGAGGAAACCGTTATGCATCCAGTAATTGGCCATGGTCGCGCCATGCGCACATTCCGATTGGGCAATTTCGTTCTCGTGGTGCGGAAACTGCAGGTCGATACCGCCGCCATGAATGTCAATCGTATCGCCGAGATGTTTGGCCGCCATGGCCGAACACTCAATATGCCAACCAGGTCTGCCGCGGCCCCAGGGACTGTCCCAGATCGCATCTTCCGGCTCGCCCTGTTTGGCAAACTTCCACAGCGCGAAATCGGCGGGATTGCGCTTGCCGAGATCCACCTCGACGCGCGCGCCGGCCTGATTGTCTTCCGGCCTGCGTCCGGACAGGCGGCCATAATCGACCATTTGTGGAACATTGAAGAAGACGCCTGCCTCTGTCTTGTAGGCATAGCCCTTGCGCTCAAGCGTCTCGATCATCTGGATCATCTCGCCGACATGCTCGGTTGCCCACGGCACAATCGTTGGCGGTAATGCATTCACCGCAGCAGCGTCGGTGTCGTATATCACGGCATATTTCTGCGTGATCGCCCCTATCGCCTCGCCAGTCTCCTGGGATGCGGCAATAATCTTGTCTTCAATATCCGTGACATTGCGTGCGTAAATCACCGCTGCCTCGCCATAGGTGTGACGCAACAGCCGGAACAGAACATCAAACACGATAACCGGTCTGAAATTGCCGATATGGGCACGGTTATAGACGGTCGGCCCACAAACATACAGTGTCACCCGCTTGGGGTCTTGCGGTTCGAAAATGCGCTTCTCGCGCGCTGCGCTGTCATAAAGTCTTATCGCCATGGCACCGGCCTTTAGCGATCTTTTGCGCGAAGTGAAAGCAGGCGTTTCGCTGGCTTATGGCAAAAGACTTGCTGTCAGGTCTGAACAAAGTGTGATCCAAAATGTGCATTAGTTCGTAGGGATTCACTGGAACTTCAGGGAATTCGCCCTTATGTTCGCAATTATCGCCCTGAGGGTACAACTCCGGGCGGGCGTTAAGTCCGGTTTCCTTGTCCTTGATTGGCATCATGGGGGGTCGGCTCGACCTCCGTCCCTCAGACTAAGGAATTTCCGCCATGGCCATGGATGCCATCACTCCCGAAAAAGAACTTGTGCGCACAGCAGAACTCGTACGCCCCAGCCAGGAAGAGGCCATGGAAGCGGTCCGGACCCTGATCGCTTGGGCCGGCGACGATCCGCGCCGCGAAGGCCTGCTTGATACGCCAAAACGCGTCGTTAACGCCTATAAGGAGTGGTTTGGCGGCTATGACAAAGACCCGATAAAATACCTCACACGCACATTCGACGACGTTCAGGGCTATGACGATATTGTTGTGCTGAAAAATATCGATGTCGAGAGCCATTGCGAGCACCATATGGCGCCGTTCATCGGCAAGGCCTTCGTTGCCTATATGCCGACGCAGGCCGTGGTCGGCATCTCCAAGCTTGCCCGGGTGGTTGAGATTTTTGCCAAGCGCCTGCAGACGCAGGAGACCATGACGGCGCAAATCTGTGACGCGATCACTGAAAGCCTCGCGCCGATGGGCGTTGCTGTCCTGATCGATGCCGAGCATCAATGCATGTCGACACGCGGCGTGCATCACAAGGATGTCACAACGGTCACCACCCAGTTCACCGGTGTGTTCAAGACTGACAAAGATTTGCGCAACAGGTTCCTTAGACTCGCCGGTCAGTAGAACCCGCTTGACGGCGCGTTAGCCTGAGCGCAAACCCGCCTTGGTGAGGGGTGGCGCGATGGACCTTACGAAATCAAAACCGACTATATTCCTGGCAACATCGAAAGCGAAGGCGGCCAAAGCCTTCTATTGCGGCACGCTGGGTCTGGAACTTGAACTCGACGATGAGTATGCACTGGTCTTCCAGCTGCACGGCGCAGAGCTGCGCCTGTCCAAAGTCCCTAATCACAAGCCGTTTCCGTTTACCGTGCTCGACTGGCAGGTCAGCTCGATCAACGACATCCATGAACAGCTCGCTGCGCGCGGCGTAGAGTTCGTGCTCTTCGAGGGCATGGATCAGGATGAGCGCGGCGTCTGGTCCAGCCCGGACGGCAGCGCAAAAATCCTCTGGTTCAAGGATCCTGACGGCAATGTCCTGTCCGTCTCACAACGGTCATAGCTTGTTGTAGCAGGGGATTTTTGTGTTAACCATGGATCGGTCGGCGCAAAGATCGGCGCGAAAGGGAGATGACACTATGAAGAAATTTATGATCGCTGCAGCTGCCACTGCACTCATGGCGGCGCCCGCATTTGCAGCAAAGATGACGATTTCCTTTGCCAATGATGACGGCACAGCTAGCGAGTGGACGTTTGATCAGGAAACAAAAATGGCCTCATCGGATGCCGGGATTTCTGTTCCCTATACCTATGATGGCGAGACCCGCGTTCTGTGCGCTGATATTCCGGAAGCTGGCGAAGTTTGCGCAACTTTCGCAACACAAGGCGAAGCCGTTGGCGACAGCTCGGCCTATACGCTCTCGACCGGCGGCTCAGGCACTGCGACCATCACAGCGATGGAAGAATAGAGCCTTCACCCTCCAAGATAATCAGCCCGCGCCATTTGGTGCGGGCTTTTTCGTTGCTACGGGCAAAGGACAAGCATTCGCTTGACCGGGGCATCATCACGCTCTGTCTCGCTTGACCTTTGCCGGCACATCGTGTTATCGTTTATCGATAATCCAAGGAAAGCCTCCCATGCGCGCAGAACTGGTTCGTCTCGGCCTTCACCAAGTTGATATCAAGATTGTTGACGGTGATCAGATGCATGTCCTGCAATGGCGCCGCAACCTGCTCTGGGACGAAATCCTTGTTGACGGCAAGCGGCAGGGTCATTCCGGCAGCCTGTTCAGCCGCGAGAAAGTCTATGGTCTGAAATTCTCAGGCGGCGCAAATGGCGGCCCAGGTGACAAGTTCATGTTCCTGATCGATCCCAGTACCGAACAAGGCAATTGGGGAAACCGCCAACAGCGCGTCAGCGGCGTCAGACTGGAAGGCCGCGATGGGCCGATCGTTTCCTATGGCACGCTTGATCCGAAATCCATGGAAAAGCCTGCAACCTTTGCCGACTGGATGAAAAAGACCATGGGCATGGACTGGGGCTAAGGTCCTGACCGCAAAAGAAATGGCCGGACCCCTGCTCTCAAGAGGTCCGGCCTAATCTGCTCGCAGACGGGGTTGTTAGCGAGCAGAAACCAGTGGGCCGCGCAGGATCACGGTGTCGGTGCGTTCTCCGACAACAAAGTCCAGGCTGGCGCTATCGCTACCGTCCAGACGGACAGAGCGCAGACGCGGCATTGATCCGCGCGCCAACAGGTCACCTGACGCCTCATCATAAAGGCTCCAGCCGAGGGCGCGGCGATTGCTGTTGGTAAATTCAGCGCCCAGGGGTGCCGAGCCCCGCAGCGTCAAAGGGAGCGCTTCATCCAGCTCACCCTCTTTGGCGGCAAACAGGATCACCGTATAAGTCTTGCCATTGGCCTCAACGACACCGACGCCAAAATCAGTGAACCATTCATGCACGATATTCTTGGCATTCTGGACATCCTGCCCCATCGTCGCAAAGATCATCGAAGCCTCGGCATCCGCTCCGCTCGCCAGAACAATTGCGCCGGTCGAACCGATCAGCATGGAACGCTCAAAGGCGCGGATACGGTACAGGTGGTCACGGCCTTCCTGGTCTTGATGCGCGGCATAATTACGGGCCGCCATATCCAGGGCATGCACGCGGGCAGCCTGGTCGAGACTGGCCCGTCGGTTCAGTGTATCAAGGCCGAGCGCGCCGCGCGCCGTATTGGCTTGGCGCGCAAGTTCGTCCTCAACCGAGGCACGGATTGTTTCCGCGTCAGAGACACAGGCATTGGCCTCGGCAACATAGGCAGATAGCGAAGTTGCATAGCCGTCAGCAGCAGAACACGTGGTTTCCGCCAGTGCGACTGGAGAGAGCGCAAGTCCACCGGCGGCCGCAACAGCCAGCAGCATGGTGGATTTCAGTTTGTCATTTTTCTGTAACATAACTGTCATCTATGCTATATGACAGTTATATGTCAATCACTTTTCGTCAGTTACCGGATTAATTTTTGTCCGGATTCGGATGGAAATATGAAGAAAAGCCACCCGTTTCCGAGTGGCTTTTCTAATTTTATCCAGTCTTTTCTGAGAGTTAGGAGAAAATCTCCTATTCCTCTTCGTTAACGGTTTCCTTGCCGGTTTCCTGATCGACATTCTTCATCGACAGGCGAACTTTGCCGCGATCGTCAAAACCCATCAGTTTCACAAAGACATCCTGGCCTTCTGAAACAACATCTTTCGGGTGTCCGATCCGCTCATTTGCCATTTGTGACACATGAACCAGGCCGTCCTTTGGACCAAAGAAATTCACGAACGCGCCAAAGTCCTTGATCGACACGACCTTGCCTTTGTAGATCTCGCCAACTTCTGGCTCGGCAACGATCTCTTTGATCATCTGCAAGGCCTTCTCGATGCTCGGACGGTCGATGGCAGAGACCTGCACTGTGCCGTCATCATCAATATTCACCTTGGCACCGGACTCTTCGACAATGCCGCGAATGACCTTGCCGCCAGATCCGATAACATCGCGGATCTTGTCGGAAGGCACTTTGATGATCTCCATCTGCGGGGCGTTTTCAGCCAGTTCAGTGCGGGCGCTATCGAGGCCTTTGGCCATTTCGCCGAGGATGTGCGCGCGGCCAGCTTTCGCCTGCTCCAGCGCCGTGTGCATAATGTCCTTGGTGATACCAGCGATCTTGATGTCCATCTGGAGGCTGGTCAGACCTGCCTCTGTGCCAGCCACCTTGAAGTCCATGTCGCCAAGATGATCCTCGTCACCCAGGATGTCAGACAGGACAGCAATGCCCTCATCGTCCTTGATCAGACCCATCGCGATCCCGGAGACCGGACGCTTCAGCGGCACACCGGCATCCATCATCGCCAGTGAACAGCCACAAACCGTCGCCATCGAAGACGAGCCGTTGGACTCGGTAATCTCTGACACCATGCGAATTGTGTACGGGAAGTCCTCATGCTCTGGCAGGACCGCTTTCAGCGCGCGCCAGGCGAGCTTGCCGTGACCGGTTTCGCGGCGGCTGGTGCCACCCATGCGGCCTGTTTCCCCAACCGAGTAAGGCGGGAAGTTATAGTGCAGCATGAACTTGGCTTTGTGCAGGCCGTCCAGCCCGTCAATATATTGCTCATCGTCAGACGTGCCGAGCGTCGCGACACAGATCGCCTGCGTTTCGCCGCGTGTGAACAGGGCAGAACCATGTGTGCGCGGCAGGAAGCCAGCTTCGGCCAGGATCGGGCGAACCTGATCCAGTGACCGGCCATCAATCCGCTTGCCGGTCTTGATGATATCGCCGCGAACAACCTTCGCTTCAGCTTTCTTGAAAGCAGACTTGAAGACATTACCATCCATGCCGTCTGGCTTGTCTTCGGTTGCAACCAGCGCCTCAGCGGCCTTGTCACGCGCTTCGCCAACAGCGGCCTGGCGCTCCAGCTTTTCAGTGATCGAGTAAGCCTTTGAAAGGTCTTTGCCGACCAGCTTCTGGATTGCCGCGAGTTCTGATGACAGGTCTTCGGCTTCAAAGTCGAACGGCTCTTTCGCCGCCGCTTCGGCCAGCTTGATGATCGCATCGATCACCGGCTGCATCGCTTCGTGACCCGCCATGACCGCGCCGAGCATCACTTCTTCGGATAGCTCCTTGGCTTCGGACTCAACCATCATCACCGCGTCAGATGTACCGGCAACAACCAGATCAAGCTCAGTGTCTTCCATCTGCTCGATGGTCGGGTTGATGATGTATTCGCCGTCCTTGTAGCCGACGCGGGCTGCGCCGATCGGGCCCATGAACGGGGCGCCGGACAGTACCAGTGCCGCAGAGGCACCAATCATGCCGATCACGTCCGGATCATTTTCCAGATCATAGGACACTGCCGTCAAAACGACCTGGACTTCATTCTTGAAGCCGTCGACGAAAAGCGGACGGATCGGTCGATCAATCAGGCGAGACGTCAGCGTCTCTTTCTCTGTCGGGCGCCCTTCGCGCTTGAAGAAGCCGCCGGGAATGCGCCCGGAAGCATAGTATTTTTCCATATAGTTGACCGTCAGCGGGAAGAAGTCCTGTCCCGGCTTCGCGGATTTCGCGAAGGTTGCGGTCGCCAGCACGGTGGTCTCACCATAGGTGATCATCACAGCGCCATCGGCTTGGCGGGCCACCTGGCCCGTTTCGATTTTAAGTGTCCGGCCGGCCCATTCCAGCGAGACTGAGTGCTTGTCAAACATGCGTTCGTTCTTTCATTTCATACGAAAAAGCCCGCCAGATCCCCATGATCGGCGGGCTATATTGAACCTAGCGGCGGATGCCGAGTTCCTTGATCAGCGCCTGATAGCGGCTGTCATCTTTCCTCTTCACATAGTCGAGGAGTTTGCGGCGGGTGGCGACCATGGTCAGCAGGCCCCGGCGCGAATGGTGATCTTTCTTATTGGTCTGGAAGTGGTCGGTCAGGTTGTTGATCCGTTCGGTCAGAACAGCGACCTGGACTTCCGGACTACCCGTATCACCATCGGTACGGGCGAATTTCTTGATCAGTTCAGCTTTACGCTCAAGTGTGATCGACATCGGCGTGACTTTCTATTTTCGCCTCGGGGCTAGGCCCGAAAGCGGGTGGATTGATGTGGTCTCATGACCGGGAAATGAGGGGTGCGAAAACGCCGTTCAGTCACAGCCGGGATGTCGTCCAGCAGGGCTAGGGGCAATTCTCACACCTCAAGCGAGGGCATATGGCATTTTTGACGGCGAGAGGGAAGGGCTGTGTCGCAGGTTTTGGTCGCACGACCGGCGGCTCACAATTCAAGTCTTTCAAACTCCATATCGCCATCGTCGGTTCGAAGCACCAGGCTTCCGCTAAGCGTGAGGTACATATACGCCGTTCGGCCACGCTCGAGACTGAGCTTCCAGTTACCTGTCGCAATCTGCTCAGCGGTGAATGGCTCTTTCGGCGTGACCTCGGGATCATCGACGCCCGCCGTCCACCAGGTGATCTGATAATAGCCGCTTTCATCGACGACCAGGTCCAGCGAAACCTCATTGATCGGTGTCGCGGTCCAGGTGCCAATGATCGGCGAGAAATCATTTTCGAGCTGTGCAATTCTCGCACGCGCCAGGCTGGCCTCGTCAGTCCCCGGAAACCTCTCGGCAAAGGAAGACAGCTCCGTCGGGCTGACAGAAGTCTCTAATGCCGCCCAGATTTCTGCGGCGGGCGTACTCGCACCGACACTACAGTTTTCCTCGGCAAAGCAATAGTCGAGCGACACATCGGAATACACAGCCGGCCGCTGTTGATGTGAGATCGTGGCCGCGAGCGCCGATACCTCGGCGCGTGTCTCGTCAATGCTGCGCGCGAGGGGCTTTTTTGGATCGGCAAGCCTCGGCAACAAGCTTCTTGTAAACACCGAGTAAGGCGAAGCATCGTCCGGGGTCAGACGATCAAGCGCTTGCTCCTTCGCGCCCGCTGCATACACGACCAGCGTCCCCGGCACCAAATCCTGGCGCACCAGCCCTCGGGTCACCGACTTCGTCCCAAGGTCGAAAGGATTGTCCCTGCAGGCGTCGACGATGGCGAGCAGGATACCCGGTTTGCGGGCCCGCAATTCATCCATGATACCAGAGGAAAACGATACCGTTTCATATTTCAGCGCAAATTCGGACGCCGCCAATGGCGCATCCGTCAGGGCGAGAAAGTTATCCGCGCCGTCCGACCATCCATGCCCGGAGAACACAAAGACGATATCGTCGCCCGGCTCGATAGAGCGCAGGAACTTGTCATAGGCTGCGAGCAATTCTATGCGCGTGGGATCTGTGAGTTTTGTCACCTCAAAGCCAAGCTCGGTCTCAAACACTTGAGCATAGCCTTCTGCATCCCCAATCGTCTTTTTCAGGTCTGGCAGTTCAGTATAGTCGGCCACACCGACGACAAAGGCGCGTTTCGTATCAGCGCGCGACGGCAGCTGAACCACAACCCAACCGAATGCGAGCATCAAGGCCAAGCGTGTCCACATTTACATGTCCCCTTTGTCGATCAAGTCAGCCTCGGCGATGTCAGAAAGACTAAGCGCTGCGGCGCTTGAAAGTAAATCCAGGAAAAACTTATCCGACCCCTTATCCCACACCTATAATGCCTGCCATCTCACCGCCATGCGGGGCGTTCTAGATCGACTGGAAGGGGTGAGGTGCGGTGGTCTGTGACAAGGCGTGTGCATTAACGAGCCACACGCTGCGCGCAGTCGGGGAAGGCCCAACCCCCTGGAGACAGGATGGAAGGTGGCCCCGGAGTGTCCCGGCGCGGGCCGGGATTGCTAGATTATAAGAACATGCCGCCGTGGGCGCGCTCTTCAAGAGCGCATAAAGCCGTTCCGTAAGGGCGGCAGTCATTTCGCGTTCCTGATGAGCGCGCCCGGCCCTGTATCCCAGACGCCTGACAGCGGTCTGGCGATTTTGCATGCCTTGCATCCGATCTGTGTGACGGCCAACCGCCCTGAGCCTGGTCCATCGCGATGGCAAAGCCATCGCGGGTGACCTGCTTTGCAAAGCGTGGCACGAATGTGCCTTAGCGCTTTGCAGGGAAGAGGCTCATGAAGATCATCATTGCCGGGGCTGGCAGCATTGGCTGCTTTGTTGGCGGGTTGCTCCTGCGCGCCGGCCGGGACGTGCATTTTCTGGCGCGGCCCCGCATTGCCGATCAGCTCGCCAAACACGGCCTGCGGGTCAGCGACTATGCTGGTCTCGATGCGCATATGCCTGCGGAGGACGTGCCGGTCTCGCTCAGCCCGGAGGTGATGGCCGATGCCGACCTCATCCTGGTTACGGTGAAGAGCGGCGCGACAGCTGACATCGCCAAAGACATCGCCGCGCATGCACCGGAGCATGCCACCGTGATCAGCCTGCAGAACGGCGTCAGCAATGCCGCCATCCTGCGCGAGGCCCTGCCTGGCCGTGACGTGCGCTCCGGCATGGTGCCATATAATGTCGTGCAGATGGGCGAGGGGCGATTTCATCGCGGCACCGGCGCCGACATCGTGATTGAAAGCGGGCCGGGCGATCTTGCTGAGCAGCTGCGTGTTTCGGGCCTGAAAATTCGTGAAAGCGGCGATATTGCAGCGGTGCAGTGGGGCAAATTGCTGATCAACCTCAACAATGCCCTCAACGCGCTGTCCGGTATTACCCTGTATGACCAGTTCGCCATGCATGGCTGGCGCACGCTTCTGGCTGACCAGATTGAGGAAGGCATGGCGGCCTTCAAGGCGGCGAGGATTGAGGACAAACCCGCCCTGCCGATCAAGCCGAAAACCTTCCTGCGGCTCCTGCGCCTGCCGACGCCGTTGCTGCGGCTGGTGGCCCAGCGCATGCTCAAGATAGACCGCGCCGCGCGCTCCTCGATGTGGGAGGACTTACAGATGGGCCGCATGACAGAGATCGACGCGCTACAGGGCGCGATCATTCGGCTCGGCGAACAGTATGGCGTGGCCACACCGATCAATGCCCGCGTCGCCAAGCTGATCAAGTCAGTCGAGGGCAAACCCAACGCCTCACCCGGCCTGACGCCGAAGGAGGTGAGGGGACAATAGGTCGCTTGCTTTTATTGGGCGGAGCAGAGAAGGGAAGTCACGAACTTCTAGAGTGGGAATGATGATGTCGACGTATCAGGGCACAGACGAAGATTATGCCAGCGCGGTTGCCGAGTTAGAGGCCCTGCTGCGCCTGACATATGATCAGTTCACCCATATCGACGATCCCACAAAACTCGATCTTGCTAGATCCATCCTCTCACGCATCGGAACGATCGACGCTGAAGTCGAAGGCCTGGCCAGCAAGGAGAACCAGCGAGACCTCTCCATCAAGTTTCACTGGGGACACAATCATCGCTTCAATGACGATCTGACCGTCAAGGGCCGTATGGGTGATCGTCATCTCAACCTGATGGCGCAGTTCATGGTCCGCTATGATAAGGGCAAGGACCATTTCGCTGGCAAACGTGTGATTGATGTCGGCTGCTGGACGGGCGGAACATCTCTGCTGCTAAAGGCGCTCGGCGCAGGTGACATCCTGGCGCTTGAAGAAGTGCAGAAATACGCAACTGCTGCACGCGATCTGGTTCAAGGCGTCTATGATCTGGATGATGTGACCTGCAATGGTACCAATCTCTATGATCTTGAAACCGATAATCCCTATGACATTGCCTACTTTCCCGGCGTTATTTATCACCTCTCTGACCCTGTGCTGTCCCTGCGCCGCCTGTTCAATTCAGTAAAGGACGGTGGCGAGATTTTCGTTGAGTCGATGGGACTTGATTCCGGTCAACCCGTCGCGCGCTATGACGGCAATCGATTGTTCCACGATGCATCTAAGGATGACGCAAAGAACCTCAATCGTGGTGGCTGGAACTGGTTTGTGCCGTCCCCCCCGTGCCTGGCGCGCTGGATGGAGGAAGCCGGTTTTGAGGATGTTGATTGCTTCTACAGCAAGATCTCAAACCGCGTGTTTGGCTATGGTGTGCGCAAACGCTTCCAGGAAATTACTCGGGCAGGTCTATCGGTGAGAGATATCGCCTAACTATCGCACGTCTTGGTATCTTTCAGCACGCCGATATGACGGACGAGGCCGCTGCCATTGTCGATGTCGAAATAGAGGTTGCCAAAATCATAGATCGTGAGATTGCCATCCGCGACGACGCATTTTGGCTTGCCGAGCGCGGCCAGCGCGTAAATCTGTTCAACCCCCGGCGCGACACCTGCCTGTGTCCGAAAGCGGTTATCCTTGGCAATGATCCAGTAGACCCGGTCATCCGCAGCCACTGTCAGACCATCAAAGAAATACGTCGTCGCTTCGGTGCCCTGGATCGGAATGGTCTTGCGCGGCAAACCTTTCAGGGCGATCAGCTGGTCAAGCTTCATGCCGATCTCGACCTCTCCGACACGCTCGCCGGGCACGACCATATTGTCGTTCAGCGTCAGCGGGCGCGAGGCACAAGCGCCGATCAGGGCCAAAGTCGAAAGCGCGAGTAGAAGGCGGGTCAGGGTCATGTCTGGTCACTCTAAAAGTGCCCCGCCTGCCGCCGGGTCCTAAAAGGCCGCAACCAAAGGGGTTTGTCGAGACGGCGCGTCATGAAACTTGCGTTAGGAAACGGCGCAAAAAAGGGAGTGAAGCCGTCTCCAGCTTCACTCCCAAAGATCGCCAAGCTCAAGGCGGTCGACCCAAGTCGTGCCGGGCGGATCGGCATTGGCATCGCCATAGCCGCGCTGATGCAGCCGCTTGGCGAGTGTGCCGACAGCCGGACCGAGCCGCCCGCCCGCTTGCTCCACGGCGCCCGCGATCTCGCGGATGACAGCATCATCCAGGCCACTATTGCCCTTCGACTCCGCCTCCGCCAGTCGCCAGCCTGCCGCGTCCCAGTTCAGCGCAACCACGGCATTGGGATTGCCGCGCCAGACATAGACAACCATCCGGCCAATCGCGATATCATTCGTGAAATCCCGAAGGCAGTTCGCGAATTCATGCGCAACAGCATTAAGCTGCTTGCGGTTCTCGATCCGCTCGAATGGCGGGCCAAGGACCGGTGCTGGCTCAACCAGCCGGAACAGGTCCGGGTTGAGATCCTCGATCGCCATGTCGAACAGGCGACGTCGGTCCTCAGCACGAACCCAGCGTTGCGCGATCTTGCGACGCGCGTGCTCGCCGCGAATACGAACGGCAAGACCCAGCGCAGCAGCAAGGTCGGTCGCCGCCGGAAGATTGCCGACAGCCTCAACAATGCTGGCCTCACGCAGGCATTCCGGCAGCGCCGCCAGGGGGGCCAGGCCTTGCGGGCTCAGCGCCTCAAGATGACGCAGAACACGCGCCGCATTAGGCGCACCGAACAGCTCAAGAAAGGACCAGTACTCTTTTTCGCTCCACAACACTTCGCCCATCTTACCGAACGCCTTCATCAGACCAGGCATATCCTGCTTGGCCATGATCAGGCTTGCGATACGGCTATCCTTGCCACGCTCGATAGCGCGGCGCAGATCAAGTTCGCTTCCGGCATCACCAAGTGGTGTCCGGATCAGAACAGCCGCCGTATGACGCCGCGCCGCAGGAAGCGCCAGAAAGCCCTCATGCGGAGCAGGCCAGATGCGGGCAATATCCTCTGCATACGCACCTGCAAGGAAGCGCAGCAAAGGCGTAATCGCGCCAGCTTTCCGGGCATGATGCCCGGGGCGTATTTTCATAGCAGCGGTCATGACCGCGCCTCCTCTCAACACCCGCATCAAAACGCGGGATACAAATGCGCTGAGGCATCCGGTCAGGATGCAGGTTCAGCTACTCACTAATGTTGAGTCAGACGCCGCCCAGCCAAAGCAAGGAGGCGCTGACCGGCCTCCCTATCGAGAGAGGCAAATCGATCTGGTTCAGATACGTTCGCCGCATGCTTGTGGCTCCAGTTTGGGTTTTGGCAGAAGGACGCTCTGCCGGAGGGCCGCTGGCTAGCAACTTGTTGTGACGACAATGTGTCGGCGGGCAAGATTTCCGGGAATGTTCCTAGCGCGAGGAGAAAAGCCGCCCGCGCTCTGTGACAAAAACGATGGACAGTGACAGCAGACCCAGCCCGACATAGCCATACATCACCGGGATGATGCTGCCATTGAACTGGCTGGCGACCAGGAAGCCAAAGAAGCTTGCAACGGTCGAGGTTGCGAAGCCATGCGCGGCGCTCGCTGTTCCGGCAATCTCGCCCAGCGGCTCCAGCGCAAGGGCAGAAAAATTCGCGCCCATCATACCGAAACAGGCAAAGGTCAGCGCGAACAGTGGATAGAAGATAAGCAAGTGCTCGCCGAATATGGAGAGCACGATTACGTTGATCAGAGACAAAACAATAAAAGCGACGAGAACAACATGACTGATCCGGCGCATGCCAATCCGCTCGACAATCGTCGAGTTGAAATAGTTGGCCACAGCGAGCGCGCCTGCGACGCCTGCGAACCATAGCGCGAAGGTTTTCTCCATGCCGAAGATGTCTGTGAATATTTGCTCAGACGCGGCGACGAAGGCAAACAGGGCGCCGAAGATCACACCGCTTGCCGTGATATAACCAAACGCGACACGGTTGCGCGCTACCATCCAGTAGGCCCGCCGTGTCTGCTCAACACTAAGCGGATTTCTGGCATCTGAGGACAGTGTTTCTGGCAAACGAAACTGGACCCAGAACAAGACCAGCAGGCTGGATATGACCAATGCCCCAAATGTCCAGTTCCAGTGGAATCCAAGCAAGATCACCGCGCCTATAGATGGTGCCAGAATGGGAACCACCATGAACACTGTCATGATCAGGGACATCAAGCGCGCCATGGTTCGACCGGAAACCAGGTCACGAACGATCGAGACTGCGATCACCCGCGTTCCCGCCGCAAACACACCCTGCGCAAATCGCATTGCGAGCAGCACGCTGAAACTTCCCGCCAGCATGCAGCCAATCCCGGTAATCGCATAGCCGATCAGGCAGATCTGAATCAGGCGTTTGCGCCCGAACCGGTCCGAGATCGGCCCGAAGAAGAGTTGCGGTACGCCAAAACCAAACACATAGGCAAAGACGACCCATTGCTGCTGGTTGTCATTTTGCAGCTGATAATGGTCGGATATCGCGCTCAGGGCGGGCAGCATGATATCAATCGCCAGGGCGTTCAGCGCCATCAGCGATGCAATCATCGGCACGAATTCCCACGATGGCATGGGAAGCCGCGATTGTGACGAGGGTGTCGCTTCTGTGTTTTCGGGGGTCGACACGCGCGGCGCTCCAGAACAGCTAGGAGCGCTATGTGAACCCCACGCAAAGCCGATACAAGGGCGGCCGAAAACTAATTTGCGAGGTGCACCGGGCAAATCAGCCATCGCGCCGCGGGCGCATCGAAGCTGGTCCGGATCGGATCGCAAAGGCCGGTATCGGCGACAAGTCCCTCAAGGGTTTCGAGGCGTGACACGGTCTCAGGGAAGTGGGTGTCGGCATCAAGTATGACCACAAACAGGCGGTCAGCGCTGGCCTGCCAATGCTCGCGGATAAGCGGCCGGTACTGCTCCAGCGCGGGCGCACTCCAGCTTGCGGGCGCAGCATGTGTGAACACCGCGCTCGATGGAAAGCCGATTGCCAGCGCCGCCGATGGCTGCTCACCGGAAAAGATGATTGTCGCGCCATTGTAGGTCTCGGGGCTCACAACCGCGACGCTGACATATGGCTCGGTCCAGCTTTGCCATCCGGCCCGGCGGAGCTCTGCTGGCTGGGTCGACACGAACAGCAAGGCACAGGCCGCGAGTGCGACGTGCGGCGTGTATCGCCTGTGAAAGAGCTGCGGGCGCCAGACTGCCAGCACTGTCGCGGCTATGACAGGCCCAAGCATCCACAGCGCCGCGACATAGCGCCCAATCGAGAACATCGCTGTCCACACAGCAATCACGGCCAGCAATGAAGCCGCGAGCGCGAGGACCGGTCGCCCTAAAGCCGCTGGCAACACGTCGCGCCTGATCCAGACAAGCGCGACAAGGCTGAAGGCCCCAAGATAGGTCAGGACAAAGCGCGGGTCGAAATAGTCGTATTCGTGGATCAGCTCGCCATCGAACAGGAAAAGGAAGGGCCGCACGATCCCTTCCAGAAATGAGCCAGGCAGGAATTTCTCATCGCGGAATGCGATGTCAGGGCCGAGCGGTGCTTCGAACACCGTGTTCATCATCGGGAAGATCGGATTGCCAAACGTCTGGTAAAGATGCCAGGCCCAGGGGCCGGCAAATATCACGATCCCGAAGAGACCCGCCGCGCCAGCCGCCGCTGCGCCCTTCAGCCGGGATGGCCAGTCTGGCAGGATAACCAGCACGGCGACCGCAAACCCTGCCGCATACACAATATTGGTTGGCTTGATCCCGACAATCGCGCCGATCAGGAAGCTCCCGAGCACGATCGCACCAGGGTTCGGAGCAGGTCTATCCTCCGGTATAAGCAGCACAAGTGAGGTTAGAAAAGCGAGCGCGCAGAGTGCATCATTGCGGATCGAGCCGAACAGGCCGAATTGCGCCTCGGCGAGAAACCCGGCGACAGCAATTGCCAGAACGGTGACCTGCGCGGGCTGCGCTGCTGATTTCACAAGAAGTCTGCGCGAGAGCGCATACAGTGCTGGCAGGATCAACCCCTGTAACATACCAAGCAGGAATGCGACCAGCCGTCCGGGCAGGAGATCAATCAAGCGCCAGATGAACACCTGCCAGGCCGGATTGAGGAAGCTGTGCATCTCTGCCGGCGCGAGATCGGTAGCGCTGCGCCCATTCACGGCCGACCAGCCATTGTGCAGGTGATAATGCACCACATCATAGCTTGCATCACGCGGTATCATCATCGAAAAGACGCCAAACCCTACGAGCCAGGCCGCCCACCACTTCCAGGCAATACGTGTCGCGGGACGGCTGAGCAGGGACTCACCCGACAGATCCGGAGCACGTTTTGTCATCGTCTGAGAAACAACCATTGCGAACCTTTGGGCGCCGGGGCGGACGCGCCCTTTCGGCCAGACAACACAGTTTGGTTGAGAACCTGTTGCCAAAGCTGCGCATGCCAGAGACCGGCGCAGGCGAACTGCAGCCGTGTTCTGTCTTTGACAATTTGGAACGGGTTTGGCTCGAAATCGGCTTTGGCGGCGGCGAGTACACAGTGGGGCAGGCTGAGGCTCATCCTAAGATCGGCATGATTGGCTGCGAGGTGTTCTATGAAGGTCTCGCCAAGTGCCTCACCCAAATCGAAGCGCGCGGGCTCGAAAATGTCCGCCTCTGGGATGAGGATGCCCGCGAGCTTATGGCGATGCTGGCCGACAATCGCATAGACCGCGCCTTCATCCTGTTTCCCGACCCCTGGCCAAAAACCAAGCACCAGAAGCGCCGCTTGATTCAGCCCGCATTTCTGGATGAACTGGCTCGCATCGTGAAACCTGGCGGCCAAGTGCGTTTCGCCACCGATGTGCGCTCCTATGCCGACGAAGCGCTGGTACGGTTTCTTGCCCATCCCGGCTTTGAATGGTTGGCTGAATCAGTCGCTGATTGGCGCGAGATGCCCAGCGACCACATCCAGACCCGTTACCAGACTAAAAACCTTGGCGATATCGCGCCGATCTATTTTGATTTTCAGCGCAAGTATTGACCCACCATTCTCGGCTTATAGGGTCATTTCTTTCGACACGGGGACAATGTTGTGCGTTTATCTATACTTGCAATAATCTATCTGCTTTGTGCCGCTATTGCTTCGGCAGATGACGTTGATGCCGCAATCCGATCTTACAATGCGGCCAAGTCTGGAGGCGATTTCCAATCAAGAATGGAAACGGCTACCGCGCTTGGCACAGTCGCCATGAGCGCAGATCATCGGTCAGACGCGACCCTACTCGTGTTTGAAGCCGCTCAAACACTCACACTCAATGGTCGCTATTCGCAAGCGCTCGGAATGGTCGATTGGATGGCCGAGCAACCGCCCGTCACCGACACGGTTCTTCGTCAGATAGATATCGAGTTGCTGTCCGTGTACACAAAATGGCTGGACAGTAAGAGCAACAAGTCACGAAAGTCATTCGACAAGGTGCTACAAAAATTTGCAAATGCTGATCCGAGCCTGCTGTCTCTTGCGGCATTTCAAAGTCGGCATGCGCACGATATCGAGAAAGGACGATGGTCCGCCGCGGCTGTCACCGCTCACGCCACAGCCGACCATCTGGAGCCAGCGAAATCTATCGTTGGAGAGATTTGGAGTAACGCAAAACTGAACGCACTTTCCGCGCAGTTCAATCACCAAAGAAAAGTGGAAACTCTGCTGGAGGTCGCTAAACACGAAGCAGAGCTTAAGATGATGCACCGGTCTATGCACGCGCAGGAAGGCGAGCATCCTGGATGGATAACCGGTCAACTTCACCGCACCGAAGCCTGGCGACTTGCTATGACCGCATACTTCTACTCATCGTCTCATCGAATTGAGAGCAAGCGTGAGAGACTGTCGGGTCAGATCAACGAAGTTTTGACGTTGCCGCCAAGCGAAATAGAGATCACCCATGCTAAAGCAGCAACCGCAACTGAGAAAATGTCACTACCCTTCTGTCGCGGTTCATTTGATATGCGGCCAGCGCTGAGCTATCCTAGCGGCGCAGCAGAGAAGGGCATGTACGGCGCAATCATAATGTCTATCGACGTAAAAAATGGCAAAGTCTCCAAGGCTAAAGCCCTTGCGGCGGTTCCATCTGATGGCTTCATCGAATCTGCCCAAGAAACGATACAGAAATGGACCTGGAAGGTTTCGGACGAATTCAGGGACGAGATTGGCACGACCTGCGGGCTTGACGGCGAAGACATCCGGCTTCCGCTGACATTCGAGATGCAGTAGCGAAGTTGTTACTGTCATAAGACTTTATCTTGACGAAACACGGCTTCTATGTGCCTCTGCTCGCATCGAATACGGCCGGTCTGTATAATCAAGACCCCGCCAGACCGGCGGCTAATATTGTGACTACCCTCCGTACTTCGAAATCCTCGCAGCCCCTCACACAGGGTGAGACGGTGCGGGCTTTATCGAAAGGGTGCCACACATGGCTACCGGAAAAGTAAAATGGTTCAACGCGACCAAAGGTTTTGGTTTCATTGTTCCAGATGATGGCGGCAAGGACGTTTTTGTTCATATCTCTGCGGTTGAGCGTTCAGGCCTGCAAGGTCTGGCCGACGACCAACCTGTCGAGTACGAACTGTATAATGACGAGCGTCGCAACAAGACCTCAGCGGTTGACCTGAAACTGCTCTAGACAAAATTGCGCCGACCGCCTATCTAGGCGGCAAGTCGAAATATATCGGCGGCGGTTCCGGAAACGGGGCCGCCGCTTTTCTTTGTCTGGAACCCCACTCTTGATCGCTCTGTCGCAACAAGAAAAAAGCATCCTCGCCATGGCCGACCCGCTCGCTGCGGACCTCGGCCTGGAGATCGTGCGCGTGCGGATCATGGGTGGTCATCGGCCATTGCTTCAAATCATGATCGAAAAGGCGGGCGGCGCGCCGACAGATGTCGAAGACTGCGCCAGTTTCTCCCACGCCCTGTCGCCGGTGCTTGAGGTTCAGGACCCGATCAGCGAGGCCTACCGCCTTGAAGTTTCGACGCCCGGCATCGACCGGCCACTGACACGGCCAGGTGATTTTGGTCGCTGGGTTGGCCACCTCGCCAAGGTCGAATTGGCCATGCCGGTTGATGGTCGCCGCCGGTTTCAGGGCACGATCAAGCGCGAAGACGGCCAGGGCGCCGCGCTCGAGCTTGATGATGAAAGCGAACTGGTCGCGCAGATCCACGAAATGACCAAGGCCAGCCTGATCCTGACGGACGAGCTGATCGACGCCGCACAGGCCGAAGGCACTGCACCGCCTCAGCCGGGCGACGAAGACTTTGAAGGCTTCGAGACGGATGAAGCCGAGACTGATACAATTGAAGATCCTGAACAGAGGGAAGCCTAGCCATGAGTACTGTTGGCGTTTCAGCAAACCGACTTGAAATCATGCAGATTGCGAAAGCGGTTGCCGAGGAAAAGTCAATCGACAAAGCCATCGTAATCGAGGCGATGGAAGAGGCCATCGAGAAGGCCGCCAAGTCGCGCTACGGCCAGGAGCACGACATCCGCGCCCAGATCGATCAGGAAACCGGTGAACAAACGCTTTGGCGTATCCAGACGGTGGTTGCAGACGATGAGCTGGAAGATCCGGCGCAAGAGCTGGCGCTGAGCGACGCCAAGAAACTCGACAGCGCGCTTGAGATTGGCGACGAGCTGAAAGAAGAGCTGCCGCCATTTGATTTTGGCCGGGTCGCTGCACAGACGGCCAAACAGGTAATCATGCAGAAAGTGCGCGATGCCGAGCGTGAGCGCCAGTTCAATGAATATAAGGACCGCGAAGGCGAGGTCATCAATGGCATCGTCAAACGGGTTGAATATGGTCATGTGATTGTCGATCTCGGCCGCGCCGAGGGCATTATCCGCCGCAATGACGGCATTCCGCGCGAAAATTTCCAGCCCAATGACCGGGTGCGCGCTTTCCTCTACAAGGTCAGCCGCGAGGTCAAAGGACCGCAAATCTTCCTGTCGCGCGCCCATCCTGAGTTCATGATCAAGCTGTTCGCCGCTGAAGTGCCTGAGGTTTATGAGGGCGTCATCGAGATTAAATCCTGCGCCCGCGATCCCGGATCACGCGCCAAGATCGGGGTTATCTCGAATGACAGCTCGATCGATCCGGTTGGCGCCTGTGTCGGTATGCGCGGCGCCCGTGTCCAGGCAGTTGTCGGCGAGCTGTCCGGCGAGAAGATCGACATCATTCCGTGGAATTATGACGACGCGACTTTCATCGTCAACGCGCTGCAGCCGGCTGAAGTCTCGAAAGTGGTGCTGGATGAAGAAGAGCACCGGGTTGAAGTTGTCGTTGCTGATGATCAGTTCCCGCTGGCAATTGGTCGCCGGGGTCAGAATGTGCGTCTTGCCTCTCAGCTGACCGGCTGGCAGATCGACCTTGTCACAGAGACTGACGACTCAGAACGCTATCAGTTTGACTTCCAGCGCCGCACCGACCTGTTCATGCAAGCGCTTGATGCCGACGAAACGCTGGCCCAGTTGCTGGCCTCCGAAGGGTTTGAGACGGTTGAAGAGATCGCCTATGTCGCGCCGGAAGACTTCATGCAGATCGAGGGCTTTGACGAGGACGTCGCCGCCGAGATCCAGGCCCGTGCGCGTGAGTATCTGGAGAAGCTTGCCGAAGAGCAAAACGCCAAACGGATTGAGCTTGGTGTCGAAGATGCCGTCATGGAGCTTGAGGGCATGACGCCAGGTTTCTCGGTCAAGCTCGGCGAAAATGGCATCAAGACCGTAGACGATGTCGCTGGCCTGGTGCCGGACGACATCACTGGCTGGCGCGAGCCTGGCCCAGACGGCAAGCCGGTTTGGCAGGATGGCATTCTCAAGAAGGGCGAGATGCGCAAGGACGATGCCCAGATCTTCATCATGAAGGCCCGCGTCATCGCTGGCTGGATCGAGCCAGAGGCACTTGAGCAGCTACAGGCTGACATGGCCGCCGAGGCTTTGGGTGTTCAGGAGGATCTGACCGAAGAAGAACGCGCGCTATTGGCCTTGGGTGAAATCGGCAAGAGCGACGGCGATGAGATCGACGTTGACGAGCTGGAGTTTGATCTTGAGGAGCTTGCCGCTGAGGGCGATGCTCTGACGGAGGGCGGCGATGCCGCAGACGAAGAATGATCCCGATACGCGCCCAATAGGGGCGCAGGCAGAATGTGACACTGACGGACCTGTTCGTCAGTGCGCCCTGACCCGTGAGCGCTATTCCCAGGACGAGATGATCCGGTTTGTGCGCAGCCCGGACGGTGTTGCGGTGCCCGATATTCGCGGCAAGCTGCCCGGACGCGGCGCCTGGCTCAGGGCCGAGCAGGACACAATTGAGCGCGCGATCAAGCTCGGCACATTCAGCCGTGCCTTCAAGACCGAGACCAAACCACTCGAAAACCTTGTGTCGATGCTGCAACACCAGCTGGCAGAGCGCTGCATCGGCTTGATCGGCATGGCCAAGAAATCCGGCCAGGCGGTCATTGGATTCGACCAGGTTCGTGCCTATCTACGCCAGTCTGAGCCGGGCTGGCTGCTTGAAGCAAGCGATGGTGCAGAAGATGGCCGTAACAAGGTTCATTTTCTCGCCAAGGCGATATATGAAGACGTCAACGTCGCAGGTGCACTATCATCTGCTGAATTGGGCATGGCCTTTGGGCGGGACGGTGTGATACACGGCCTGCTTGGACCCGGTCGACTAGCGGAAAGTTTCGGGGTCGCCTATAGGCGCCTGATTGGATTCCGGTCGGCACCCGAAACAGGCTGGTTCTCCGGCAGGCAGGCGAAGAGATAACGGTTTGGAATTTTTCCGGCCGAATGAAAGGTAAATACCAGGGTACGCATGAGCGATACGAAAGACACCGGTAAGACCAGCGGACGCAAGCCGCTAACTGTTTCCCGTTCCGGTACGGTGAAGCAAACCTTTAGCCATGGCCGCTCCAAGCAGGTCGTTGTCGAAACCAAGAAGCGCCGCACTGTCGGTGGCCCCGGCCTGGCCGGCGGCAAGCCTGCGCCACAAAAACCTGCTGGCGCCTCTGGCGGCAAGCAGCCTTCAAAGCTGGAGGCCGCCGCCAAGAAACTCGGTATCACGGTCGAGGAGCTGATCGAGCGTCAGAAAGTTCTGAAACAGCGCCGTGCTGTCGAAGAACAGCGCAAGGCCGAAAAGGACAAGGATAGCCGGCAGGCCGGTGCCCTGCGCGAACATCAGGAAAAGAAAGTTCGCGAGGAAAAAGAGCGCGAAGAGGCTGAAGCTCGCCGCAAGGCCGAGGAAGAAGCTGCCAAGAAGGCCGAAGCCGAAGAACGCGCAAAAGCCTCTGAGGCCAAACCAGAACGCGCAGCCGGACGCAGCAAAGCGGGCGGCAAGTCCAGCACAGAGGTGCCAAGCCAGGCTGATATGGAAGCCCAGGCCAGCAGCGCCGAAAGCCGCGGCAAGCGCGGACGCGGCGGTAAGGAAGATCGCCAGAAACGCGGCGCTGATTCCGGTGGCCGCGGACGCGATTCCGACAATAGCCGTCGCCGAGGCAAGCTGACCATTGCCTCTGCCCTCGGTGATGATGGCGATCGCCAGCGTTCACTTGCGTCTCTCAAACGCGCCCGCGAACGTGAGCGCGAGCGCCGGTCTGGCGGCGAAGCCAAGGAAAAAGTTTCAGTAGAAGTCAGGCTACCTGAATCGATCACGCTGCAGGACTTGTCCGGTCGCATGAATGAGCGCGTCGGAGACGTCGTCAAATTCATGATGCAACAGGGTGAAATGCTGCGGTCCAATGATATTATTGATGCAGACACAGCCGAACTGATCGCTGAAGAGTTCGGCCATACCGTCAAACGTGTCTCTGAAGCCGATGTCGAGATTGGCCTTGGCGGCGACGAAGATGATCCAAAGGATATGACGCCCCGGCCGCCTATCGTCACCATCATGGGTCATGTCGATCATGGTAAGACATCGCTGCTGGATGCCCTGCGCTCCACAGACGTTGTCGGCGGCGAAGCTGGCGGCATCACGCAGCATATCGGTGCCTATCAGGTCCAGCTGAAATCCGGCGACAAGATCAGCTTCCTGGATACGCCGGGCCACGCTGCTTTCTCTGCGATGCGGGCACGCGGCGCAGACGTCACCGATATTGTCATTCTCGTGGTTGCGGCCAATGACAGTGTCATGCCGCAGACCATCGAAGCGATCAGCCACGCCAAAGCGGCTGAAGTTCCGATTATTGTGGCCGTGAACAAAATCGATCTGCCAGAAGCCGACGCTCAGAAAGTCCTGACCGATCTGCTTCAGCATGACATCCAGGTCGAGGCCATGGGCGGCGATGTTCAGGCCATCGAAGTCTCGGCGCTCAAGAAACAGGGCCTTGATGACCTGACCGAAGCCATTACTCTACAGGCCGAGCTGCTTGACCTGAAAGCCAATGCGAAACGCGCGGCCGATGGCCTGGTTGTAGAATCGCAGCTTGATAAAGGCCGCGGACCGGTATCGACCGTTCTGGTCAAACGCGGAACGCTGAAACGCGGCGATATCGTCGTGGCCGGCGCCCAGTGGGGCAAGGTTCGCGCCCTCGTCAATGAGCGCGGCCAACAGCTGAAGGAGGCCGGGCCCTCCGTTCCGGCCGAAGTACTGGGGCTTGATGGAACGCCTGAGCCGGGCGACGTCTTCAACGTTGTCGATAGCGAGGCCCGGGCCCGTGAAGTGACCGAGTATCGTCAACGCGCCAAGCGCCAGAAACTGGGCGTAGCAACACAGCGCGCCTCACTCGAGCAATTCATGACCAGCCTGTCTGACGGCTCGAGCAAAGCCGACGATCTTCCAATCGTCCTGAAGGGCGATGTCCAGGGCTCGGTTGAGGCGATTACGCAGTCTCTCGAGAAAATCTCCACAGATGAAGTGCGCGCAAACGTCGTTTACGGTGCCGCTGGGGGTATTTCGGAAAGCGATATTCTGCTCGCACAGTCTTCGGGCGCTCCAGTCTTTGCCTTCAATGTTCGCGCCAACAAACAGGCCCGTGAGCTTGCCGAGAAGGAAGGCGTCGAAATCCGCTACTATTCGATCATCTATGAACTGATCGATGACGTGAAGGACACCTTGTCCGGCATGCTTGCACCAGAGAAGAAAGAAACCTTCATTGGTTATGCCGACATTCTGGAAGTCTTCAACATCACCAAAACCGGCAAGGTTGCTGGCTGCAAGGTGACCGAAGGCGTGGTCAAACGCGGCTGCGGCGTGCGTCTGCTGCGCGACGATGTCGTCATCCATGAGGGCATGCTGAAAACACTCAAGCGCTTCAAGGATGAAGTCCCGGAAGTCAGCAATGGCATGGAATGCGGTATGGCCTTCGAGAAGTACGAAGACATTCGCGAAGGCGACCGGATCGAGTGTTTCGAGATTGAGATGATCGCGCGGAAGCTGGACTAGGCTGCGCAATTAAGATTTGATCCGTTTCGTTTTGATTTAACCAAGACTTTTGTTCTATGCCCGCGAGCATGGCGAACCCTGTGACCGATCTATCAGTGCATGGCCGATTGAGTGAAGGCGACGTCAAACGCCTGACGCGGCAGATCCGCGGCGGAACCGTCGGCCCGACGGCGCTCTATTATGCTGGCGTCACGGCACCGATCATTTCCGCGGGTATTGCCCTGGTGACCAAGAGTGCGTTCGGTCTTGTCGGCATGACGAACTATTGGCAGGTGCTGCTATCGGCGATTGTTGCCGCAATGGCCGGAATTGTATGGTATCTGATCTTCATGCGCTGGTCCTATCGCCATCGCCATGGCCGCTCGGTAGAAACGCAGGTAAATTCAGAGGTCACGCTGATGCCGGATTATCTGAAAATGCGGCGCGGCAATGTTGAAACGCGGATCGGCTATGACGCCGTAACGGAGGTGATCAAGATGAGAAAAGCCCTGCTGATCCGTTTCGACGGCGCGCAGGCGCTGATGCTTCCGAACCGCTGGTTTCCAAATGATGAGAGCCGCGCGGCATTCCGGGCGCGGCTGGAAGCCGAGACCAAGACATGAGCCGCCGCCCCAGAGGACGAGGCCAGGCTTCGCTTGAACCATCGCAGCGCCAACTGAGAGCTGGCGAACTCGTCCGTCATGCCCTGATAGATGTGCTGGCGCGCGAGGAGTTTCGCGATCCCGAATTGCAGAAGATTTCCCTAACGATCGGGGAGGTCCGGTGCTCACCGGACCTTCGTCACGCTCATATCTTCTGCTCGCCACTGGGTGAGACCGATCAGACCAGGATTGATACAGTCGCTGAGGCGCTGAACCGGGCTGCAGCCTTTCTTCGCGGCCGTCTCGGTCGACAGATCGATATGAAGTTTACGCCGCAACTACACTTCATCGCCGATCATTCCTATGATGATGCCAGCACAATGGATGCCGTCTTCCGCCGCCCGGACGTAGCCCGCGACTTGGATTAGGCATTTGCGGGCCGTCTGACCGGCAGGTGTTTCTTGCCCCAATCACGCAGCGCCAGCAGAGCAGGGCCAAGCTCTTTGCCCTTCTCTGTCAGCCTGTATTCAAGCCGCTTACCGCCCTCCGAATAAGGCTGCCTCACCAGAATGCCCGCATCGACAAGGCGTTTCAGCCGGTCGGCGATGATGTGCCGGGTCGCACCGGTGCTGGCCGCGAACTGCTCAAACCGCGACATGCCAAGAAAACAGTCGCGCAGGATCAGTAGCGTCCAGCGGTCACCAACGAGCGAGAGTGATCTCGCGACCGGGCACCAGTTCTCGTCAAGTTCGGTCCATTTCATGGCTTGCCTTATAGACTGATTTATATTTAGTTCCAATAAAGAACTTTTTGGAGCGCCGCATGGCCAAACGATCAGCACTTATTGTCGGGGCGGGAGATGCAACAGGCGGCGCCATCGCGCGACGCTTCTCAAAAGCCGGATATACTGCTGTATGCACACGGCGCAGCGCCGACGCGCTGGCTCCACTGGTCAAGCAGATCGAGGCCGAGGGCGGCGAGGCACACGGCTTTGGCTCGGACGCTCGCGACGAGGACCAGGTCATCGAGCTCTTCAACAAGGTCGAACGTGAGATCGCGCCTATTGAGGTTTTCGTCTTCAATATCGGCGCAAATGTCTTCTTTCCGATTGAGGACACAACCGCCCGCACCTATCGCAAAGTCTGGGAAATGGCAGCATTTTCAGGTTTCTTGACCGGACGCGAGGCTGCACGGAAAATGTCACCGCGCGGCGAAGGCACAATCATCTTCACTGGCGCAACGGCCTCAATGCGCGGCGCGGCAGGGTTTTCCGCATTCTCTGGCGCGAAGTTCGCGCTACGCGCGCTCGCCCAGTCCATGGCCCGCGAGCTTGGACCGAAAGGCATCCATGTCGCCCACGCGATCATTGATGGCGCCATTGACACGGCCTGGATCGCGGAAAACTTCCCGGATCGCTACAAGTTGAAAGAGCAGGATGGCATTCTCGACCCGGAAGCCATTGCCGAAGCCTATTATCAGCTTCATCTGCAGCCGCGCAGCGCCTGGACCCACGAACTCGATCTCCGCCCATGGATGGAAAAGTTCTAATTTAGAACTTAAAGGATAGCCGCATGCCCAAACAGCTTGAAATCTTCTTCGATTATATCAGCCCGACCGCCTATGTCGCGCAATCCATCGTTCCCGGCGTGATCGAGCGTACCGGCGCCGAGCTTGTCCTGCGGCCGATGTTTCTAGGCGGCGTGATGCAGGCGACCGGCAACAAACCGCCTGCCACAGTGCCCGCCAAAGGCCGATACATGCTGGCGGATCTGGCACGCAATTGTAAACGCCATGGCCTGGAGATGCACTTCAATCCGAACTTTCCAATGATGAATACCCGTATCCTGACTGGCGCCACGATCCGCCTTGCGGATGACCCCGAGGCGCAGAAAAAGCTGTTCCAGGCGGGCTGGAAGAATGTCTGGGGCCGCCCCGATGGTATCGATGTCGGCAATGAGGAACAGTTCAAAGCCGCCTTCAATTCAGACGGCCTTGACGCTGACAGGCTTTGGGCGCTCGGCAATGATCCTGAAACCAAGACTCTGCTGCGCGCCAATACGGAGGAAGCCGTCACCCGCGGCGCCTTCGGCGCTCCGACCTTCTTTGTCGGCACCGAGATGTTTTTCGGCCATGACCGGCTCGACTATGTCGAAGAAGCGCTCGCTGCCTAGGCGTCGATCTCGGCCGCCTTTGCCAGATCCGCATAGGACGTCAATGGCCGCGGGCCATAGTGCGAGATGACTTCCGCTGCCGCGATATGACCAAGCTCTGCACAGATGGCCGGCGGCAGTCCGCGTGCGACCCCGTACAAAAATCCGGCAGCGTACTGATCGCCCGCGCCCGTCGTATCGACGACCGTTTCAACCGGGACGGCTGGCACCGGGATTGGATCGCCGCCGGCAATCACCACGGAGCCTTTTTCAGACCGTGTCACAGCCGCCAGCGCGGTATCAGTACGTAACTGTTCAACCGCCTGGTCAAAGTCGCGCGTCTCATACAGCGAGAGCAGCTCTTCCTCGTTGGCGAACAGGATATCGACCTGCGTTCTGATCAGTTGCCGAAAACTGTCACGGTGGCGGTCAACGCAAAAACTGTCAGACAGGGTCAGCGCGACTTTACGGCCCGCCGCGTGGGCAATTTCGGCGGCATGAACGAAGGCCGCTTTTGCCGCTTCCTTGTCAAACAGGTAACCCTCCAGATAGAGAATTCTGCCTGCTCTCACCACGGTGTCATCGACATCTGCTGGCGAAAATTCCACTGACGCGCCGAGATAGGTGTTCATGCTGCGCGCGCCATCCGGCGCCACAAAGATGATTGAGCGCGCCGTTGCTTCGCCGCCAACCAAAGGCGCGGTATCGAACGGAACGCCGATTTTCGACATGTCCTCACGGAACACTTTGCCCAAACGGTCTTCTGCCACTTTGCCGATATAGGCCGCCTTGCCGCCAAAACTGGCCACGCCCGCAATCGTATTGGCACCAGACCCGCCTGACGTTTCAAGCGCATCAACCGACGCTTCGGTCAGGGCGTCAGCGCGCAGTGCATCAATCAGGTTCATGGCATCCTTGGTGATGCCCCACTCTGCCAGAAAGCTGTCATCCTGATTGGAAATAATATCGACAATTGCATTGCCGAGACCGACAACATCATAATCCGGCTCTGACATGTGCACTCCTGATCTGATCCAGACGCCACTTGCCAGACCGAAGGCCTAGACGCAACACGCTGAACTGCCTATGCCGCGCTGCATGAAGAAGATTGCCTACCTTTCGTCCAAGGTCACATTGCCCGGCTCACCCACACGCCGATCCGACGCGTTTGAGCACGACTATATGATGGACGCCCTACGCCCAGCCTTTGCTGCGCTCAGTATGCAGGTCGATGATGTTGATTGGGCTGACACACAGCAAGCCTGGTCGAGTTTTGATGCCGCCTTGATCGGAACAACCTGGGACTATTGGGATCACCAGGCCAAGTTTCTGGAGACACTCACCCAAATCGAAACACAGACCAGACTGTTTAATCCGGCGCAGCTCGTGCGCTGGAACAGCCACAAGGGCTATCTGCGCGAGCTTGAGAAAAAGGGCGCAAAACTCATACCGACCCTGTGGCTGGACGATGCAACAATTCCGTGTGCCGAGAACGCCTTCGATACTTTGGAGAGTGACGACCTGGTGTTCAAACGGCAGGTCGGGGCAGGGGCCTTTGGACAGCACCGCCTTCATCGCGGCGATCCAATACCGGACATGCCGCACGCCATGATGGTGCAGCCTTTCCTCTCAATGATCCAGACCGAGGGCGAGCTGAGCTTCATCTTTATCGATGGCGAGTTGTCCCACGCGCTGATCAAGCAAGCCGAAACCGGCGATTACCGCATCCAGTCCTGCTATGGCGGTTATGAAACCACGATCACACCCTCACCATCTGACCTCGCTGCCGCCATGGCGATCCTGCAAACCCTGGACGAGGTTCCGGTCTATGCCCGTGTCGATATGCTGCGCGGCGAGGATGGCGGACTCTTATTGATGGAGCTCGAATTGATCGAGCCGTATCTCTACCCCGAGCAAGGAGCAGAGCTTGGACCGCGTCTCGCCGAAGCCTTGGCGAAACGGATAAACGCCTAGGGCTCGACTGTCTTGCGCGGCCCGCCAACCAGATCATCGACCACACTTTCTTCGTCAACACTGTCGACATCCATCCCGCGCATCGAGGCTTCAAGCTCGCGCTCAAGTTTCTGAGCGAGTTCCAGATAAGGCTTGTTATCCACGAACGAGATATCGGGGTCGTAAAGCGCTGCCGATTGGCGAATGGCATCCCGGTCCTTGTCCTGAAACAGCAGCGCGCGCTGGCGTGCTTCCGCCTCACTCATGCCAAAGGACATCAGCGCATAGCGGGCCGCCCGAAGCGCGCTGTCAAATGTTTCGCGAACAATATCCGTCGCTCCGGCCTGGTAGAGTTTGTAAACGTCCTGCCGACCATACGCCCGCGCAATGATATGCAGGTCGGGGCGCTCGCGCCGCGCATGTTTGACGATATCCAGGACACGTTCTGGATCATCGATTGCGACCACAAGCAGCGACACATCCTTCAGTCCGGCCGCATGCAAAAGATCTGGCCGTGCAGCATCGCCATAGAAGGTTGGAATGCCAAACTTGTTGAACATGTCGACCGTCTCTGCGCTGACATCCAGAACGATTGTGTCATAGCCATTGCTACGCAGCACCCGGTTCGAAATCTGCCCGAACCGGCCCATACCCGCGATGATCGCACAGCCAGATTCGTCGATCTCATCGGCTTGACGGGCCTGATCAGCATCAAGCCGTGGCAGGATCACACGCTCGAACAGAATGAACAGGGCTGGGGTCAGCATCATCGTGATCGCGATGACCAATAGCAGAAGCGCGCCGACCCGGTCATCTAGAATACCCTTGCCGCTGACAAAGGACAGCAGGACAAAACCGAACTCGCCGGCCTGCGCCAGGCTCAGCGTGAACAGCCATCGGTCCGCGCCCTTAAGTTTGAACACCAGCGCCAGGATCAATAACACCGCCGCCTTGAGCAGAATCAGTCCAATCGCAAGCGTTGCAACGATTTCCCAATTGTCGAACAAAAGTCCGAAGTCGATGCCGGCCCCGACCGTCATGAAGAACACGCCCAACAACAGGCCTTTGAACGGCTCGATATCGCTTTCCAGCTCGTGGCGAAACTCGCTATTGGCCAGCACGACGCCAGCAAGAAATGTCCCGAGCGCTGGCGACAGTCCGACCAGGATCATCAGGAAGGCGATACCAACAACCAGCAGAAGCGCTGCAGCGGTAAAAACCTCTCGCAACTCAGATCGCGCAATGTAGCGAAACAGTGGCCGGGAGAGAAAATGCCCACCAACAATAACCGCCGCAATCGCCCCGATATTGACCAGCGCAACCTGCCAGCCCTCAAGTCCGGCAATCAGGCTCAGCGGTTCACTATGCCCGCCCTCCGACCCGGCTGTGGCAATCGCGACATCCGGCATGGCCAGAAGCGGGATCAGCGCCAGCATCGGGATAACGGCAATGTCCTGGAACAACAGAACCGAGAAAGCCGACTGCCCGCCATCGCTTTTCATCAGGCCCTTCTCGTTCAAGGTCTGCAGCACAATCGCGGTCGAGGACAGCGACAGGACGAGGCCAATCGTCAGCGCCGCCTGCCAGGTCTCACCCAGTATAATCGCAACCGCATAGACCCCGACGACGGTCAGGCCGATCTGCAAACCGCCAAGGCCGAGCAGGCGGTTGCGCATCTCCCACAGGGTCTTGGGCGAGAGTTCCAGCCCGACAATGAACAGCATCATCACGACGCCAAACTCGGCGACATGCTGAATACTCTCTGCATCGGTCAGGAACGGGCTGATCGCGATCCCGGCGATGAGATAGCCAAGCACCGATCCGAGGCCGAGCCGTTTGGCAATCGGCACCGCAACCACAGCGGCGCCCAGAAACAGAAATGCGTAAAAGAGAAACCCGGCCATATCGTCTTAACCCCTCAAAGCGTCTGCGGCTTCATAGAATGCAATTGCCGCCGCATTGGAAACATTAAGGCTTTCCATGCGCGGGTCGATGGCAATCCTGGCGAGCTCGGCGCAGGCCTTGGCCACGCCGGGCCGCAGACCGGGGCCCTCGGCGCCCAGCACAATGGCGAGTTTCGCCGCGCCCTCAACCGCCTGTTTCACGCTTGCGCGGCCTTCCCCGGCAAGGCCAATGGAGTGAAATCCGGCCGCGTTGAGGGCATCGAGCGCCCGCGATATATTCACCACCCGGCACTCGGCGACGGTCTCGATCGCGCCCGCCGCGCTCTTGGCGGCGACCCCGGTAATCTCCGGCGCATTGCGGGTCTGCAGCACCAGCGCGCCAACCCCGAACGCCGCCGCCGAGCGAAACACAGCGCCAAGATTATGCGGGTCGGAGACCTGGTCGAGCACCGCCACGAGCCGCGTCCCCGAGGCAATCACATCCTCAATCGACACCGGCTCCAGCGGCGCAAACTGCGCGGCAATGCCCTGATGCACCGCGCCCGGCGGCAACAATCGGTCAATCTCACCCGGCGCCAGGTCTTCGGCTTTTGTCCCCAAGGGTCCCAGCCTCTGCGCACCGTTTCTCGTTGCCACAAGTCGCTCCAGCCGGCGAGCCGGATTGGCCAATGCGGCGGCCACGGCATGCTGGCCCCAGAGCCAATTGCCAGCCGTTCCACCGGCCTGATTTCGAGACCGATTCTGGTGTGAGCGAGAACGGTTGCGCGCGCGGGGCTTCGTCATTATAAGGCCGGTTCCAACTGTGTGGCAGGGGTATCAATTCCCCTTCTGACGGGCGGAGACAGCGACGTCAAACGCCCGCTGTGTGAGTGCCCCTGGAGGGGTGGGAGAGTGGTTAAATCCAGCAGACTGTAAATCTGCCCGCTTAGCGTACACTGGTTCGAATCCAGTCCCCTCCACCATTCGCAGCCGGTCGGCCAAAGGCCGATCAAAAGGTCCGGGGGACCTTTTGAAGGCGGAGAATGCGGCGGCAGCCGCCACGCCGCAGAACGAGTGCTCATGTGAATGCCTGAGCATAAGCGCAGAGCCCCGACCCCACACCTGCCACCCCTGAAATTACCGCTTGAACTTGCATGCCCCGACCTGTTATCACGCGCACTCTTAAGCGGGTATAGCACAACGGTAGTGCAGCAGCCTTCCAAGCTGAGGATCTCGGTTCGATTCCGTGTACCCGCTCCAGAAATACCTATAATTTCAAAGACTTGGCGTGGTGCGCGACATGGTCGGCCATGAAGCTGGCAATGAAATAATAGGAATGGTCATAGCCCGGCTGCCTTCGATAGGTCACCGCCTGACCATGATTACGCGCCTCGCGCAGGAACTTGTCGGGGCTGAGTTGCGCCTCCAGAAACTGGTCGGCCTCACCCTGATCGATCAGGATGGTCGCATTGGATTGCCGCCGCTTGACCAGTTCGCTGGCATCATAGGCTTCCCATGCAATTGAGGGCGGGCCGAGATAAGCGGTCAGCGCCTTCTCGCCCCACGGCACACTGGCTGGCGACAGGATGGGCGCAAAGGCCGAACACGATTTGAACGTCTCGCGGTTTTTCAGGAACAGCGTCACCGCGCCGTGGCCGCCCATCGAATGACCGGTAATGCCCTGGCGCGTCATGTCCGCCGGGAAATTCGCGGCGATCACTTCCGGCAATTCCTCGATCAAGTATTGATCCATGTTGAAATGTTTCGCCCACGGCGCCTCGGTCGCGGAAAGATAAAAGCCTGCGCCCTGGCCGAGATCATAAGCCTCATCATCCGGCACATCGTCGCCCCGCGGCGATGTATCCGGCGCGATCACCATCAGGCCATGCTCGGCGGCATGGGCCTGAATGCCGGACTTCTCCATGACATTGGCCCAGGTGCAGGTCAGGCCGGAAAGATACCACAGCACCAGAAACGGCCCCTCGCCCGGCGGGGTGTAGACCGCAAACCGCATCGTGCAATTAGTGATCTCGGACGCATGGTCATGGACGGATAGCGTGCCGCCAAATGAGGCCCATGAAGAGACAGGGGTGAGGATCATATCTGTCGCTGCCAAGCGAGTTCGGCGAAGTCCGAAAAGTGGTTGAATGTGATTCTCTCAACTTTTCCTTTGGCGCTCACTTTGCCGTCAAGTGCGTTAACAATCGCCTCTTTACTGGTGCTCCAAATTTGAAATGGCTCGTACCCTTCTCCTGCCAGAAGCACATACACGAAGACATCAAAATCAGCTTGGGGTTCTATCCTCGGAACTTTTCGATATGGTTTGCATGTTGGCCTCCATCGCCCTTTGATCTGCACCTTTCGCCCCTCAGAATCCAAGGCATCATAACCACGCATACCGGCTTTGACTAACTGCAACCCCAGTTTGTTAGCTGCCTCAAATTCCGCAATCTCGCCGGTTACTCCCAACCGCCTTTCAGTTGCAGCGTAGTAGGCCGATGCAATTTGTTTCGTTTGGAGGATCAGATTCCGAACCTCATCCGAACTTACAAAGTTTTGGGATTCTATCATCAATAAACCACCACGCTTCTAATACTCTCGCCCGCATGCATCAAGTCGAACGCCTTGTTGATATCTTCGAGTGGCATCGTGTGGGTAATCATCGGGTCGATCTGGATTTTCTGGCCCATATACCAATCGACGATCTTCGGAACATCTGTACGACCTTTGGCACCACCAAAGGCGGTCCCTTTCCAGTTTCGTCCGGTGACGAGCTGGAAGGGCCGGGTCGAGATTTCCTTGCCCGCTTCGGCGACGCCAATGATGACGCTGGTGCCCCAGCCGCGATGGCAGCATTCCAGAGCGTCTCGCATCACCTCGGTATTTCCCGTACAATCGAACGAATAGTCGGCGCCGCCATCGGTCAACTCGACCAGATGCTCGACCAGTGAGCCCTGAACCTCGCGCGGGTTGACGAAATGCGTCATGCCGAATTTGCGGCCCCAATCGGCCTTGGAAGGGTTAATATCGACCCCGACAATCTTGCTCGCGCCCACCATTTGAGCGCCTTGGATAACGTTAAGGCCAATCCCGCCCAATCCGAACACGACGACATTGTCGCCGGCCTGAACTTTCGCCGTATTGGTCACCGCACCGACCCCCGTCGTGACGCCGCAGCCGATATAGCAGGCCTTGTCGAAGGGCGCGTCCTCGCGGATTTTTGCCACCGCAATTTCCGGCAGAACGGTGAAGTTCGAAAAGGTCGAACAGCCCATATAATGATAGATCGTCTCGCCCTTGTAAGAGAACCGGCTCGTGCCATCCGGCATCAGGCCCTTGCCTTGAGTGGCCCGGATCGAGGTGCAGAGATTGGTCTTGCCCGACAGGCAGCTTTTGCACTGGCGACATTCGGGGATGTAAAGCGGGATGACATGGTCGCCCGGTTTGACGCTGGTCACACCCGGTCCGACTTCGCGCACAATGCCCGCGCCCTCATGGCCAAGAATACTTGGGAATATGCCTTCAGAGTCAAACCCGTCCAGCGTATAGGCATCCGTATGACAGATGCCGGTGGCCATAAGTTCGACCAGAACCTCGCCATCCTTCGGCCCTTCGAGATCAAGCTCGACGATTTCCAATGGCTTTTTCGCCTCAAAGGCGACTGCGGCGCGCGTTTTCATGTGAGCCCTCCCAATAGATTCGGTATCGGTCAGAACACTGGCAAAGCTGCGTTTCAGAGTCTAGGCAAGTGTCCGCGGCGGGTCCGGTTTTGGCCCCCTGCTGACCCTCTACTGGCCCTCTACTGGCCCTGTTTTGAACCGCTTGTCCGACGCATGGATGACGGCCTGTCCCTCAGTCTATCCGACAACCGGTCAGACTATTTGCGCTTGGCAGTCAGCAGACGGCAAAGCTCGTCCAACTGCTCCAGGTCGCGGTACTTTACCCGCAACTCGCCGCCCTTGGCGCCGTGGCGAATATCGACGGTCAGCCCCAGTACACGGGCGAGATCAGCCTCCAGCGCTTCGGTGTCGACATCCTTGTCGTGGGCCTCAACCTTGCGCGCGATGGTGTCGAGCGAACCGCCATCTTTCATCCGCTTGGCCATCGCCTCGACCTCGCGAACCGTCAGGCCTTTCCGCACCGCCATGTCGAGGATCGGCCCGGGGTCATCCGCCGCCAAAGCCGCCCGCGCATGCCCCGCCGTCAGACGGCCCTGGCGCAAATGTTCGCGTGCGGTTTCTGGCAAGTTCAGCAGGCGAACGGTATTGGCGATATGGACGCGCGACTTGCCGACGCTCTCGGCAAGGCTTTCCTGGGTTCGGCCAAACCGCTTCATCAGCGCACCATAGGCTTCGGCCTCCTCAATCGGATTGAGGTCGGTGCGCTGGACATTTTCGATGATGCCAACCTCGAGCAATTCAAGCTCATCTGCCTCTCGAACCACCGCCGGGATCTCTTTCAGGCCAGCCTTCTGCGCCGCCCGGTAGCGCCGCTCCCCGGCAATGATCTGGTAGCGGCCAGCGGCATCGGGATCAGGGCGAACCAGGATCGGCTGCAGGACACCGCGCTGGCGGATGGAAGCGGCCAGTTCTTCCAGCTCTTCTTCGGAAAATGTGCGGCGTGGCTGCGCCGGATTTGGGCGTATGTCCTTGATATATATATTATTTTTAGGAGATGTGCCAGCCTCGACATCGTCGCCGTAGCCGACGCCGTCAACTTCTCCGATCAGCGCCGACAGGCCTTTGCCAAGGCGTTTTTGCTTGCCCTTGCTCTCAGCCATCATCTCTATGCCGCCCGTCTCGCGCGCTCTCTTTGCAGCATCTCTGACGCCAACCGAATGTAGGCCTCACTGCCCGGGCAGCGATAATCATAAAGCAGCGCTGGCTTGCCGAAGCTTGGCGCTTCGGACAATCGCACATTGCGCGGGATCACCGTGTTATAGACCTTGTTGCCAAGGACCGCGCGCACCTCATCCGCGACTTGGTCCGACAAGTTATTGCGCCGGTCATACATGGTCAGGACAACCCCCTGGATATCAAGATCCGGGTTCAAGCCTTGTCGCACAACTTCGACGGTGCGGAGCAATTGGCTGAGCCCTTCCAACGCCAGAAACTCACACTGCAGTGGAACCAATAGAGAGTCGGCAGCCGTCATCGCATTTATCGTCAGAGAGGACAAAGCAGGCGGACAATCGATCAGGACATAGTCGTATTCAGTCTGTCCGCGACCAGCCGCCTCGGCAATGTATGACCGGATCGCATTGCGCAACCGGTAAGACCGTTTCGGATCGTCGGACAATTCAGTCTCGACGCCAGACAGATTCTCGTCGCCAGGAATAATATCAAGACGCGGCACAAGTGTATGGGTCACCGCTTTGCTGAGCGGGATATTATCCACCACGACATCATAGCTGGTCACCTGCCGCTCCGGGCGCGTGATGCCAAGACCGGTTGAGGCGTTGCCCTGCGCATCGAAATCTATGATCAGAACACTCCGGCCTACCGCAGCCAGAGCCGTTCCGAGATTGATCGATGTCGTGGTCTTTCCAACGCCGCCCTTTTGATTGGCGATGGCAAGTATTCGCGTATTAGCAGCCCCCACGGGAAACCTCCGAAATTTTCAGGATGACGCCGTCGCCCGAACGGCTTGGAATCACGTCATACGCGAATTTCCAGCATTCCTGCGCCTGCGTCAATTCCTCTTGCCAGCGATTTCCCTTTGGTAATATCGCGGTGGCGCCGCGTGACAGCCAAGGTTCAGCATAATCCAATAGTTTGGGAAGCGGGGCGAATGCCCTTGCCGTCACGATGTTGGCCTCGATCTCATGGCTGTTTTCAACCCTTGCCTGGCGGACTTTAGCAGGCAGACCTGCAACCGCCGCTGCCTCGCGCAAGAAAGCGCATTTCTTTCCGACTGACTCGATCATCGTTACCGCCCCGCCATGATCGACCATACATGCCGCCAAGATCAGTCCGGGGAAACCCGCCCCGGATCCAAGGTCGACAAGTGTCGCATCAAGGGCGACCAGCTCGGCTAATTGAAGGGAATCGAAGACGTGGCGCCGCCAAATGTGATCCATCTCATTCGGGCCGATCAGGTTATACCTCAACCGCCAGTCGCCAAGCAGATCCACAATCGTCTCGATGCGCGCCATTGTTTCACGTGAAACATTTGTCGCTACCAGAATGTCGTTGGGGCCGAACCCATCCAGGTCGGACTTGGTCACGCTCGCAGCTTTCGGTCTTTGCGGCGAACATGTGCGAGGAGAGCCGTAAGGGCACCCGGGGTCACACCCTCTATCCGCCCGGCCTGACCGAGTGTCGCCGGTCTGATATTCTCAAGCTTCGATCGCACTTCATTGGATAGACCGCCGACGGTCGCATAGTCCAGCGTCACAGGAATCCGCAAAGCCTCATCGCGGCGCAGCGATTCAATGTCGGCGCGCTGGCGTTCGATATAGCCTGAATATGTCGCCTCGATTGAAATCTGATCACGGTGTTTCTTGCCTGTGTCCGCCAAAACCGGAAAAGCGGCGCACAGGTCGCCAAAATTGATGTCGGGATAGGCCAGATAGTCCCAGGCCGACCGCCGTTGCCCATCCTGATTGATCTTCCAGCCATACTTCGCGGCCTGGTTGGGCGTCAAATTCAAATCGTTCAACACCTGCCGGAGTGCCGCGAGCTGCGATTGTTTCACGTGAAACATCTCGGCGCGCTGCTGTCCAACGAGGCCCAACTCGATCCCTCGCGCGGTCAGACGTTGGTCAGCATTGTCAGACCTCAGGGTCAGGCGAAACTCTGCGCGCGATGTGAACATCCGGTAGGGCTCGGTCACACCCTTGGTGACCAGATCATCGATCATGACACCGATATAGGCCTCCGCCCGATCGAATATTGCCGCCGCCTCGCCATTGGCAGAGCGCGCCGCGTTCAAACCAGCGACGAGACCCAGGGCGCCCGCCTCCTCATATCCGGTGGTGCCATTAATCTGGCCCGCCAAATAGAGACCGGGAAGCGCCTTGACCTGAAGGCCTGAGTCGAGAGCGCGCGGATCGACATAATCATATTCAATCGCATAGCCGTATTGGAGGATTTCTACTGCTTCGAGGCCCTCAATCTCGCGGACAAACCTGTCCTGCACATCAGCCGGAAGCGAGGTCGAGATGCCGTTGGGGTAGACCGCGTCAGTCCCAAGACCCTCTGGCTCCAGGAATATCTGGTGCCTGTCCTTGTCGCCAAACCGATGAACCTTGTCCTCAATCGATGGGCAATATCGAGGGCCACGGCCCGCAATCGCACCCGAATAGACCGCCGACTGTGTGATATTCTCGGCGATGATGTCGTGAACCTTACGATTGGTGAAGGTGATACCGCAGGCGATTTGCGGAACCTCGATGGCTTCGGTCAAAAAGGAAAACGGTACGGGTTCATCGTCCGGCGGCTGCATTTCCAACCGGTCCCACGCGATGGTGCGACCATCGAGGCGGGCGGGCGTCCCCGTCTTTAACCGCCCCATTGGCAGACCGAGTCCGTAAAGACGGTCTGACAGTCCAATCGCCGGAGCCTCGCCGACCCGTCCAGCCGGCGTCCGCTCAGCCCCGCGATGAATAATCCCCTTGAGAAATGTGCCGGTGGTGATGACTACGGATTTTGCGGTATAGGCATTGCCTGATGCGCCGATTACGCCGGCCACCTCACCGTGCTCCATGATTAGGTCTTCGACACCGTCCTCGATCACTGTGAGATGCTCGTGATTGTGGATCTCGGCCTGCATCGCTGCGCGGTAAAGATCGCGATCGATCTGCGCGCGCGGCCCCCATACTGCCGGGCCTTTTGATCGGTTGAGCAATCGGAACTGAATTCCCGAGACATCGGATACGCGGCCCATCAACCCGTCCAGCGCGTCGATTTCCCGAATGAGGTGACCTTTTCCGAGGCCGCCCATGGCGGGATTACAAGACATCTCTCCAATCGTTGACATCTTGTGCGTGACTAAAGCGGTTTTCGCACCGGTACGCGCAGACGCGGATGCGGCCTCACAGCCGGCATGGCCGCCGCCAACGATAATCACGTCAAAGTCTGGAGAGGTTTGCATCTAGGGTCTCGCTCAATCGAGACCTCCATATAGGATTTCTGGTTTCAGAAACAGGCCTACTTGCCGATACAGAAGGAGGAAAACACAGCGCCAAGGATCTCTTCGACATCAATCTTGCCGGTCAGGCTCGATAATTGATACGCGGCGAAGCGAACATCCTCGGCCACAAGTTCTGCGCCAATGTCAGAGCGAAGGCCGTCTTGGGCTTTTTCCAAGGCGGTCAAGGCGTACTGAATGGCCTGGCGATGCCGCGCCCGTGTCAGCACCGGCGAGGTTGAGGTCTGACCCATGGCTTCCAGCCGCTTGGTAAGTGCGGTTTCGATTTGGTCGATACCGATGCCATGCTTGGCTGCGATGCAAATTGTTTCACGTGAAACATCTGCGGCCTGAATTTCCGCCATGTCGGATTTGTTCACCGCGATCAGGTCATGCTGCCGGATTTCTGCCTGATCCGGGTATACCGGGTCCAACCCATCAACCAACCAAATCCGAATGTCTGCCGCCTCGCCAGCCTTGTAGGCCCGGCGCACGCCCTCTGCCTCAACCAGGTCATCGGTTTCGCGCAGGCCTGCCGTGTCGGATATCCAAACCAGATGTGGTCCGAGGATGCGCCGCACCTCGACGACATCGCGCGTTGTGCCGGGAATGTCTGTAACAATCGCGGCCTCCCGGCCGGCGAGTTGATTGAGCAAGGTAGACTTGCCGGCATTTGGCGCTCCGAGAATGGCGATCCTGAATCCGTCACGGATCCGCTCCGTCAGGTTGCCTGCCTGTAGCGCCGTCTTGAGGGTGGCAATTATCGAAGTGAGTTTTTGGCTGACCGGCTTGAAGACTGTCTCCGGCGCATCTTCCTCGTCTGGAAAGTCAATGCTGGCCTCTAGAAGTGCAAGGGTCTCTGTCAGCTCGGCCCTCCAGCCTTCGTACAATTCGCCAAGCGCGCCGCCGAGCTGTTGCAAAGCCTGAGCGTGTTGCGCATCGCTTTCGGCATCGATCAGATCGGCAATGGCTTCTGCTTGAGTCAGGTCAAGCTTGCCAGCTTCGAACGCACGGCGCGTAAATTCGCCTGGCTCTGCCAGACGCGCGCCGAGAGAGACGAAACAGTCCAGCGCTTTATCTACTACAACCCGCCCGCCATGCAGTGAGACTTCCAATACATCTTCGCCGGTATAACTATTAGGTCCCGGCATGAAGGCGATCAGACCCTCATCAATGGCCTGACCATCCGGCCCGGTAAGCCTATCCAGTGTGACTTTGCGAGGCACCGGGCAGCCGGAGGTCAGGCATCGCTCTGCAATCGTCTGCACATTTGGGCCCGAGAGGCGAATGAGCGCAATGGCAGAGGGCGGGGCTCCGCTGGCCAGCGCGCAAATGGTCTCGGCGGACCCGTCCATGACTTTAGTTCTTCATGGCCTCGAAGAATTCGTCATTGGTCTTGGTCTGGCGCAATTTATCCAGAAGGAAGTCGATGGCGTCCGCTGTCCCCATTGGGTTGAGAATGCGGCGCAGAACGTAGATTTTCTGAAGCTGGCCTGGGTCTGTGATCAGCTCTTCCTTGCGTGTCCCGGACTTCATGATGTCGATCGCCGGGAAGGTTCGTTTATCAGAGACTTTGCGATCAAGAACAATTTCCGAGTTACCTGTACCTTTGAATTCCTCAAAGATGACTTCGTCCATACGGGACCCTGTATCGATCAGAGCCGTTGCGACGATTGTCAGCGAGCCACCACCTTCGACATTCCGCGCAGCACCAAAGAAGCGCTTTGGACGCTGCAATGCGTTTGCGTCAACACCGCCGGTCAGAACCTTACCCGAACTAGGCACCGTCGTGTTATAGGCCCGGCCCAGACGCGTGATAGAATCGAGCAGGATCACAACGTCGCGGCCATGCTCGACCAGACGCTTTGCCTTCTCAATCACCATCTCGGCGACTGCAACATGCCGGGATGCCGGCTCATCAAATGTAGAGGATATGACCTCGCCCTTAACCGAGCGTTTCATGTCGGTGACTTCTTCAGGCCGCTCATCAATGAGAAGGACGAGAAGATAGCATTCCGGGTGATTCTCTTCGACCGAGGCAGCGATGTTCTGAAGCAGAACCGTCTTACCAGTGCGCGGCGGCGCGACAATCAAGGCCCGCTGGCCCTTGCCGATGGGTGAGACGATATCGATGACGCGGCCAGACCGGTCCTTCTTGGTTGGGTCGAGCCCTTCCATTTTCAGACGCTCTTCTGGATATAGCGGTGTCAGATTATCGAAATGGACTTTCTGGCGTGCTTTTTCCGGCTCTTCAAAATTGATCGAGCTGACATCTGTAAGCGCAAAGTACCGTTCATTTTCGCCAGGAGCCGCGATTGGACCCTCGATAGTGTCACCGGTTTTGAGACCTGCCTTTTTCAGCACCTTGGGGCTGACATAGATATCGTCTGGGCCAGCCAGGTAATTTGATTCTGGCGACCGTAGGAATCCGAAGCCGTCCTGCAAAACTTCAACGACGCCGCGACCAATAATCTCGACTTCTTGTTCGGCAAGTTCGCGCAAGATAGCATACAGCATATCCTGGGTGCGAAGCGAGGATGCATTCTCGACCTCGAGCATTTCTGCATAGGCAAGAAGATCGGTAGGTGACTTCGCTTTCAGTTCGCGAAGATAGACCTGTGACGGGAGTTCAATCTCAGACGCAGTATCGGGCATGTAGGCCGGAATCCTGTACATATGTTTTGGAAGGGTGCGCGATGGCCGCGCTCATCACCGGACGGTGACACGGCAAGGATATGGTCTGCTTATCCGCTGCCGTCAAGCAGCCCAAGCATTAGAACGGTTTCACAACCGCCAGGAGAACCACACCAATCATGATCACAAAGGGTATTTCGTTGAGCATTTTCAGCCGCTTATCTGTCACAGGTGTCTCGCCGCGATCAATCTTCTTGCCGATGGAAATGAAATATCCGTGGAGCCCTGACAGACCAAGAACCAGGACGAGTTTCACATGCAT
This sequence comes from uncultured Hyphomonas sp., assembly GCA_964350465.1. GTDB lineage: Bacteria > Pseudomonadota > Alphaproteobacteria > Caulobacterales > Hyphomonadaceae > Henriciella. The sequence goes on from CAYGKE010000001.1 coordinate 51,189, forward strand.
CCAGGGAGACCGGAGCAGGTCTGGATTGAGGTAGAGCATCGTCAGACCAAGTGCCCAAACAATTAGCAGCGACGGATTGAGAATAATTCTACGAAGTCGATCCGATGCATCTTTCATTGTATCGAATAGCGGCTCACCCGGTGTGCTTTTGATCTGATGAAGCTTGTAGCGCGGGTAGATCAGTAACCCGCCCATCAAAGAGATAACGAAGATGATGTGAGCCGCCTTGATCCAGATATACATGTTTAGCCTTCCCGAACGAGCTCGACCACCCGCTCCACATGTGCGATCGGCGTTTCCGGACGAACCCCATGTCCAAGGTTAAAGATATGCGGCCGGTTGGAATAGACCTGTTTCAAATATCTGACTCGGTCATCAAGCGCCTTTCCACCTGCAATCAGCAGTAAAGGATCAAGGTGGCCTTGAACCGGGAAACTGGCCAGCAGGCTATTTGTCACAAATTCCGAAGAGATAGCGGTATCCAGGCCGACAGCATCAACCCCGGAATCTCTGACAAATCCGGGCAGTAATGTCCCGGCGCCGCGAGGAAACCCAATAATCGGAACCTCCGCGCCAAGCTCTCTCAGTCGTTTTACCAGGGCTGCATTAGGTTTGGTTACGATGCGATCGAATAGATCCTCGGGCAATCCTTCCGCCCAGGATTCGAACAGCATGACGGCGTTCGCCCCTGCCTGAACTTGCGCATATAGATAGTGAGCGCTCGCTTCTACCAGGGCGGCGAGAATCTGGTCTAGCGCTTCAGGTTTCTGGTATGCCCACATACGTGCTTCAGACTTGTCAGTTCCGCCCCGCCCTTCAATCGCGTAGAGCGCCACAGTCCAGGGAGATCCACAAAATCCGATCAGCGCCTTATCCTTCGCCAATCTGGATCTCACCCGGTCAACTGTTTCATAGACCGGTGAAAGACGCTGCGCCGCAGTTTCAGCTGGTACCGCGTCAAGATCTGACCCGCCAGCAACCTGCTCGACAATTGGGCCCACGCCCTTCTCAAATTTCACGCTGAGGCCAAGCGCATCAAGGATCAATAGAATGTCCGCGAACAGAATTGCGGCATCCATGTCATAGCGCTCAATCGGCTGCAGAGTCGCTTCAGTGGCCAATGAGGGTGTGTAGCAAAAATCCAGAAAGTCCCTGGCCTGGCCGCGAAGTTCCATATATTCAGGTAGATGCCGCCCAGCCTGGCGCATCATCCATATTGGGGGCGGCGTCTCGATGTTTCCGCTTAGTACGGAAAGAAAGCGGGCTTGATTGGGTTCAGTCATGGGACTCCTAGAATCCAGAATCAGGATTTCAATCCGGAATTATCATTATTAAGCCCGGAGTCTCGTGGAAAAGCAGGGCTGAGATGATTTGTCCAATTCCTGTCCACAGGAAAACCCGGATGTGTTCACAGATGAACTTTGGAAGCAGTCTATTGTTTCAAAAAGATAAAATGACAATTTTGATCCTGTAAGCGCGGCTGCGAAACAAGAGGTGATCATCGGCCTGTTGAATATATCCAACTGTGCATAGCGGAGTCGGATTCTCAGAGCATCCTCGAATTCCACAACCCATACACAGGGCTTGTAGAAATCGGCCTGCCGGGGCAAAGCAGTGAGCTAAGCTTCAGGGCCAGATCGATGCGACCTGCCATATATTTCAATGTCCATCTTGTATCCGACTCAACGGGCGAGACGCTGAACGCAGTGATGCGGGCAGCGGCCGCGCAATTTGATCACACGATTCCGCTGGAACATAATTATTATCTTGTACGCTCAGAACGTCAGCTCGACCGCGTCATGGCCGAGATCGAAGCCTCGCCCGGCGTTGTCTGGTTCACGATATCAGACGACGCGCTACGCGCCAGACTGGAGCAGTTCTGCCGCCAAAGAGGAATCCAGACGCTGCCAGTGCTGGATGCGTCGCTGCGTATGCTGAGCCGACATCTTGGCATTGAGGCAAGTGACCGGGTGGCCGGACAACACGCGCTGAACGAGGATTACTTCAAGCGGATCGAGGCGATTGATTTCGCGCTGGCGCATGATGATGGACAAAATGTCCAGGGCCTGGCCGAAGCTGATGTCATTCTCCTTGGTGTCAGCCGAACCTCCAAAACACCGACTTGTGTCTATCTTGCCAATCGCGGCGTTAAGGCCGGCAATATTCCGCTCGTGCCAGGGATCGCGCCGCCGGCTTTTCTCGCCGACCTCGAACACCCTTTGATAATCGGCCTGAAAATCGGGGTTGAGCGATTGCTGCAAATCCGCAGCCAACGTCTGATGGCGCTGAACGAAACGACGCAAATGGACTATACAGATGAAGAGGCCGTGCGCGCTGAAGTGACCGATGCAAGCCGACTGTTTCAGCGCAATAAGTGGCCGGTAATTGATGTGTCGCGCCGCAGCGTAGAGGAAACAGCGGCAGCGATCTTGAACAAGCTCAATGCGGCACGCGGATTGATATGATGGCGCTTGATGTGATCCTGGCTTCGGGTAGCGAAAGCCGTCGCAGGCTGCTCGCAAATGCCGGCGTCGAAGCTGTTGCGGTTCGGCCAAACATTGATGAGGATGCTGCCAAGGCCGCCATGCGGCAAGCAGCAACTAGTGTCCGTGATCAGGCCATGCAGCTTGCGGAACTAAAAGCGATCAAGGTTTCCCGCGCGCGTCCCGGTCTGGTTATTGGCGGCGATCAGATGCTGAGTATCGACGATGATGCGCTCGACAAACCCAAGGACCTGGACGAGGCGAAATCGCATTTGCGCCGGCTTTCGGGACGATCCCACAGGCTGGAAACCGCGATTGTTGTTGCGGATGGCGGGGCAGTTATCTGGCGGCACCTGGCCAGGCCCAAGCTTACCATCCGCACACTGAGCGAAGCCTTCATTGACAACTATGTTGCCGATTGCGGCGATGCGCTGCTGACAACCGTCGGCGCCTATCAGCTGGAATCCAAAGGCGCGCAATTATTCTCTCATATTGAGGGTGACTATTTCTCGATTCTTGGCTTGCCGTTATTGCCGCTGCTTGACTATCTGCGAACCCGCGGGGTGTTACAGCAATGACCAAACTGCTCGGTGTAATCGGTGATCCGATCCATCATTCTCTATCCCCGCTTATCCACCGCGCATGGCTGCGCGAGGCCGGGTTTGATGCGACCTATGAGGCGATGCAGGTGCCAGGCGGGGAACTGGAAGCAGCGCTAGAGACGTTGAAAAAAAGAGACTTGGTGGGTCTGAATATTACCCTCCCACACAAGCTTGATGCGGCAAAACTGAGCCACGACCAAAGCGAGATCGTTCAGAAAATTGGTGCCGCCAACACATTGACCTTGCTTGAGAGCGGGCGGTGGCGGGCGGACAATACAGATGTTCCCGGATTTCTTGCCTCACTCGCGAGGGCGGGCCACGACGACCTTGCCGCAAAGCGCATACTTATACTCGGTGCTGGAGGATCGGCCCGGGCGGTCGCTTATGCGCTTCATTCACAGGGCGCCGATCTCGCCATTCTCAATCGAACGGTTGAGAAAGCCGCGGCAATTTCCAAGGAACTTACAGACGAGCGCTCCGCCCACGGACCACTCGATCAGTACACAGATTATAGCAAGGATGCTGAGCTTGTTATCAATACACTCGCACTTGGCTATTCGGGTGATGTGCTGCTGTTACCTGAGGGAGCAGGCCGCTATTTTGTCGACATCTCTTATGGTGCCGCAGCCGCCGGACAATTGTCCGAAGCGCAGCGCCGGGGCTGGAAAACCATGGATGGGCTTGGCATGCTGATTGAGCAGGCGGCCGAAAGTTTCCGCATTTGGTTTGGCGTTGATCCGGATGTTGAGGGGGCGCTGGCGAGGTGCCGCAAACTTGTTGAGGAGACAACATGATCGTGCTGGGCCTCACCGGATCAATCGGCATGGGAAAGTCGGCGACAGCGGCGATGTTCCGCGACTCAGGGATTCCCGTCTATGATGCCGATGCTGCTGTACATGCACTATATGTTCAGGGAGGGGCGGCAGTCGGACCCTTGTCCGAGCGCTTCGGTGACATTGTCAAAGAGGGCGCTGTGGACCGTAGCGCCCTTCGGACAATTGTCCTGAATGACCCAGGCGCGCTTTCTGATCTTGAGGCGATAATCCACCCACTGGTCGGGCAGACGCAGCTCGCGTTTCGAGCGGAAGCTGAGACACAAGGCGCGGCTTTTGTCGTACTGGACATACCATTGCTCTTCGAAACGGGCGGAGATCAACGCTGCGACTATACGCTCGTTGTCACTGCACCAGAGTCTGTTCAGCGCAAACGCGTTCTCGCCCGCGGCGAAATGAGCGAAGCGGAGCTCGACTCCATTTTGAGCAAACAGATACCAGATTCTGAAAAACGGGCGCGCGCTGATTTCATTGTCTCAACGGCGTTTGGTTTTGACTTCACGCGGGCGCATGTCGGGGCCATAATTGATCTGATGATTCGAATGGGCGAGGCGGCGGATAGTGACTGAAACATTGCGCGAGATAGCATTCGACACGGAAACAACTGGCCTGCGCTGGGATGAGGATGACCGGATTATTGAACTTGGCGCTGTTGAGCTCATCAATCACGTGCCCACCGGCAATACGTTTCAGACTTATATCAATCCCGGTCGGCCAGTGTCCGAGGCAACCATCCGGATCACCGGCATTACTGACGATGACCTGAAGGATAGTCCCGGTTTTGAGGACGCCTCTATTGTCGATGCGTTTCTGGACTTCATTGGCGACGATATTCTGGTCGCGCACAATGCCAGTTTTGATCGCGGCTTTTTGAATATGGAGCTGGAGCGCTGCAGCAGGCCGCCAATCCCGGAAGCGCGCTGGGTTGATACGGTGTCGATGGCGCGGAAACGTTATCCAGGTGCCCCGGCCAGCCTTGATGCACTATGCAAGCGCTTCGATATCAGCCTGAGTTCAAGGGCGTTCCACGGCGCGCTGCTGGACAGCCAACTCCTTGCCCGGGTCTATCTGGAACTGCTTGGTGGCCGTGCACGCAGCTTTGATTTTGGTGAAGGTGTTAGCCACGAAGCTAGCGATGCGGCGCCTGCTCTGGCGCGGCCTATACCTCTCGCCGAGAACTTGAGCCCAGAGGAGAAAGAGGCACACGCGGCGTTCATTGAAGGCCTCGGCGCTAAAGCAATCTGGAAGCGTTACGCGTTCTGACTGCCGTTTGATTGTTCTGCTGCAGCTTGTGCCGCGCGTTGGCGCTGTGCCTGATAAAGGGCAGCAAAATCAACTGGGTCGATGCGCAAAGGCGGGAAGCCGCCCTCGGCGGAAATATCGGCAATGATGCGGCGTGCGAACGGAAACAGGATGCGCGGACATTCGATCAGCAGGACCGCTTCCAGCTCGCTTTCCTGAAATCCCTGCACCTGAAACAGGCCGGCATAATCCATCTCGAGGATGAAAAGAGCTGCATCAGCCGTCCCGGCACGGGCGTTCAGTTTGAGTGTGACTTCATAGGTATTTTCTGCCCCGACTTGCGGTGCCGCCCCAACATCAATTCCCAGTTCAATATTTGGTTGCTCATTGACCGTCGCACCCGGATTCTCGAATGAGAGGTCCTTGATATACTGGCTTAGCACACGAATGGCAGGGCCGGTTTTCTGGGGCTGGGTTTCTGGCGGTGTTGCCATATCTGGGGTGTCGGTCATGCTTGATCGCCCTTACTGAACAAACTGTGCGCCTATCACGCAGCAGAAAGACACGCAACGGTGGGTGGCACTCGGCGCCGCGGCACTATATGAGCATATAATAGAGACTGGAAAACGCTGATGTCATCTTCGACTATTGAATTCATTTTGCTCGCCGCAATCGCACTCTTTATCGGGTGGCGACTATATGTGACGCTTGGTCAGGATGGCGGCCCGCCAGACGGTCGGTCACGCGATGCGAGGCCGGTCCCAAGCCCTCGGCCTGACGGCGGACAGGCCCGCCCGAACGAGCAGCCGGACATTCGTCCGGTTTTCACAGGTCCAGCCGCGGCTGGCATGGAAGCGATCTTTTCTGCTGATCCAAGCTTCGCTCCCCGGGGTTTTGTGTCGGGTGCAAAGGCAGCCTATGAAATGCTTGTTACCGCGTTCGGAAATGGTGACCGCGCGGCGCTCAAACCTTATCTCGATACAGACGTCTATGAGGCCTGGGATCAGGCGATCAGCGAAAGAGAAACAACAGGCGCAGAGGGTATGCAACTGTTGCGGCTCAAGAGCGCCGAGATCAGCGATGCGTCACTTGCCGATGATGGCATGGCGCGCGTCACCGTTCGATTCGAGTCCGAGCTTGGTGATGGTGAGCAAACGGTCAAGGCGAAGGAGCTTTGGACTTTCATGCGCCAGACCAGTTCGAAAGATCCCAATTGGTTGCTCGATGATGTTGATACAGCCGACTGACACCAGCAATCGGTAACTTGAAGAGCCTGTTCAATCACGCCAGACTTTGGCAATGCGGATTCGCTCGCTCCTCTGTCTGGTCGCCCTTGCCCTGTCCGGCTGTGAGACAGTGCCGCCGCCCGTCGATATTCCTGCCCAGTCACCACAGGTAGAGCCATCGCCGTATTGGGAAACACCGCCTGCGGCTGTCCCGTTTGATCAACTGCCTGGCTGGCACACATCCAATTTGGCCCCGGGGCTTAACGCGCTGAGGCGCAGTTGCGCTGTATTTGCCAAACGCGCACCGGAAAACCTGCTATCGCACCGTGCACCCTGGGCTGGCCGGGCGATAGACTGGCAACCAGCTTGCGCGGCGCTGGATGTCATCGAAGACGAGGCGAGCGCCCGTGCGGTGGTGCAGGCCCTGTTCATGCCGGTCGAGATTGAAGACCGGGAGGGCTCATCCCGTTTCACCGGATATTTCGAGCCATCGTTTGAGGCGCGGCTAAGCCCGCAATATCCGTTTACAGAACCGATCCCAGCCCTGCCGTCAGATCTGGTGACGCAAAATGGCAATGTCTATCAACGCCAGCGCAATGGCGCCCTGAAGCCCTATCCGAGCCGAGTTGAGATTACGCGCAAAGGGGTGCGTGCACTCGCTTACGCACATCCAGCTGATGTGTTTTTCCTGCAAATTCAGGGCTCGGGCAGGTTGGTCCTGCCGGATGGGCGAACCTTGCGGGCCGCCTATGCTGCCCATAATGGCCAGCCGTTTCGATCGACCGCAAACTGGCTGATGCAGAAGGGCTGGATCTCGCGAGGCGAGGCGTCGATGACTGGCATTCGGGCGTGGATGGATCGCACGACACCCGCGCGCGCCCGGCAGGCCATGAACGCCAATCCGCGGTTTGTGTTTTTCAGCCTCCAGCCAGAAGGCGATCCGGGACTTGGCCCGAAAGGTGCCCTTGGTGTGCCGCTGACACCGCTCGGGTCCATGGCGGTCGACCTGGATTTTCATGCTGGCGGTCTGCCAATGTTTGTTCAAACCACTGCGCCGGGACTCGGCGGCGCCTGGTCTGGCTTGCTAGTGGCGCAGGATACGGGCGGCGCGATCAAGGGGCCGGTTCGCGGCGATATCTATTTCGGAACCGGGCCACAGGCCGGTGCCCGCGCGGATACCGTCAATGCGCCGGGACGGCTATGGATCCTGTTGCCGAGGCGTCTTGCTGAACAGATCAGGCAGTCAGCGGACGCCTCAGAGCTTGGCTTGGTCACCGTCGCGCCTTAAGTGACGCGGATGAGTGATCGCGATCTTAGCAAGAATGAAAGAAAGGCCTGGCGCGAGGTCACCAAGAATGTGCAGCGCCTCGACGGACGCGCGGCGCGTGCGCCTGGTAGCAAGCGCGTCGCTGGTTCCGGGCAAAGCTCGCCTCTTTCAACGCGGCCGCAATCGCCCGCTCCAAGTCCGCCTGAAAACCGACAATCCAGTAAAGAGGTTCGGCGGGGACAGCAGCGCGTGTCTGCCACGCTGGATTTGCATGGCTATACGCAGGACAAGGCCTGGTCTCTTTTACCCAGCTTCCTACGCAGCCAGCAGAGTCAGGGCGCAAAATGCGTTCTGATTATCACTGGCAAGGGGGCAGACGGACAGGGCGTGCTGCGGCAGAACTTTTTGCAATGGCTGGAAATTCCAGAGGCTGCGCATTTGGTCAGCGGTTATGCGCAGGCGCATCCCCGTCATGGTGGGGCCGGTGCCTGGTATGTCTATGTTCGGCGGCGCTAAGTTTCTTTGAAGCGTCTGACGCTAACGAAAAGAGGCGACCAATAGGCCGCCCCTCTCCACTCAACACACTCTACTTGTGTTGCTGATACTGTATCGTTGTTAACGAATTACGACTGTTTTGCGAGAAGATTGCGAATTTCTTCGAGCAGTACTTCCTGGCGCGGCGGCTCTGGTGGGGCTGCCGGCTCTTCCTCTTCCTTCTTCATCATATTGTTCATGCCCTTGATGATCAGGAACATGACAAAGGCGACGATTATGAATGAGATTGTTGCTGAAATGAACGCGCCGAGCTCGACCACGGCAGCTTCCTTGATCACTTCACCAGCATCATTCAGCTCGGCCGGCGAGATCGTGTAAGCGATATTGGCAAAATCAATGCCGCCCAGGACGGGGCTCAGCACTGGCAGGAACACCCCCTGGATGAAAGCTGTAACAACTGTTGCGAATGCGCCGCCCATGACAAAGCCGACAGCCATGTCGACCAGGTTGCCTTTCATGGCAAACTCTTTGAATTCCTTGAACATATTAATGCCCCTCCTATTGTCGGCTCACTCCAAGCCGTACCTGTGAATGTGGCAATTTCGATGTCAGGTCAATTTACGGTTTGCAGAGGCGAGGCTGTCGCTTCTATCGGGACTCTGGGTCTCGGCCGTCATTGACGCGTGCGCGAAGCTCTTTTCCGGGGCGGAAGAAGGGTACCGATTTGGCCTCGACATGCACTGTTTCGCCGGTGCGCGGGTTGCGTCCTGTCCGGGCTTTGCGGTGTCGAACCGAGAACGCGCCAAAGCCACGCAGCTCGACGCGATCACCATTCTTCAGGGCATTGGTAATTTCATCCAGAATGACGCTCACGACATTTTCCAGATCCTCGGCTTTGAGGTCCGGATGTTCTTCTGCCAGTTTCGCGATTAGTTCCGACCTCAGCATGTGTTTGATCCTAAACGAAAAATACGGCAGAGACCAGAGCCTCTGCCGTAGATTTTTAGAAGATTGCGAGTTTCTTAGGCTGATTTACCGTCAGATTCACGCTTCGTCGCTGGAATCTTCCTTCTTGGCCTTTGTAGTTTTCTTCTTCGCAGCAGCTTTTGGCTTGGTCTTTGGTTTCTCTTCGGCCGCCTCCTCGTCACCACTAGCAAGGGCCGCCCCAAGAATATCACCAAGTGAGGCACCGCTATCGGCTGAACCGTATTGTGCGACAGCTTCCTGCTCCTCGGAAATCTCAAGCGCCTTGATCGACACAGAGATCCGACGCGCTGATTTGTCGACCTGGGTCACTTTGGCATCGACCTTGTCACCAACGGCAAACCGCTCTGGCCGCTGTTCGGCGCGGTCGCGTGATAGGTCCGAGCGGCGGATGAAGGCTTTCATCGCTGGATCGCCAAACTCAATCTCGATCCCGCCGGACGCCACTTCGGTAACCGTACAGGTGACAATCGCGCCGCGCTTGACGCCGGTATTGTCGGCGATGGGATCACCGCCAACCTGTTTGATACCGAGTGAGATCCGTTCCTTTTCCATGTCTACGTCGAGAACGCGGGCCGTTACCATGTCGCCCTTATTATAGTTCTGGATGGCATCCTCGCCGGACCCTTCCCAGGAAATATCGTTGATGTGGACCATGCCGTCGAGGTCTGGGCCGAGGCCAACAAACAGGCCGAATTCGGTGATACCGCGAACTTCGCCCTCAATGTCCGTGCCGACCGGGTTTTCAGCCATGAAGGCAGACCATGGATTGTCCTGAGTCTGCTTGAGGCCAAGCGAGATGCGGCGCTTCTCACTGTCGACATCCAACACTTCGACCAGAACTTCCTGAGACGTTGAAACGATCTTGCCAGGGTGGACGTTCTTCTTGGTCCAGCTCATCTCTGAAACATGGATCAGGCCTTCAACGCCGTCTTCCAGCTCAACGAATGCGCCATAGTCGGTAATATTGGTGACCTGACCGGACATGCGGGTGCCAATTGTGTATTTCGCTTCGATATCGTCCCAAGGGTCGCTTTCCAGCTGTTTCATGCCAAGCGAAATACGCTGGGTCTCTGGGTTGATCTTGATGACCTGGACTTTGACCGTATCGCCAACATTGACGACCTGGCTTGGGTGATTGACCCGCTTCCAGCTCATATCAGTGACGTGGAGCAAGCCATCAATGCCGCCAAGGTCAACGAACGCACCGTAGTCGGTGATGTTCTTGACGACGCCGTCGCGTGTATCGCCTTCGTTCATATCGCCAACGATCTCGGCGCGTTGTTCGGCGCGGCTTTCCTCAAGGATGGCACGGCGGGAAACAACAACGTTACCGCGAGCGCGGTCCATTTTGAGGACCGCGAATGGCTGCACTTCATTCATTAGCGGGCCAACATCGCGCACGGGGCGGATATCGACTTGCGAGCCTGGCAGGAAGGCACTTACGCCGCCAAGGTCGACTGTGAAGCCACCTTTGACCCGGCCCACAATCGCGCCTTTGACCGGCTCTTCCTTGTTGTGGCTGTCTTCGAGCTTGATCCAGCTCTCTTCGCGGCGCGCTTTGTCGCGCGAAAGAACCGCTTCGCCCATCAGGTTTTCGATACGGTCGAGATAAACCTCGACGATATCGCCCGGCTCAGGCTGCTTTTCTTCGAGCAGGAATTCCTTAAGTGGCACGCGGCCTTCGGTTTTCAGGCCGACATCGAGGGTAAGAAAGTCGCCATTGTTGGCAATCACCGTGGCCGGGACAACGCGGCCCTCGGTCATCGAGGCGGCGCCGGCGCTGTCTTCGAACATGGATGCAAAGTCATCCGTTGAAGGGGTCATAGAATCTGTCATTGGGTCTCCGAAAGCGCTTCAAAAACGATGCTCCTGCCGCTCACACCATGCGAGGCGGTCAGTCGTTTCGCGCTTCTTGGGTCAGGGCATTGAGCATCTTTTGAATTTGGGTTGCCCCAGAGATGCTCAGGTCTTGCGAGCGATAACGGCTTCAACCGCGGCACGCGCCTTGTCCACAGCGGCGTCTATAGTCAGATCAGTTGTATCGATCAAGACCGCATCTGCTGCGGCGACCATGGGCGCATCGCTGCGTGATTTGTCGCGGGCGTCGCGCTCTTTCAATTGGCGGATCATTTCCTCAAGCGAGATATCCTCGCCTTTGCCGGTCAGCTCCTTCCAGCGCCGTTTGGCGCGGGTTTCGATCGCAGCATCGATCCACAGCTTCACATCGGCTTCGGGACAGACGACTGTGCCAATATCGCGGCCATCCAGGACGGCCCCGCGCCGCTGGTGCGCAAAGGCCCGCTGCAGTTCGAGCAGAGCGGAGCGGACTTCGGGAATAGCGGCCGCCTTTGACGCAGCTTGCCCGGCTTCGGCGGTGCGCAGCTCCACTTCAGAATAATCGTTAAGGTCGAGGCTGAGGGCGATCTGCGCCATCGCCGCATGATTATCAAAATCAGTGCCAGCTTTCCGGGCCGCGACACCGGTGGCTCTGTACAAACGCCCAGTGTCCATGTGCGGAAGGCCGTACCAGGCAGCGAGCCGCGTTGCGATCGTGCCCTTGCCAGAGGCCATCGTGCCATCCACCGCAATGATCATGTCGACCTCATCTGAATGTCTGCGCCCAGGGTTCGCATATGATCGGCAAAACCGGGATAGGAGGTTGCGATCATGGCCGCGTCGTCAATCGACACTGGCTTCTGAGAGGCTGTGCCCATAACCAGCGCGCTCATCGCAATCCGGTGATCGTGATGCGTTGCGACCATGCCGCCGCCTGGAACTTTGCCAGCGCAACCTTGCACGGTGAAGCCGTCCGGGCGCTCTTCCACCTCAACGCCGTTGACGCGCAACATGTTGACCACCGCGCTGATCCGGTCGCTTTCCTTGACGCGGAGCTCCTCTGCGCCGGTGATGACCGTCTCACCTTCGGCGTAGGCAGCCACTACCGCCAGGATAGGGAACTCGTCAATCATCGACGGGACAAGCGCGATCGGCACGTTGATGCCCTTCAGCTCGCCGCTCTCGAAAGACATATCGATAAGCCGCTCGCCTGCGGCGTCGCCCTGGTCTTCAGCGCCAATCTTGGCGCCCATCAGCGCGCAGGCGCGGAAGAAGCCATCCCGCGCTTCATTTGACATGACACCCTCTATCAGCGCGCCGCCGCGAGGTGAGATCAGCGCCGCCGCCGCAAGAAACGCCGCTGATGACGGGTCGCCCGGCACGCGCGTATCCTGGCCGGCCAGACGCTGCCCACCTGCAATCGAGACCCGGGCACCCGCACCGTGTCGCTTCACATCAACACGCGCACCGAACCCGCGCAGCATTTTCTCGCTATGATCACGTGTCACGCGGCTTTCATTGATCGTGGTTGTGCCATCTGCGTTCAGCCCGGCGAGCAGAAGGCAGGACTTTACCTGCGCCGAGGCCTGCGGCGGGGTGTATTCGATCCCGCGCAGACGATCGCTGCCAAACACAGTGAGCGGCAATGTCTTGCCTTCGGAATACTCAAACCTTGCGCCCATTTGCTCAAGCGGATCGATTACGCGAGCCATCGGGCGGCCAGACAGGCTAATATCGCCGATCATGGCGGCCTCGATTGGATATCCAGCGATAACACCCATCATCAGACGCGACCCGGTCCCCGAATTGCCAAAGTCCAGCGCCGCATGAGGCGAGCGCAGGCCATCCGGGCCCACACCATGCACCTGCCAGTATCCGGCACCGAGCCTCTCAACTCTTGCACCAAGCGCTTGCATGGCTTTGCCGGTATTGAGAACATCCTCGCCCTCAAGCAGCCCGGAAATCTCCGTCAGCCCCGCTGCCAGGCCGCCGAGAATAAGCGCGCGATGGGAGCAGGACTTGTCACCAGGCGCGCGAATGGTGCCCGTAATTGTCTCAACTGGAATTGAAGTCCAAGACACCTTGTATACATCCTCTGGCAGTGTTCGCGGAAAAGCGCTTTGACAGGACGAACTGTTTCTGGCAAGCGCGCCAGCAATCAAAAGACATCATGGAAGAAATTATGGCCGATCCAGAACTTGGGACAAAACGCACCTGCCCAGAAACCGGCAAGAATTTTTACGATCTGAATAAAGAGCCGATTGTCTCCCCCTACACGCAAAAAGAATACCCCGTGTCCTTCTTTGAGACACAAGCCAGCAAACTCAAAAAAGCCGCCAAGCCTGACCCCAAATCCGACCCTGAGTCCGAGGATCCAGAGGATGAGGAAGAGGACGACGCCGAAGCGGTCAAGGCGACTGCCGAAGACGACGATGAAGATGACGGTGAGGATGATACAGCCGAAGCGCTGGAGCTTGACGGCGATGACACCTTGCTCGCGTCAGCCGGCAACGATGACGGCGATGACGACACCGCGCCGGGTAAGGTTCCAGCCGGGTTCACTGAAGAGGGCGTCGACGACGATGATGAGGATGATGTCGATCTCGACGATGATGACGAGTTCGATCTCGGCGACGATGATATTGACATCGACGACGACAACCAGCTTGGCGAGCCAGACGCGGAAGTCGATGAAAAATAGGGCTTGATTGCCCGGGCGGGAAACCGTATTTCCGCCATTCCCTGAACAATGGGGCCATAGCTCAGTTGGGAGAGCGCTTGCATGGCATGCAAGAGGTCGTCGGTTCGATTCCGTCTGGCTCCACCATTCAAACCCTATGCAAGATTGTAGCCGGCCTGGATCTGATACTGGCTGGGTCTGCCCATGGCAGTGAAACTCTCATAGAGATGAAACTGCGAGACCCAGAACGGCTCGCTACTCAGCATCTGAAATTGCTCACACCAGGTTCTGACATCTTCGAGCGGGACGCCCTTGCAATAGGCGAGGGTAATGTGCGGCACGAACGGGTGGCTGTCTGGCGCGGCACCGATCCTGGCTGTTGCCTTGCGGCAAGACCTGGCAAGTTCGGTCAGAGCGGGCTGGTCGGGAATTTTGGCATAAACAGCGCGAGGTTCCCGGCGTCCAAACCAACCGACACCTTGGACATTAAGCTGCATCGGTTGGCCGCTAACCCGATCAAGTGCATCGCCTATGGCTTCAGCATGGTCGCGAGACACGTCGCCGAAAAATGACAGGGTGATGTGAAAGTGCTCGCGTTGGCGCCACCGCGCACCCGGCAACTCTCTCTGAATGAGTGTGAGTTGCTCGGCGAGGTCGTCGGGAACGGCCAGGGCGGCGAAGAGACGATGCATGCCTGCCTTTTTCAGGATGTTGGCGAAAGATCAAATAAAAAGCCCGGCGCGAAGCCGGGCTTCCTGAAACAGTGCGATGCGGCGCTAGCGGGCCAGCGCGTCCAGTTTACCAAAATGTTCAGCGAGCAAATAATAGAATGTCACACGGGATTTATTGCTGCCTTCAGGCTTCAGCACGTCGCAAATCTTGGCCATGGCCGCGTCAAGTTCATCATTCTTGTGCGCCAGAGCAAGCTTGCCGCGGCACCATTTTTCACGCACGCGCTGCAGTTCAGTATCATCTGAACAAGAGACGAGAGAGCTGTCCCGGTTGCGCAATGCGATGCCGAGGTGTCCGACAATTTTTTCCGCTGCAGCCTTGTTGTAGCCTTTGGCGTATTTCTTGATGTTTTCTTCGTACTTGGAGGCGTCTGCCATTTTGTTCCCCTATCTTAGTCGTCACTGCAAACCGTCTCCAGCGCTGCAGCTAGGGGAATGCTGACGAGGCAGGCAAAAAAAGTCAAACAAGTTCAACAGCTAGGTCAGGGGCAAGGTGATGGCTGTTCACGGTGCAACTCGTTCACTTCGCGCTCAAGTTTATCTGTCCACTCAAAATCAAATGCATCGATACATGTCTTGAGTTGTTCCATGCTGGTTGCACCGATGATTGTGGAAGTTGTGAACAGCTTGGTGTCGCAGAATTTGATAGCGAGTATTGCCGGATCGATGCCAAGCTTCTCTGCAAGGGCCAGATAGGATTCAATCGCGCGCTGCCCTTGTGGCGACTCGTAGCGCCCAAGGCGATCAAACAGCTGTTTTCGCGAACCTTCTGGTAGCGCGCCACCACGATACTTTCCGCTCAGATAGCCTTGCGCCAAGGGCGAATAGGCGAGCAGCCCAACATCCTCATGAATGGCGATCTCGTCCAAACCGTTCTCGAAATTCCGATTGACTAGATTGTACGCGTTCTGGATGGAGGCAATGCGCGGCCAAGCCTTGTTGGCACTCTCGGCCAGAAAGCGCATGATGCCAAACGGTGTTTCGTTTGAAACACCAATATGCCTGATCCGCCCAGCTTTTACGTGCTGGTTGAGGTGACCGAGAATGTCTTCGAACGGCTCATGAGCGGCCTTGTACTTGGCCGGATCAACGGCGTCGCCGAATAGCGGCACAACCCGGTCTGGCCAGTGTAGCTGATAAAGATCGATATAGTCAGTTTGTAGTCGCTTGAGCGAGCCCTCGACCGCATCGTCAATACCCGCCTTGGTCTGGCGGCAAGACCGGGTATCAAAGGAGCGATGCCAGTTCATATTTGAGCGGCCGACCATTTTGGTTGCCAGCACGATGTCTTTTCGCTTGCCGGTTTTCTTCAGCCAGGTTCCGATAATGCGCTCGGTGTTGCCTTGCGTGTCCGGTTTGGGCGGAATGGAGTACAGCTCGGCTGTGTCGAAGAAATTCACCCCGCGCTCGATGGCATAATCCATCTGGGCATGGCCCTCTGCCTCAGTGTTTTGCTGGCCCCAGGTCATCGTGCCGAGGCAGCATGAACTGACTTTCAGACCGGTTCGCCCGAGCTGGCGCATCTCAATTGGCATATGTATATCCTATGTCGGTGATAGGCTGATCCGATAAGCGACCAAGCATTGATTGGCCAGTCCGGTTTTTCTTGAAAATCAATAAAACCTGCCCCATACTATAGGCAATCCGCGCGAATGTGCGCGGGCGTGTTCAACGAGGAAAACTATGAACGATTTCAACACATCTGTTGCCAGAGGCCAGACGGTTGATGGCACCTTTGATGCAGGCCTGAAGGCATTCATGGTCGGGGTCTATACCAAATTGACCCTCGGCATCGCGATCGCCGGTGCG
Organism: uncultured Hyphomonas sp.; assembly: GCA_964350465.1. Taxonomy (GTDB): domain Bacteria; phylum Pseudomonadota; class Alphaproteobacteria; order Caulobacterales; family Hyphomonadaceae; genus Henriciella. The sequence goes on from CAYGKE010000001.1 coordinate 67,380, forward strand.
CTTGCATATATCGCCGGCACCGTCGACCCGATCACCCAGATCGTCCTGTCGTCGCCCATGTATATGATCATCGCCTTTGCTCCGGCCGCGCTGATCATCATCTCGATGTTTGCCATGCGCAATCCGAGCCCGATGGGGTCAGCTATTCTGTATTGGGCGGTCGTGGCGACCGTCGGTCTGGGTATGGGGGTTTATGTCTATCTCGCAGCCAACGGCATATCGACGAGCACAGCAGGCGGCATCAAACAGTCGCTGACCTTCGGGACCATCGGCAAGGCCTTCTTCATAACCTCTTCGGCTTTTGCCGCCCTGTCCCTCTGGGGCTATTCGACCAAGCGTGACCTGTCAGCCATTGGCAGCTTTGCAATCATGGCGATCTGGGCTCTGTTTGCGGTTGCCATCGTCTACATGATCCTGCCAGCAATTGGTCTGATCGAGCATTCCGGCCCAATGGAGTGGATCATTTCCGGTGGCTTTGCGATGCTGTCAGCGGTGCTTGTCGCCTGGCAAACACAGCAGCTGAAAGAAGGCTATTACCAGCTTGCTGGCAATCAGCGCGGCATGGCGGTGATGACAAATTGGGGCGCACTCAATTTCTTCATCATGTTCGTCAACATGTTCCGCTTCGTCCTGATGTTGCTCGCCTCGCGCGACTAACTGACCCGACCAAAAGAATCGAAAGCCCCGGACGTGTTCCGGGGCTTTTTTATTGACCGCAATGCGCGCTTCCGGCTAACAAGAACACAAACAGAACATAATGGAGGGGTCCCGTGTCCGATGACACCCTGACCGCGGACGCTGCGGCGATTGCCAGCGGCGTCATCCGGGTCATGCACCAGCATGGATACACCAGCGTCCTTGAGATGACGCTTGCCAATGGGCGCCGGGCTGATGTCGCGGCCATCGGCCAGGCTGGCGAGATCACCATGGTCGAGATCAAGTCATCAGTCGCCGACTTTCGCAGCGACAATAAATGGCCCGAGTACCGGCCCTATTGTGATCGCTTCTACTTCGCCGTTGGCCACGACTTTCCACAAGACCTGATTCCGGCCGATGTCGGCTTGATCATTGCCGATCAGTTTGGCGGCGCCATCCTGCGCGAGCCGGAAGAAACGCGTCTCGCCGGGGCGCGGCGCAAGGCTGTGACGCTACGCTTTGCCCGTCTTGCCGCCAGCCGTCTGACGCTGGTGCTGGACTCGGCGGAACCTAGTGCCTAGCTGCTGACCATGAGCCTTGCCTATCCCATTGCTGCTACCGTTGAGCTTGCTCTATCTGATACAGGTGTTGCGGCGCGGACCCGGCACGAGGCGGAACAGTTGGCGGAGGGCGGCTCGATCCAGGGACTTGTCACTGACTGGTTTACCCCGCCGGGCGATGCAAAAGACGAAGCGCTGAAGCAGGCCGGGCGCGGGCAGGATCTTGGGTTCGTGCAATGCTATGAGGACCGAAACGGCGATCCCGTGCTCGCGGTGACGTATTGGAAACTGTCCACCCGGCCCGCCCAAAAACCGAAACCGGCGCCTAAAAGCCGCGCTGATGTGCAGCCCGATCATACAGATGACCTATATTTCAAACATGGTCGGACTAAACGGCGCAGGGCGCGAAAAAAGGCGCAAGATCCCAATCAAATGGATCTGTTTGGCAAGGCTGATACTAATACCGACTAGGTGGGTTTGAAGGTCAGTGCGACGCCATTGTTGCAATAACGCAGGCCAGTCGGGGCCGGGCCATCATTGAACACATGACCCTGATGGCCGAGGCAGCGCGCGCAGTGATACTCGGTGCGCGCCATCCACAAAGTATTGTCAGCTTTGGTTCCGACGGCGCCATCGATGACGTCCCAGAAGCTTGGCCAGCCGGTGCCGCTATTGTATTTTGTCGCGCTGTCGAAAAGCGCGAGGTCGCAGCCAGCACAATGGAAAATGCCGTCACGTTTTTCTTCGTTCAGCGCTGAGGTAAAGGCCCGTTCCGTCGCTTCCTTGCGTAGAACTTTAAATGCCTCATCCGACAAAAGCTCTTTCCATTCATCGTCGGAAAGCGTGCGCCAGTCGGATGTTACAAAGGCATCTGATGCGTCATCAGCTTGCGCGCTGTTGATACCCGAGCCACCTGAACAGGCGGCGATAAACGCGGCGGGCGCTGCTGAAATCAGGACGCGGCGATTGAACAGAAGGGGGCGTGTTTTTTCCATGCCACCTATTTAGCGTGCCGTGCTGGCAAATCGACTCACAATACCGTCAGAACCACGTCATTTCGCACTCGCATCCCCGGCGAATCGCTCGTAGAACCGGCGCAGATTTATGAGCTAATGGAGCGAAGATGGCCGATTCTACCGAGGTGATGGTAATTAACGAAACGACGCGCGAACAGTTGCGGCGCACGGTTGAACGGATCGAGCGTCTGGAAGAAGAAAAAAAGGAAGTCGCTGAGCAGATCAAGGATGTCTACGCCGAGGCAAAGGCGTTTGGTCTGGATGTTAAAGCGATCCGAACCTGTGTTAGGCTCAAGAAACAGGACTCTGATCAACGTCAGGAACAGGAATTGATCCTGGAAACCTATATGACCGCATTGGGGTTGATCTAATCAGGGCGATATATGCCGCGCGACGTCGACGAGAAGAAGAAACGAAAGGCCTTGCGTAAGATCCGCAAGGCCGCGCTGTTGGCAGAGCAGGGTTTAGGCCCGCCGCTATCCGATTGGGAAGCGCAGTTTCTTGAGGAAGTTGAGGCGCGGATCGAAACTTACGGTTCAGCATTTGCCGATCCTGAAAAGGGCGGCAAGGACGAAGCACTTTCTGCTTTGCAGTCGGTCAAACTGAAAGAGATCGACAAAAAGGCACGCGGCAAGGCAAAGTCCGGCTTTGCCAGAAAAAGCAGTTTTTCGAAAAAGAAACCGGCCTTTCAGCCTAAGGTTCGACAACTCCATGAGGATGTTGACGAGACGCCGGAACCGGTAAAAGCGCCGCAAAAGCCAACGCTTGTCAAAGCGGTCGATCTCCAGCGGCCTGCATCAGAGCCCGCTCGCCCCAGGCGGCGTCCAAAGCTCAAGGTGATCAAGGGCGGTGCAGACGATACGTGACAGACCCCTCGGTTCGCCTATGTCTTGCACAGGCTTAAAGGGTCGAAGCGATGAAAACAGTTGTGATTACGGGCGCCTCAACCGGGATCGGTCGGACGGCAGCTGAATATCTTGCAGCGAAGGGATGGCGGGTCTTTGCCGGTGTGCGCAAGCTGGCTGATGCCGAGATACTTGCCGCCGAACATAGCAATATCATTCCGCTGACCCTGGATGTGGCAAAGCCAGACCAACTATCAAAAGCCGTGGAGCAGGTTTCAGAAAAACTCTGCGGCGCCAAACTGAACGGCCTGATCAACAATGCTGGTATCGCCAATATGGGACCGCTTGCGATTCAGGATATGGATCAGTTCCGGGCGCATTTTGAGGTCAATGTGTTTGGCCTGCTGGCGGCGACGCAGGCCTTTGTGCCGCTGCTTGGCGCCGATCCGGAGCGACAGGGGCAGCCTGGGCGCATCATCAATATTACCAGCGTTGGGGGTAAAGTGGCTTCGCCATTTCTGGGCGCCTATACTGCAACCAAGCATGCGGTTGAGAGCATGACGGACAGTTTGCGCAGAGAGCTTGTCGTCTATGGCATTGATGCCATTGCGATCGGGCCGGGGGCGGTCAAGACACCGATCTGGGACAAGGCTGAAAAAGCCAATGAGTCGTCTCCCTACGAGAACACACCCTGGGCGAAACCGATTGAAGCCTTTTCAGAAACCATGTTGGAGGGCGGGCGTGACGGGCTTGAGCCTGAACACGTTGCCAGGATTATCGAAAAAGCGCTGACGGCACGCAAGCCGAAGGCGCGCTACGCCCCGGTGCCGAACAAGCTGGTCAATTTCATTCTGCCAGTCCTTTTACCAAAACGGGTCGTTGACCGGTTTTTCTGGACGAAATTTGGGCTCCACAAAGACCAATAATCGAGCATTTCGGTACCGTTACATCCCGTCACAATTGTTTCGTTGCCGTTTCATTAACCATTGCTAATATGGTCCTGGGAAAAAGGGGCTGATGATGGGAAATATCAGATTATTTGATCGCTGGCACGCCGCGCTGACGGCGCTTGCCATTCTAGCGGGCGGGGTCCTGCTGCAGGATATTGCCTCTGCGCATGCCGGTTTTGGCAAACAGGCCGAGGCCTCGACACTGCGGACCGATCCGGTGGAACTTGCCCGCTTGGATATTGCAATTGCGCCAGCACGTGACGTGGTGGCCGAGGTAGAGGCCGGTCCGATTGGCATACTCAGGATCAACGCCTCATCGCTGAATCACCGGGCTTGTGGTTCGCTGGACTGCACGGTTCTTGATGGCAGTCCGCGCGGTACGGTCAGGGAATATTACGAGGTGAAGGATGGCTGGGTCCGTTTGACGCCGGATCATTCGGAGCGCCCGCTTTGGGCCTCACGCCAGTATGTCACCGAATATGTCGGCGATACTGACATTTCGAGATTTGCTGACGCTGAATTGAAGCGAGGAAAACGCGCCTAGGCGCGCGGGTGCGCATTGGCGTGGACTTTGCGCAACTGGTCTGACGCAACCCCGGTATAGACCTGCGTTGTCGACAGGCTTGCATGCCCCAGAAGCGTCTGGATTGACCTCAGATCAGCGCCATTTGCCAGCAGGTGCGTGGCAAAGCTGTGCCGCAGTGCATGCGGTGTGGCGGTCTCAGGCAGACCAAGGGCGCCGCGTAGGACTTGCACCTGTTTGCGGATAATCGATGGCTGAACAACCTTGCCGCGGGCGCCGTAGAAGAGCGGCGTATTGCGTCCGATTGGATAAGGGCAGCGAATTGCGTAATCGTCTATTGCCCTGCGGACAGCTGGGATCAGCGGTACGATACGGATTTTGGCGCCCTTGCCGGTGATGCGCAGTCGGTCCTGCGCACAAGCCGCAGCACCAGTCAGGCCAAGCGCTTCTGAAATCCGCAGACCCGCACCATAAAGCAGCGTCAGGATCGCGATATCGCGCGCCGCGATCCAGGGCTCGTCCTGCAACTCGCCTGCCGTTTCAATCAGGTCCTTGGCTGCTGTCTCGTCAACGGGGCGAGGCAGGCGGTTCGGCCGTTTCGGTCCGGTCAGGAAAGCTATTTCTGGATTCTCAACGCCATGTTTGCGGTCAAGCCAGCGATACAGGCTCTTGATTGCTGATAGTAGCCGGGCAATCGAGGCATCGGCGAGACCTTCACGCCGGCGATGGGCGAGGAAAGCGCGAATGTCCCGTGCTTCCAGTTCGCGGAAGGCACGAATATTCAGCTCGGTCTCCAGATGCCCCTCAAGAAACGCGAAAAATTCAGTGAGATCGCTGCGATAGGCTTCTATTGTATTGAGAGCGAGGCGCTGTTCGCGCGCTGCATACTCAAGGAAGCCATCAAGCAGTGCCATGAGCGGAGTATCGCTCAGTATGCTTAATGACGGGTTTCCGACCGCGCGACCTCTGCTAAGGATTTGGTAATGCCTTACGCCCGGATTCTCTTCCCCCTGCCGCTGCCTGAGCCGTTCGACTATGCTATCCCTGATGGCCTGAAAGTCGAGCCGGGCAGTTATGTCCGCGCGCCGCTCGGCAAGGTTGAGCGGACGGGCGTCGTCTGGGCTGTCACTGATGAGGACACCGACCGCGACCTGAAGCCGATCGTGGACGTGTTCGACATGGCACCGATGACGGCAGCGATGCGCAAGTTCGTAGATTTTTGTGCGCGCTATACCGTTGCTGGGCCAGGGCAGATCCTCGGTATGGCGCTTCGGTCGCGAGCGGGTTTGCGGCCATCGCCTGTCACCACAGTCTATATACCAACCGGCCATCGCACCAATCGCATGACCCCTGCGCGCGAAAAAATTCTGGATGCCGCGCGCGAGATTGGCCCGGCCAGCGCCGCTGAACTGGCAAGAGCCGCAGGGGTCAGCAGCTCTGTCGTCAAGGGTCTGGTCGAGACCGGTAGTTTCACCGTTGAAGAGCGACTATCCGACCCACCCTTTGAAAGTCCAGACGGCGCGCGCACCGGGTTTGAGTTAACCTCGGAACAGGCGGCGGGGGGTGAGGCGCTGCGGCGCGCGGTGCGGCAAGATGGATATAGCGCCTACCTGCTGGACGGCGTCACCGGCTCTGGCAAGACCGAGGTCTATTTTGAAGCGATATCAGAAACCCTGCAACGCGATCCTGAGGCGCAGATCCTGGTGCTTCTGCCAGAGATCGCGCTCACCCAAGCGGTGCTGAAACGGTTTGAGGAGCGCTTCGGCGCGGCGCCCGCCCGTTGGCATTCTGGCCTGTCCGAAGCCGAACGTCGCCGGTGCTGGCGCGAGGCCGCCTATGGTCGGGCCCGCATCGTTCTTGGCGCGCGCTCGGCGCTGTTCCTGCCCTTTCAGAAACTCAAACTGATCATTGTTGATGAGGAGCACGATACCAGTTTCAAGCAGGAAGATGGCGTGCGCTATCACGCGCGCGACATGGCCGTAATGCGCGGCAAACTGGAAGAAGCGATTGTCGTCCTGGCCTCTGCGACCCCAGCGCTGGAAACGGTCGTCAATGCCGAGGCGGGCCGGTATGAGCGGCTTCGCCTTGCCGCGCGCCCCGGCGCGGCCAAGCTCCCGGACATTGACCTGATTGATCTGCGGGCTCTCCCTCCTGAGAAAGGCCGATGGCTGTCCCCTGACCTGTCGGCAGCGATGCAGCAAACTTTGGACCAGGGCGAGCAGAGCCTGCTCTTTCTCAACCGGCGTGGTTATGCGCCGCTGGTGATCTGCCGTGCTTGCGGTGAGCGCCTCAAAAGCCCCGGAACGGAAAGCTGGCTGACCGAGCACCGCTATACCGGGCGGCTGATCTGTCACCTGACTGGCTGGTCCATGGCCAAGCCTGAGACCTGCCCGCATTGCGGGGCCAGGGATACGCTGATGGGGGTCGGGCCAGGGGTTGAGCGTATTGCCGAAGAAGTGCGCAATCTCTTGCCAGAGGCGCGGATCGAGATCTTCTCGTCTGACACCGCGCGCTCAGGCGAGAAAACGCGCGAGCTGGTCGACCGGATGGCGGACGGCGAGATCGATGTGATGATCGGCACACAGATTGTCGCCAAGGGACACAATTTCCCGAACCTGACGCTGGTCGGCATTGTCGATGCTGACTCTGGCCTCAAGGGCGGCGACCTGCGCGCTGGCGAGCGTACCTATCAGCTCCTGTCTCAGGTTGCCGGGCGCGCGGGCCGGGCCGAGCGGCCAGGCCGCGCTTTGGTTCAAACCTATCAGCCTGACAACCCGGCCATGATTGCGCTGGCGGCGGGCGACCGCGACGGTTTCCTACAGGTTGAGCGCGATGTCCGCGCCGAGCTTGGCCTGCCACCGTTTGGTCGGATGGCGGCGCTCATCATGTCGGCGCCAAGTGCCGAGATGGCGCATGAGATTGGCCTGAACGCTGGCAAAGTCGCCCCACATGGCGAGGGTATAACGGTGTTTGGACCGGCACCTGCGCCGATCGCCATCGTGCGCGGACGGCACCGGCTACGCTTCCTGATCACAGCACCGCGCCAGACCGATCTCTCTGCTTATATGGCCGCTTGGCTCAATCAGATAAAACTTCCAAATGCAGCAAGGGTTTCGGTGGATATCGATCCCTACAGCTTTCTTTGATCAGAAGCCGCGCCCATCCGTCGCAGATACAGCCGCCAGTGAATGTTGTCAGCCCTGATGCGAAGTGCTAAGCGCGCCGGAAGCTCAAGGTGCGGCTTGCCTGCAGGCCCGCCAGAGCACGTTATTCGACGGGCATCCGCCCTAGCAAAACGGACAGAAGATTGGCCGCATCGAGTGGAAATACTGCCAGTGAAGCAGCCCGGCGTTATGCCGGTGCGCTGTTCAATCTGGCTACCGAGAAAAACCAGCTCAAGGATGTTGCATCCGATCTGGAAAATCTGAGCGGTCTGATCGAAGGCAGCGACGACCTGCAGCGCCTGCTCGCCAGCCCTGCCTTCTCCCGCGAAGACAAGGTCAAGGCCTTGCAGGCGATCGCAGAAGCCGCCGGGTTGGGAGAGCTGGTTTCTGGCTTTCTCGGCACCGTTGCCACCAATGGCCGCGCGGGCGATCTGCCAGGTGCGCTGAGCCACTTTGACGAGCTTTATGCCAAGCATCGCGGCGTCAAGCGCGCTGTTGCGCGCACTGCAACGGCGATGAGCGCCGAGCAGCGCGAGCGTCTTGAAGGCATTCTCGCCAAAGCCGTCGGCAGTGACGTAGAACTTGAGACGGAGGTGGATCCCGCCCTCGTCGGTGGCATTCAGCTTCGTATCGGATCGCAACTGATCGATGCCAGTGTCGCCACCAAACTTGACCGTATGAACATCGCAATGAAGGGGGCGTAAGCTCTATGTCTATCAGCGCAGCAGAAATTTCAGGCATTCTGAAATCGCAGATTGAAAACTTTGGCACAGAGGCTGAAGTCTCTGACGTTGGCCAGGTGCTGTCCGTTGGTGACGGTATCGCCCGCGTCTATGGCCTCGACAATGTACAGGCCGGTGAGATGGTCGAGTTCAATGGCGGCGTCAAAGGCATGGCGCTAAACCTTGAAAGCGACAATGTCGGTGTGGTTATCTTCGGCGACGACCGCGGCATCAAAGAGGGCGACACGGTCAAACGCCTCGACGAGATTGTGGCTGCGCCGGTCGGCAAGGGACTGCTCGGCCGTGTGGTCGACGCGCTCGGCAACCCGATTGATGGCAAGGGCCCATTGCAGAACGTCGACTCGCGTAACCGGGTCGATGTGAAGGCGCCAGGCATTCTACCACGCAAGTCCGTGCACGAGCCGATGATGACCGGCGTCAAGGCGATTGATGGCATGATCCCGGTTGGTCGTGGCCAGCGCGAACTGGTCATCGGTGACCGCCAGACCGGCAAGACCGCGGTCTGTGTCGATACGATCCTGAACCAGAAAGACACCAATGCTGCGGCCAAGGACGATTCAGAAAAGCTGTTCTGCGTCTATGTTGCGATCGGCCAGAAGCGCTCAACCGTGGCGCAAGTGGTCAAGACGCTCGAAGAGCGCGGCGCGCTGGATTACACGATCGTCGTATCGGCGACCGCCTCCGAGCCTGCGCCGCTGCAATATCTCGCGCCTTTTACCGGCTGCACGATGGGCGAGTATTTCCGCGACAATGGCATGCATGCGCTGATCATCTACGATGATCTCTCCAAGCAAGCCGTGGCCTATCGCCAGATGTCACTGCTGCTACGCCGCCCGCCAGGCCGCGAAGCCTATCCGGGTGACGTGTTCTACCTTCACTCGCGTCTGCTTGAGCGCGCTGCGAAGATGAATGAGGATTTTGGCGCTGGTTCGCTAACCGCCCTGCCAATCATCGAGACCCAGGCCAATGACGTCTCGGCCTATATTCCAACCAATGTGATCTCGATCACTGATGGCCAGATCTTCCTTGAAACCGACCTGTTCTATCAGGGTATCCGTCCGGCTGTGAATGTTGGCCTCTCGGTGTCGCGGGTTGGTTCGGCCGCCCAGACCAAGGCGATGAAGAAAGTTGCCGGTTCGATGAAGGGTGAGCTTGCCCAGTACCGCGAAATGGCGGCCTTTGCGAAGTTCGGCTCAGACCTTGATGCCGCCACGCAGAAGCTGCTCAATCGCGGCGCGCGCCTGACCGAGCTTCTCAAGCAGCCGCAATACTCGCCGCTGCAAATGGAAGAGCAGGTTTGCGTGATTTACGCAGGTACACGTGGCTATCTCGATACTGTCGCGACCAAGGACGTGACCCGCTATGAAGCTGGCCTTCTGTCCTTCCTGCGCAATGACAAGAAAGACCTGCTGGCCAAGATCCGTAAGGAAAAAGCTCTGACCGACGATATCGAAACGTCGATCAAGGATGCGCTCGAAGCCTTCGGCAAGACGTTCGCTTAAGTAACCATCGACCGGGAGACGCTGCCAGATGGCTAGCCTCAAGGAACTGAAAAACCGGATCGGAAGCGTGAAGTCCACGCAGAAGATCACCAAGGCGAAGCAGATGGTGGCTGCCGCGAAACTGCGCCGTGCGCAGGAAGCGGCCGAGGCCTCCAAGCCTTATGCCCGGCGTATGGCCAATGTCGTCGCCAACCTGACCGGCGCGATGGGCGAGGGTGCGGGCGGTCCGAAAATGCTGACCGGCACCGGCTCTGACGAGACCCATCTGCTGATCGTGATGACCGCCGAGCGCGGCCTGTGCGGCGGCTTCAATGCCTATACGATCAAGCTCGCGCGCCAGGAAATCGAGCGCCTGCAGGGCGACGGCAAGACGGTCAAGATCATCACCGTTGGCAAGAAGGGCCGCGATGGCCTGAAGCGCGATTATGCAGACCTGCTGATCGAACATGTCGATCTCAGCCAGGCCAAGGACAAGTTCACGCCGTTCGCAATTGCCCTCGGCACCGACCTCGCCAAACGCTATGAGGCTGATGAGTTCGACGTCGCGACCCTGATCTTCTCCGAGTTCAAAAGCGTTCTGACCCAGACCCCGAAACCGGTTCAGCTGATCCCGGCCAAAGCACCTGAAGATGCTGACACAATCGATCTTGGCGGCGCAATCTACCAGTATGAGCCGTCCGAGCCGGAAATTCTCGAGACCCTGCTGCCACGCTATCTCAACACGCAGATCCTGTCTGCGATGCTGGAAAATGCCGCCGGTGAACAAGCCGCATCTATGACCGCGATGGACAATGCGACGCGCAATGCCGGTGAGCTGATCGATAGCCTCACCCTGCAATATAACCGCGCCCGTCAGGCCCAGATCACCAAGGAGCTGATCGAGATCATCTCCGGGGCGGAGGCGCTCTGATGGCGTTCTGGATTTACGAAAACTTTGGCAATAAGCGCGCCCGGATCCATACCGGCGACTGCCGCTATTGCAATCATGGCGAAGGCGTTGGCGGCGACCAGACCAATGATGACGACAAATGGCACGGGCCGTTTGCTACATTTGCCGAAGCTGATACCGCTGCTGCCGCGCTGAACCAGAAAGACACCCGCGCCTGCGGCGTCTGCAAACCGGAAGCAGCCGCAGCCTCGCCGACACCTGCCGCAACCGCGGCCCCTGCCCAAGTTTCAAAACCAAAAGTATCACCCGCTCCTAAGGAGACGCCTCGTATGGACCTTTCTAAAGCGACTGGCCGCGTAAGCCAGGTTATCGGCGCTGTTGTCGATGTTAAATTCGACGGCGCCCTGCCAGACATCCTGAACGCCCTGGAAACCGACAATAATGGCAACCGCCTTGTGCTTGAGGTCGCCCAGCACCTTGGCGAGAATGCTGTGCGCACAATCGCCATGGACTCGACCGAGGGTCTTGTTCGCGGCCAGCCAGTGGCTGACCTTGGCGAACCGATCATGGTCCCGGTTGGCCCGGCCACGCTTGGCCGGATCATGAATGTCATCGGTGAGCCGATTGATGAGCGCGGGCCGGTTGAGACCGAACTTCGCGCGCCGATCCACGCGCCTGCGCCAGCCTTTGTTGACCAGGCGACCGAAGCGGAAGTTCTGGTCACCGGTATCAAGGTCATCGATCTGCTTTGCCCCTATACCAAGGGCGGCAAGATTGGCCTGTTCGGCGGTGCCGGCGTTGGCAAGACCGTTCTTATTCAGGAACTGATCAACAATATCGCGAAACTGTTTGGCGGTTATTCGGTGTTTGCCGGTGTTGGCGAGCGGACCCGCGAAGGTAACGATCTCTATTACGAGATGCAGGACGCGAAAGTTATCGACCTGAAGGGCGAAAGCCGTGCGACACTGGTCTATGGGCAGATGAACGAGCCTCCGGGCGCGCGTGCGCGTGTCGCTCTGACCGGTCTCGCCCAGGCGGAATATTTCCGCGACGAGGAAGGCAAGGACGTCCTGTTCTTCGTCGACAATATCTTCCGCTTTACACAAGCCGGTTCCGAAGTGTCGGCCCTGCTTGGCCGTATCCCGTCTGCTGTGGGTTATCAGCCGACACTGGCGACAGACATGGGTCTGCTGCAAGAGCGGATTACCTCCACAAACAAGGGTTCGATCACCTCGGTTCAGGCCGTTTACGTGCCAGCCGATGACTTGACCGACCCGGCGCCTGCGACCTCGTTTGCTCACTTGGATGCGACCACGGTTCTCAACCGCGCGATCTCGGAAAAGGGCATTTACCCGGCTGTTGATCCGCTTGATTCCACCTCGCGTATTCTCGACCCGCTGATCGTCGGCCAGGAACATTATGAAGTTGCGCGCGGCGTGCAGGAAATCCTGCAGCGCTATAAAGAGCTTCAGGACATCATCGCCATTCTCGGCATGGACGAGCTGTCCGAAGACGACAAACTTGCTGTGGCCCGTGCGCGTAAAGTTGAGCGCTTCCTGTCGCAGCCATTTGACGTCGCCGAAGTCTTTACCGGGTCACCGGGCGAGCAGGTCAAACTCGAAGATACGGTTGCTGGCTTCAAAGGCCTGATCGAAGGTGAATATGACCACTTGCCAGAGCAGGCGTTCTACATGGTCGGTAATATCGATGCGGTGAAAGCCAAAGCCGAGAAGATGCTGGCTGACGCGGCCTAGGAGTAAAACGTCCTCGCCCTTCGACTTCGCTCAGGGTGAGGACATAAACTGGATAGAGGCAAATAGTTTGCCTCATCCTGAGCGAAGTCGAAGGATGCTGAGCCAATGGCTGACAAACTGCAATTCTCACTCGTCTCACCCGCCCGGGAGCTTTTCTCTGGCGAGGTCGACCACGTGATTGCGCCCGGCACGGACGGCGAGTTTGGCGTATTGGTCAATCATGCGCCGTTCATGACGACGCTGAAGAATGGTGTTGTGCGTGTGCTCGACAATGATGAGACGACCATGCGCCTCTTCGTGCGCGGCGGGTTTGCTGATGTTACGCCGGCTGGCTTGACCATCCTCGCCGAGGAAGCGGTCAATATGGACAGTGTCAGCGCGGAGCAGGTCCAGAAAGATCTGGACGAGCTGCACAACAAAATTGTTGCCGAGAGCAAGGATAGCGGCGTCGTGATCGCCATGCAGGAACAATTCGATTATCTGACCGAACTGAAAGCCGCACTGACTGCCTAACGGCCTCTAACCGAAAACAGCCACCGTTTGACGGCCGACCATGACGGGCGCACCCGTGCTGTTCCACAAGGTCATGGCCTGACTGGAATAGCTATCTTTTGCTGTGTCTGCCGTCGACTGCGCAAAGTACCAGCCATTCTCAGTGGTGAAGTCCTCTGTCAGGAATTCTGCCATCCAGGTCATTGAGCTGACCGGCGCGAAACTGCTGAGCATGGACAGAGCAGCCGGCGGCGGGCAGTCGGCGATCGCCAGAATGGCTGTGGCGTCTGCCGGTGCCGCATCGTCCTTGTTGCGCAGCCACAGGCCGATTGTTGGGTCGCCTGATCCGCTAACGGGTGGGTTGCCGAGTACGCCCTTCATATTGAAGTTCTGCGTGAAGCCAGGACGCGGCCCCTCGCGAAAAAAGGACTCGGCCTCGTCTGGGGCAGGGATTTCTGGCATGGGTAGGTGTTGAAACGCCAACTGACTGTCGCGGGTCTTGCCAAAGCCAAAGATGCATTGTGCGGCAAACCCGGTCTCGGTTTCTGCATCGACACTGACAAAGACGGTATTCTTGCCCTGCCTTAGCAGGCGAGGAGTAAAGCGCACCTCACCGCCGACCGGACCAACAAAGGCGACCTGTGCGGTGCGGATGGGCGTATTGCTGGCGAAAGGCTTGGCTGCTTCAAGGCAGAGTGCAGCGGTCAGGCCGCCATAGGTCGTACGGCCCTGCATCCAGGTTTCAGGGATCGTGATTGTTGCCGACCCGTCTTCGTCAAAGCGAAGGCTGCTGATCAGTTCGGTATATTTGGTCATGATCGGGCTCCACTTTCGATAGCGGAGATATAGGGCGGCGTGTATCGGCTCCAATCCGTCCCGCCACGTCAACCGGGTCGGGAAATGAGCCAAAACTGAGCCGCGAGTGACCCCTCTTTGACCCGCTTATCCTCGGGATGGGTGACGCTCTATCCGACCGGTTAGTGCTGACTTTCCGGGGTTGTGACCTTCAGCCCATCCAGCTCGTCGCGAACCGTGATCTGGCAAGACAGTCGGCTGTTTTCTTTCACATTTTCAGCGAAATCGAGCATGGACTGTTCCATGTCCTCGGGTTTGCCGACCTTGTCCATGAAGGCCTCGTCGACATAGACATGGCAGGTCGCGCAGGCGCAGGCGCCGCCGCAATCGGCATCAATGCCAGGAACAGAATTCTTGATCGCTGTTTCCATTACAGTTTCGCCGTTCTTGGCTTCGATTGCGCGCTCAGTTCCGTCGTGATCGGTATAGATAATTTTCGCCATGTATTCAGTTTCTCCTAGGCGGCGGCGGCCGCAATCTCTTTCATAGATATGGATGTATCGCTCAAACGCTCCGGTGCAATACAAGCACCTGAGATTATGAGCTTTTTTGATGCCAGAAATTCTGGTGGACTATTGATCGCATCGACAGCGATGAGGCGGCCCTCGCGCAGATAGAAGGCAGCAAATTTCCGGCTTTCCGGGTCACCGCGCACGACGATGTCGTCATAGCCTTGTGACAGGCCCGCGATCTGCAGCTTGATGTCGTACTGGTCCGACCAGAACCATGGGCAATCCTCGGGCGGACGAGGTTTGCTCATAATCGCAGCCGCAGCCAGCTTGCCCTGTTCGATGGCGTTGTGAACACTCTCCAGACGCCCGGCCCGGCCATAGTGGACAAGCGGGCGCTGGGCACAGTCACCCGCCGCAAAAACACGAGGGTCAGAGGTACGGGCATCCCGGTCGGTCACAACCCCATTCTCGCAGGCAATGCCCGCGTCGGCGGCAAGTTCCTGATTGGGCAGGATGCCAATGCCGACAAGCACCATATCTGCGGGAATCTCGCTGCCATCCGCCAGTATTGCGGCATTGACCACGTCATCACCCTTGAGGGCTGACAGGCTTGCGCCTGTTCGAATAGTGACGCCTTGGGCTCGGTGCTCACGCTCATAAAAGGCGCTGATCACCGGGCTGGTCACGCGGGCAAGCACCCTGTCCGCCATTTCGAGGACGGTTACTTCCAAGCCTAATTGCCGGGCGACCGCTGCGGCTTCAAGGCCAATATAACCCGCGCCTACAATGACGAGCCTCTGCCCTGCCATCATACGGGGGCGGATACGCTCTACATCCGACAATGTGCGAAGATCATGAACATCCTCAAGGTCCGCGCCGGGCAGAGGCAGCGTGCGCGGGCGTGACCCGGTCGCCAGGATCAGCGCATCATAAGGCAATGTGCCGCCATGCTCGATCTCGACAACTTGGCGCTCGCGATCAATCCGCTCAGCCTTTGTCGACAGGACAAGATCAATGCCATTGTCTTCGTACCACGCCTCCGGTTTGAAGAAGAGACGCTCTTCCGCCAGTTCACCCTTCATATAGGCCTTCGACAAAGGGGGGCGCTGATAGGGCAGGGCGGCCTCGTCACCGACCAGTGTGATTTGGCCTTCATATCCGAACAGGCGAAGCGATGCGCATGCCTGGGCGGCGGCCTGGCCACCACCGACAATGACTACGTTCTTAGAGTTGGACAGGTCCATAACTTGTCTATTCCGCATTCATGACGCCTGCGTCAACTTTAAACATGCCAGCAGTACTCATTGATGTCATCCTTTGCGCACTATCAACACTGTGCCAAAAGGCGCAATGAGCGAATCTGAAGCAGCACTGACATGACTAAAATGGACAAGAACTCGCAAGAGGAACGTATTGTGGCAATGCTTCACGGGGCGACGGGTAAACTCAAAAAAGGCGACCCGATCAGCCCGCCTATCGTCACCTCGGCGAAATACAAACTGCCCGGTGAGCCGGACACGCCCTATATTTATGGGCGTTATGCCAACCCCACGGTTGAGGCGGCCGAAGCGGCATTATCCGTTCTGGAGTGCGCCCCTGTTATCGCATTTCCATCCGGCATGGCGGCTGCGACGGCTGCGCTAATGACGACATGCAAGGCGGGTGACCGGATACTATTGCCGTCGGATGGCTATTTCAGTGTACGCGTCCTGCAAGAGGACTTTCTGAAAGATCGCAACCTGGTCGTCGATACGCTAGCGACGGCAAAGATGGCCGAGAGCGATTTGCAGGCCTATGCCATGGTCTGGCTTGAAACACCTTCGAATCCCGGCCTTGACGTTTGTGATATCGCTGCGATTGCCAGGAAAACCAAGGCTGCGGGCGCAACCCTTGTCGTTGACAACACAACTGCCACGCCGTTGCTGCAAGACCCGCTCTCACTTGGCGCCGACCTGGCAATGGTTTCAGACACTAAAGCCATGTCCGGTCATTCAGATGTCCTGTTCGGTCACATTGCGACCCGGAATGAAGACTTGCTGGACAGGATAAGACAGTGGCGCAAACTGTCCGGCGCCATGCCGGGCCCGTTGGAGGCCTTTCTGGTGCATCGAGGATTGATGACACTGGAGCTTAGGTTGGAGAGGATGTGCGCGAACGCTATGATCCTGGCGCCTGTTTTTGCGGCACATCCAGCCGTCAAGGCAATTCGGTATCCGGGCCTCTCAAGCGATCCGAGCTTTGCTTTGGCTCAATCGCAAATGGCACAGCCCGGGTTCATGATCGGTCTTGAATTTGCCAGCAAGAAAATTGCCGATCGCTTTATCGAAGATTGTCCGGCAATCTTTCCGGCCACAAGTTTTGGCGGCGTCCATACAAGTGCCGAGCGCCGCGCCCGCTGGGGCGATGATGTCAGCGACGCTTTTGTGCGATTGTCGGTGGGGTGTGAGCCGGAATCCACTCTGGTTTCGGCGATCACCGGAGCCTTGGATGATCTCTGAGCCATTGCCTGATATTGCGGCCACGGCTGAGCTGGCTGAACGGCTTGCGCCCCGTCTGAAGCCGGGTGATGTCATTGCGCTGCATGGCGGTCTCGGAGCTGGCAAGACGACATTCTGCCGGGCGTTGATACGTGCATTGATGGGCGATGAAACCGAGGTGCCGAGCCCGACTTATACGCTGGTCCAGACTTATGATGCGCCGAATTTTTCGATCTTCCACTTTGATCTTTATCGCCTCAATGGCTCAGAAGAAGTACTCGAGCTTGGCTGGGACGATACAATGTCGGGTCTGTGCCTCATTGAGTGGCCAGAACGGGCCGGCGGGTATCTGCCGGACTGGCGCCTGGACCTCTTTATCGACATGTCCGGCGAAACACGTGTCGCCAGACTGGAACCCCAAGGCGAAGACTGGCAGACACGCTTGCATGGATTCTGATTCAAGTCGCGACACTCTCATCAAGACCTTCCTGGATAAGTGCGGCTGGGCAACAGCTACACTAAACTGGCTCGGGCAGGATGCTTCGACCCGGCGCTATGGACGCCTGAGACAAGGAGACCAAAGGGCCTTGCTGATGGATGCGCCGCCGGTTGAAAGCCCGATCTGCACACCCGGCATGACCGAGGCTGAGCGCCAGGCCGCCGGTTGGAATGCGATGACGCGCCTGGCCGGATCGCGCGTCGAAGCCTTCGTGGCGGTCGCTGAGCATTTGCGCAAGATCGGACTGAAGCCGCCAGAAATCTATGGCTATGATAGCGAGGCTGGACTGGCCCTGATTGAGGACTTTGGTGAGGGCCGAGAATTTGCACGCGTGATCGAGCGCAGCGACGCGGATGAAGTCACCCTCTATACTAAGGCGGCGAAGGCGCTGGCCCACCTCCACGCGCAGCCGGTACCGGAGACTATATCGTCCGGTGAGATCCGCTGGCCAATCCTGTCATTTGACGCTGTTGCGTTGCGCGCAAATGCCGACCTGTTTGCCGACTGGCTGCACCGCCACGACCAAAGAGCCCGGATGACCGAAGCTGATCGCGTCCGCTGGGAGCGAGAGCGGGACGCGCTTATAGAACAAGCCGGGGCCTTCCCGCGTGCCTTCACATTGCGCGATTATCACGCCGAAAATCTGCTCTGGTTACCGGGGGAAGAGATTGGGCTACTGGACTTTCAGGATGCGGTCTATGGTTGGGACGCCTGGGACATGGCCATGTTGATTCAGGATGCCCGCCGCGAGGTCAGCGAGGCGGCGTCACGGGCCGCGATCACGGCCTATCTCGATGCGACCGGAAAATCCGAAACCGGTTTTCAGGAGCGTCTGGCGATCATTGGCGCCCTGAATGCACTGCGCATCACCGGCGTATTTGCCCGCCTTCAAGTGCGCGACAACAAACCAAGATACGGTCAGTTCATGCCGCGGCAACAGAAGCTTTTGGCACAGAACCTTAGACATGGGGCAACGGCTGGTATGGCCGCCCTGGTGGCAGATGTTGCGCCGTTCATTATTGAGGGTTCCCGATGACAGAGATGCCACATACGGCCATGCTGCTCGCCGCCGGGCTCGGCACCCGCATGCGGCCGCTCACGAACGAGACCGCCAAACCGATGCTGGAGGTTGCCGGAAGCAGATTGATCGACCGCTTGCTGGACAATCTGGTCGCGGCAGGGGTCACACGTGCAGTGGTCAATGTTCATTGGTGCGCGGATCTGGTTGAAGCGCATGTCAGCGCGCGCAGCGATATCGAGATCATGATTTCGGACGAACGCGAACTGGTTCTGGAAACCGGGGGCGGGTTGACCAAGGCGCGGTCACTGCTGGGTGACGATCCGGTTTTCGTCGTCAACACAGACGCATTCTGGGGGCCCGCCGGACCTGATCCGCTTCAGGGCTTGGTGAACGCATTTGACCCAGAGCGGATGGATGAAATCCTGTTACTGGCTGACACGAAGAGATGCCTCGGCTTTCACGGCGCCGGTGATTTTTTCAAAGCTGATAGCGGTGTATTGACCCGGCGGGGCGACGCGGCGTCTGCGCCATGGGCCTATGCCGGTGTGAGACTGCTGAAGCCCCAGCTCTATGATAACCAGCCGGTTGAACCATTTTCTGCCAATCGCATCTGGAACGAGATATTGCCAAAGGGCCGGGTCCACGGCGTTGCGCTGGACCGGTTCTGGCTCCATGTCGGCGACCCGCAAGCGCTCAAGGACGCAGATATGTGGCTGCGCTGTCACGGCGAATGACTGACATTTTTGCCCCAGGCGCAGCGAAAGCCTTCACCATCCCGCCAGGCGCACCCTTCCTGAGTGAACTGTCCCGGGTTCTGGTCGAACAGATGCGCCGAGCCGATGATCCTGACTGGCTTGGCGATGCCTTGATATATCTCCCAAACCAGCGCTCGGTGCGCAGTCTCGCCTATGCTTTGTTCGAGGCGGCGGGCGGTAAAGCCATGTTGCTGCCCGACATCCGCGCGCTGGGTGAGCTGGAGCAGGACGAGGCACCCTCTGGCGCGGAGGCGGCGTTTGCAGACCTGCCGCCAGCGATATCCCCGGCTCAGCGGATTGGGCAGCTGACGCGGCTTGTCCTCGCCTATAACGAGGCTCAGGGCCTGGCGCTTCCGGCCACAGCGGCCCTATCTGCGGCGCGTGAGTTAGCCAGTTTGCTGGATCAGGCTGACTTGTCCGGGGCGGCTGACCTTGAGAAGCTGGAAGAGATTGTGCTGGACAAGCAATTGGCCGCGCATTGGGAGCGGTCACTCGAGTTTCTTCGGATCATTATCCAGCAATGGCCGGCCAAACTGGACGATCAGCAAGCCATGAACCCTTATGCAAGGCGTCTCGCAGCCGCTGAAGCGCTGGCGGCGCACTGGCGCGAGGCACCACCCACTGCGCCGGTAATTATCGCAGGGTCGACAGGCGCGACACCGGCAAGCCGCCTCCTGATGCGGGCTGCCCTCGACCTGCCGCAGGGACTGGTCGTGTTTCCGGGGCTCGACCAGAACGCGCCGATATCATTGCTGAAGCGCTTTGGGGAGAATCCAAGCCATCCCCAGTTTGCACTTTCACGGACCCTGGACGTGCTTGGGCTCTCGCCTGCCTCCATTCCGGTCTGGCCGGGAATTGACCTGCCGGTCGCGGCCCTGAACCGCAAGGGCCTGGTTCACGAATCGCTGGCGCCTGCTGAAGATACAGCAAGCTGGAATGACCGACTGGCAAGCCTAGCGGGTCAGGATGACGTGGCAACTTTCGTATCGTTAGGCCTCGAAGGGCTGAGCTTGCTCGATGTCGCTGATGATGTTGAAGAGGCTGAAATCGCCGCTTTACTGCTGCGCGAGGCGCTGGAGCGCGAGGGCGAAACGGCGGCTCTGGTGACGCCGGATGCAGGCCTTGGCCGCCACGTTGCCTGCATCATGAAGCGCTGGGGCATTGAGATGACCCCGTCTGCTGGACTGCCGCTGCTGCAAACAGATGCGGGCAGTTTTGCCGGTCTTGTGCTGAACTGGATGCTGGACACTGGAGACCCAGCCAGCCTGCTTGCTGTGCTGCGTCATTCGTTCAGCCGTTTTGAGGACGAAAGCGTTGAGCAATTGGACCTTGTGGCGCTTCGCGGTGTTCGGAAATGGCGCGGCCTTTCTTCGCTTCGCGATGTGCTTGAACGCCGCGTGCGCGACCCCGACCCCTATGAACCGTTCAAGGCGGATGACCTGAATCAGGCAATAGAGACGATTGAACAGATTATCGAAGTATTGGCTGAGGCTGGTCTCGAAGAAGACATTCCAGCGAGTGTCGATGGTTCCGAATGGCTTCGCAAGGCAACCAGTTTGATTGCGGCCCTGGCCGAAGCGCCCGCGCCATGGCGCGGTGAGACCGGCGCTGCCCTCTCGGCTCTGCTGGAAGACCTGTTTTTGATCACTGGTGAGCTGGGCCATCAACCGCCGTCAATTGTGGCCGAGCTGTTTGACGAAGAGGCGAGCAGGGTGAGCTGTCAGCTCGGCGGCGCTCATCCCCGTATCGCGATTTGGGGGCCCTTGGAGGCGCGTTTGCAAACCGCCGATCACATAATTCTAGCCGGCCTGAATGAAGGTATCTGGCCAGCGCAGCCAGCTGCCGATGCGTTTCTGGCGCGGCGGTTCCGCAGCGAGGTTGGCCTGGCCGACCCTGATGAGCGTATTGGGCTGTCCGCGCATGATTTCGCGCAACTGGCCTGTGCGCCGCGTGTCACCATGCTGTGCAGCAAGCGCCGCGAAGACAAGCCAGCGGTTGCCTCGCGCTGGGTCTGGCGATTGCGGATGCTGGCACGAAGCGGGCTTGGTCAGCAGGTCGAGCAAGCTTTTGCGCCGCCTGAAACGCGCGACCCGCGTGTCTGGCTGGAGGCATTGGAAGCGGTTGAGCCGCTCGATAATTTTTCGGCCCGTCCGCAACCGAAACCACCCGTGGCCGCGCGTCCTGGAAAACTGTCTGTCACCCGGATCGAATCCCTGATCCGTGATCCCTATGCAATCTACTGCCAGTATGTGCTCGGTCTGTACCGACTTGATCCATTGAACCTACCCGTTGATGTCAGATCGCGCGGCACGGCGATTCACAAGACGCTCGAGCGGTTCGAACTTGAAGAGGGTGAGCTGACTGCGCAGCGCCTTCTATCGATGCTGGAGGTCGAGCTTGCCGCAAGCGGCGAGAGCGCTGCTGACCTGATTGCCTTGCGAGAAAAGCGGCGCGAGGTCGCTGAGGCCTTCATCGCATGGCGCGGCGAAACAGACCATCAAATTGCCGGTACACCGCTAACAGAAATCAAGGGCGGTATCGATCTCGACATTGAAGGTGCGGCCTTCAGACTTGAAGGGACAGCAGACCGGATTGAGCGGCGCCCGGATGGATCGGTTGCGATCCTCGATTTCAAATCTGGCAAGCCGCCAACCGAAGCTCAGGTACGCTCTGGCCTGTCACCGCAAATGCCGCTGCAAGGGCTGATCGCGCAGCGCGGCGGCTATGAACCGCTTGGTGATGGCGCGTCCGTCAGCGCGCTAACTTATTTGCAGTTCGGCACGAAATTTGATGTTCGCGATATTGGCAATCCGGGCCGCAAGGACGAGAAACCGGTTGCAGATATTATCGCCGAGGCCGAGGCGGGCCTGGTCCGGCTCCTGACCCAATTTGCTGATCCTGCGCACCCCTATCTCAGCGCCCCGGTTCCAGAGCGGGTCATCTATGCGTCAGATTATGTTCGGCTTGCGCGCCGAGACGAATGGGCGGGGCTCGACACTTATGACTGAATTCCCGGTCGTTGCGCCTGTAGATGATGAGGCTTTCGAACATGCCAAGCGTGAGCAGGCGCGGGCAGCCGATCCTGAGACCTCCTCCTGGGTTGAGGCTAATGCCGGCTCTGGCAAAACCAAAGTTCTGATCGACCGGGTGGCGCGACTTCTCTTGCGGCGGCCCGATGGCCGGCCCGGTGCTGCGCCAGATTCAATTCTGTGTGTGACCTATACCAAGGCGGCGGCTAACGAGATGCTGTCGCGGCTTTACGAGCGCCTTGGAGGCTGGTCGATCGCGAGCGATGATGCGTTGCGGGAGAGTCTGAGCAAACTGGAAGGCCGGGCCAAGAGCGACTATGATCAGGCCGCCTTGCGCGATGCCCGGGCGCTGTTTGCAAGGTCGCTGGAGACGCCTGGCGGTCTGCGTATCGAAACCATTCATGCATTCTGCGCGCGCATTCTGCGCCGGTTTCCACTGGAAGCAGGCGTCGCCCCCGGCTTTCGCGAGATAGAGGAAGGCGAAGCCGAGAGGCTGTGGGCAAGCGTACTCGCCGAGTACCTGCCCAAAGCGGCGCAAGACCATGAAGCAGAGTTGATTGTGGTCTCGCGCGCGGCGGGCGGGTTTGGCGTCGCCGCAGCGCTGGATGCGCTAAAATACCGGCGGCAGGACCTGCTCGCCTTTTCACGCAGCCTGGACCAGGGCGAGACGGACCTTGCTGCGCGCGTCAGAACCGCCTTGGGCGCATCTGATTCAGCACCTGACGCGCTGATTGCAAAGGCGGTCGGAGACGATCTTCCAAAACGGCGACTGGAACCTCTCCCTGCTGTTTTGGAGGCAGCAAAGAAGCCAACGGGAAAAGATCTAAACCTGGCTGCAGCCCTTCGCATCGTGTGCGGGGCAGGTGACCCGAGGGAGCGATGGGACGCCTATGTCTCAGTCTTTCAGACCCAGACCGGATGGGGGGCGAAGAACCCTTATGGTGCGTCTTTGCGCGGCCATGCGGATCTGGAAGACCTGTTTCAGGTTGAAGGCGATCTTGGCAGCGAGATCGCGCGGCTTCAGGAGACCGAGCGACAATTGCGCGCTTGCGAAGCAGCTGAGCGCACCGCTGCGCTCCTGACCATAGGCTTGCCAGTTATCAGGGCCTACCAAGCTGCAAAGAGGGCTCGCGCGGCGCTCGATTTTGACGACCTTATCCTGCACACGCTCGCCTTGCTGACGCACTCTGAGGCCGCGCCATGGGTGCTTTACAAACTTGATGGCGGGCTGAGCCACATTCTTCTGGATGAGGCACAGGATACAAGTCCGCCGCAATGGGCGCTGATCAACGCGCTGGTTGATGAGTTCCGGTCTGGTCTCGGACAGGTTGGTGACACGATCAAGCGGACACAATTTGTTGTCGGCGATCCGAAACAGTCGATCTATTCTTTCCAGGGGGCCGACCAACAACATTTCGAGCGCGAACAGACAAGGTTTGTAGCCCGAGAGGAAGCGCTTGGCGACGCGGTCAGCCTGCCGGAAATGAATATGTCCTTCCGGTCCAGTCCTGAAATCCTGACCTTTGTTGATGAGGTCAGGGCCCGTATTCCGCTGGGCAGTGCTGCGCTGGATGGTTTTCCGCCGCGCGAGGCCAACCTTCTGCCGCATGCACCGCGCCGTACCAACCAGCCCGGCCTTGTCGAGCTTTGGCCGCTTGAGATGCCGATCCTGGCTGAGCCGGACGCATCTCACTGGACTGCGCCGCCTGACCATACACCGGAAAATGCACCGCGCCGCCGTCTGGCAGAACGAATTGCCCGGTCGGTTCGGACGATGATTGATCGCGGCGATACGGTCTGGCGAAGTTTACAAGGAGGCCGCGCGCAAAGGCGCCCCGTACAGCCGCAGGATATCCTGATCCTCGTACGCCGCCGCAACGACCTGTTCGATGCACTGATCGACAGTCTCAAACGCGAAGGTCTGCCGGTTGCCGGGGCCGATAGGCTGAAATTGCTCGACAATATCGGCGTGCAGGACTGCCTCAACTTGATCAGGCTTGCCCTGCAGCCAAGTGATGATCTGACCCTGGCGGAGATTCTGCGCGGGCCATTCTGCGGCCTTGTCGACGATGACCTCCATCTCTATCCGCTGGCATATGACCGCAAGTCAGGTGAGAGTCTGTGGCAGCGGCTGCAAGCAAGCACAGCTGAGGCCTTTCAGCCCGCCAAGACGTTTTGCCAGGCCTTGATTGCGACGCGCGGTCTATCGGCGTTTGATTTTCTGACCGAGCATCTGACGGTGAGGCGCGGCGATGGCTTGAGCGGCTGGGACCGGCTCGTCCAGCGGCTTGGCGAGCCCGTTCGTGATCCAGTGCGCGCGTTGCTGCAAAAGGCGCTGGGTTTTGACATGCGCTCAGCCGCCAGCCTGCAGGCATTTCTTGCCGAGATCGAAGCAGACATGAGTGAACTCAAGCGCGACCTTGGTGAGCCAGAAGGTGCGGTGCGAGTGATGACGGTTCACGGTGCAAAAGGTCTGCAGTCACCGATCGTAATCTTGCCAGACACAACATCCGGGACACGCCGGTCTGATGATCAGATATTCCTGACCGCGGATGGTACGCCGGTCTATTCGCCCTCTGCGAAATTGGATTCTGACAAAATCAAGCGGCTGCGTGAAGACAAGTCTGAGGCGAATGAGCGCGAATCGCGACGGCTCCTCTATGTCGCGCTAACCCGGGCGCAAGATCGATTGATCATTTGCGGCGCAGGACTTGCCAGCCCGGCAAGTGGCTTTGCGAAATCATCCTGGTATCGCTGGTGCCTCGCGGCAATGACAGGTCTTAACGGCGGTGATCCAGATGACGTCCCCGAACAGGTGATGCAGTTTGGCGAATTGCCTCCGCATCTTGCATCGGCGCGGCCCGATCAGGGCCGGGCATCTGCCCCTGAATATTCCTGGTTGTATCAGCTGGCAGGGCAGGGAGCTGCAGGCCGGCGAATGCTTGCGCCAAGCGCGCTCGTGCCTGATCAGGCTCCGGTTCTAGCGCCCTTGCAGCCCGATAGAGAGTTCAGCCTTAAGCGGGGCCGAATGATCCATACTCTGCTTCAGACCCTGAGTGAGCGACCTGCTTCGGATCACGAGACTGCGGCGACCGCCATATTGGGCCGCAACCAGGCATTCGATGATGCGCAAAGAGCTGAAATTCTGAAAACAACGCTGGCTGTGCTGCGTGATGCCGGATTTGCCGCTGTATTTGCCCCCGGCGGGCGCAATGAGGCTGCCATTGTCGGAACATTGCCGAATGGTCTGGCTGTCAACGGACGTGTCGACAGGCTTTGCGTGACAGATTCAGAAATCCTCATCTTTGACTATAAGACAGATCGCCCCGCGCCGACATCGGCCGAGAATGTCGGCCTGTCCTACCTGGTCCAGATGGCGGCCTATCAAGCGATCCTGAAGCAGATTTACGGTGATGGCCGTACGGTTCGCTGCGCGATCCTCTATACCGATGGCCCCAAACTGATCCCGTTGCCGGACGATTTGCTATTAGAGTCTCTAAATCGAGTGAACAGCGAGGTTTGACGGATGAAAAGAGTCCCTATCTTATGCTGCGAACCGAATATACGAGGAGGCCCAGATGGCCGCTGAACACATAACTGATGATACGTTTGACAAAGCCATTGCAGGTGACACGCCGGTTGTGGTCGATTTCTGGGCTGAATGGTGCGGCCCTTGTAAACAGATGGCCCCGCATCTCGACGCCGTTGCAGACGAGCTGTCAGGCAATGTCCGCATCGCCAAGCTGAATGTCGACGACAATCCGATGGCTGCCTCCAAATATGGTGTGCGCGGTCTGCCAACCCTGATCCTGTTCAAAGAGGGCAAGGTTGCCGGAACGCATCTTGGTGCGATGTCCAAGCAGCGTATTTCTGACTGGATCAAGGAAAACGCTTAGGCGCTCCTGATCACCAAAGACCTTTAAAGCCCTGCAAGTAAATGGCGGGGCTTTTTAGTTTGGGATTTCCTGATTTTTCATCAGCACCTCGCCGGCAAGATAGAGCGAGCCACAAATCAGGATACGATCCGGCTCGTCGGCATCTGCGGCCTGAAGTGCAGCCTCCAATGACATGTGAGCGGTTGCATGCGGGATGAAATCGCGGGCCACGATTGCCAGGTCGTCTGGGTCCGCGCCGGCATGGGCCGGCGAATTGGGTAGCGTGTGCACCGAGTGAGCAACCGATTCCAGAGCCCAAAAGAAATTCGCATGATCCTTGGAAGCCATCATGGCACTTACCAGTACCGTGCGTCCGCCTAGCGATGACAAATATTCCGCTATAGCTTTTGCCGCATGTGGGTTGTGCCCGCCATCAAGCCAGATGTCAGGGCAGTTTAGAGGATTTGTTACCGGCCCCTTCGCAAGCTTTTGCATCCGTGCGGGCCAGATGGCGCCTTGCGCACCAGCCATTAATGCGGACGGTTCGAATTTGCCGTCGTGAAGGACCTTCAATGCCTTGGCGGCCAGCGCTGCATTCAGCCGCTGGTGTGGCCCGGCAAGAGCAACGGTCTCGGACACGAGCGCGCGGTCGTCGAGAGACAGCGTGACGAGCGGCGCGCCGAGTCGCTTGGCCTCGGCCTCGATGACATCGGCGCAAACGCGGCTTTGTATGGCTGAGACAACCGGTCGCTGGCGCTTGATGATCCCGGCCTTTTCCCAGGCAATCTTGGCAAGATCGGTTCCCAGGAATTGTTTATGATCATAGTCGACGGGGGTGATGACACTCATGGCGCAATCATCGATGACATTGGTGGCATCAAACCGCCCGCCAAGCCCAACCTCAAGGATCAGAAAATCTGCGGGCTGTTCGCTAAAGGCGAGAAGCGCCGCACTGGTCGTCGCTTCGAAATGGGTGATCGGTTGACCGTTCACTGCTGCAAGGGTTCGCTCAAGACAGTCGACCAGATAGTCGTCCGCGATCAAATGACCTGCCAGACGGATCCGCTCGTTAAAGCGCACCAGGTGCGGTGACGTGAAAACATGGGCTGAAAGGCCCGCCGCCTCGACCATGGCGCGCAAATAGGCGCAGGTAGAACCTTTACCATTGGTCCCGGCGACATGAATGACCGGCGGCAAGCGGCCGTGAGGCCGGTCCAGCCCCTCCAGCACGGCGCGAATTCGACCGAGCGACAGTTCTATCGTTTCAGGATAAAGCCCCTCGAAGCGTTTGAGCGCCGCTGTAACGGCGGGGCTGTTGGCGTCCAAACCTAAGCTTTCGGGGCGGGCACGTCGGCGGAGGGTTGCACGACGGGCAGGTTGGTAACGTCTTTATCGCTTGCGCGCCGCTTGGGCATCAGGTGGCCGAGCACCCGCGAAAGTGTCTCTTTCAACTCGCGGCGGTCACATACGATATCGACCTGACCTTTCTCGCGCAGGAACTCAGAGCGCTGGAAGCCTTCAGGTAGTTTTTCGCGAATGGTCTGCTCGATAACGCGCGGACCTGAAAACGCGATCATCGCGCCTGGTTCGGCAATGTGAACGTCGCCGAGCATCGCATAAGATGCTGATACGCCCCCCGATGTCGGATCGCACAGGACAACAATATAGGGCAGATCGGCTTCCTTGACTTCCTGTATCGCCAGGGTCGTACGCGGCATTTGCATCAGCGAGAGCGTACCTTCCTGCATGCGTGCCCCGCCCGATGCGGTACAGACAACGAAGGCGGCTTTGCGCGCAACAGCCATCTGCGCGGCTGCAATGAAGGCCTCACCTGCGGCCATACCAAGCGAGCCGCCCATGAAGGCGAAATCCTGGATCAGGACAACCGTAGGAATGCCATCGACCTTGCCGAAGGCAGCCGCCATACAATCATCCTGAGCGATTGGCGCGACAGCACCGGAATCTGGCGCTTCTTCCTTTTCGCGCTTGGCAATCTTGGCCTTCGCGCCTTTGATCCGGGTTGGATAAGGCTTGTCGTCTTTGAACTTTAGCGGGTCAGCAGGAACTGGCGGTAGTGGGATCGGCTCCCAACGCGCACCATCAAAGAACAGGCGAAAACGCCGCCGCGGTGAGATGCGAAGATGCGCACCCGCTGGCGTGACATACCAGCTCTCCTCAAGATCCGAGCGGTAAACCAGTTCTCCAGAGGTCGGACATTTGACCCAGAGATTGTCGGGCGTATCTTTCTTGGTGCCTGGTATCAGACCCTTCAGGCCAGGTGTTCTAAAATTCGTGAGCCAATTCATCGTCTTGCGACTCCTTGTTCGCCTAGTCGGCAGACACTGTCCCGTTCAGCGCCGATGCTAGTTCTTTGGCCAAGCTAGCCATGTTTTCAACCGCCAGATGTGGTTGCCCGGCTTCACTTGCAAGTCTTGCATGTTCTACGAATGCGGACCCGACGACAACCCCATCAGCGATTTTTGCCATGGCGGCGGCTTGAGGGCCTGTTTTGATCCCGAACCCGACACAGACAGGCAGGCCAGATACGCGGCGGGCCATTTCAACCCCAGCGCGGATGTCTTCCGGGTTTGCGGAGCCTGCGCCGGTTACGCCGGCCACCGCCACATAGTAAAGGAAACCGCTGGCGCCATCGGCGACCTTGGCCATACGTGCTTCATGCGTTGTTGGTGTCGCCAGCCGGATTACGGAGAGGTCGCGTTTGGCATATTCAGCGCGTAGCTCTTCGTCTTCCTCTGGCGGCAGATCAACAATGATCGTCCCATCGACACCAGCGTCTGCTGTAGCCTCCGCAAAGGCGGCATATCCCATTCTGTGAACCGGATTGGCGTAGCCCATCACGATAAGCGGCGTGTCCTGATCGGCCTCGCGGAAGCGTTTGGCGAGCGCCAGGACATCCGTCAGTTTCGTCTTATTGGCCAGGGCGCGCAGGGCGGCTTTCTGGATCGCCGGACCATCGGCCATCGGGTCGGTAAACGGCGCGCCGAGCTCGATTATGTCCGCACCGTTGTCCCGCAACGCGCAGAGCGCCTGAAAGCTGGTCTCAAGGTCTGGATCGCCTGCCATAAGGTAGGAGACGAGCGCAGCGCGGCCTTCAGCCTTAACCTTGTCAAAGCGCGCAGATATTCTGGAAGTCGGCATTAGCTGTCCGTATTTTCTGCGACCCACTCGGCATAGGGCGCGTTGACCTGTGTAAGGGGCAGGGCGGTAATGGCAGGGACATCATAAGGGTGTTGGTCTTTCACCAGGGTTTCAATTTTCTGAAAATTCGCTTCTGGCGCTTTCAGCCAAAGCACAAACTCCCAAGCCTGCTCGACAACTCCCTTCCAGCGATAGGTCGACATCATCGGGCCTTCGACATTGGCGCAGGCGGCAAGGCGTTGCTCAACCGCTTTTTCTGCGATTCCGTTAGCGACACGCTGACTAGGGCAGGTGATGCGGATGAGAGACAGATCGCTCACATCTCCACTCCCAGTGCTTCAGCGACACTGAACACGTCCTTATCGCCGCGCCCGCACATATTCAGGATGAGGAGGCCGTCTTTGCCGAGATCTTCGGCAACCTCGCCGACACGGGCAATGGCGTGGCTTGGCTCCAGCGCTGGGATGATGCCTTCTAGGCGGGTACAAAGCTGGAAAGCCTCCAAAGCCTCATCGTCAGTGCAGGTTAGATACTCAGCCCTGCCCGTGTCGCGCAGAAAGCTGTGCTCCGGGCCGATGCCAGGGTAATCAAGTCCGGCAGAGATAGAATGCGCATCAATGATCTGGCCATCATCAGTTTGTAAAAGATAGGTCTTGTTGCCGTGCAGGATACCAGGCGCGCCGCCATTCAGCGCCGCAGCATGCTTTCCGCTTTCAACGCCGTGACCAGAGGCCTCGACGCCAATGAGACGGACGCTTTCATCCTCGATGAAGGGATGAAACAGGCCAATGGCGTTGGATCCACCACCAATACAGGCCATCACAGCATCTGGCAGGCGTCCCTCACGTTCAAGGATCTGCGCGCGGGCTTCTTTGCCGATAATGCTCTGGAAATCCCGCACCATTTCCGGATAGGGATGCGGGCCAGCCGCTGTGCCGATACAATAGAACGTGGAGTCCACATTTGTGACCCAGTCTCGCAGAGCCTCATTCATGGCGTCTTTCAGCGTGCCAGTCCCGCTAGACACCGGCACGATTTCTGCGCCGAGCAGTTTCATACGGAACACATTTGGTTTTTGGCGCTCAACATCTGTCTCGCCCATGAAGACAACGCATTGTAGGCCAAACCGCGCGCATACAGTGGCGGTCGCGACGCCGTGCTGGCCCGCGCCGGTTTCGGCAATGATCCGCTTTTTGCCCATGCGCATGGCAAGCAGCACCTGCCCGAGGCAATTATTGATCTTGTGCGCGCCAGTATGGTTCAGCTCGTCGCGTTTCAGATAAATCTTTGCGCCGCCGAAATGCTCGGTCAAGCGCTCGGCGAAATAGAGCGGGCTTGGCCGACCAACATAATGCGCCCAGAGGTCATCCATCTGCGCCGCAAAGGCCGGATCTGTCTTGGCATCGCGATACACGTCCTCAAGCTCAAGGATGAGTGGCATCAGCGTTTCGGCGACGTACCGGCCGCCAAACTCACCAAACCGGCCATGTTCATCAGGCCATTGAGACCAGGTGTTTCGCAAGTCCATCAAGGCAGTCCTTAGTCAGATTTCGCCGCATCGATAAAGGCGCGGATCAGATCCTCATCCTTTACGCCGGGCCTGCGCTCAACACCAGAGGAGACATCGACCGCAGTCGCACCTGTCGCAGCTATCGCTTCGGCAACATTGTCTGGCGTGAGCCCACCTGCCAATAACCAGGGCATGCCGCTCGCAAAACCTTCAAGCAAAGACCAATCGAAAGCCGCACCATGTCCGCCGGTTCGATCAGCGCCTTCCGGCGGTTTTGCGTCGAGCAGCAATCGGTCGGCGCGCCATTGATCAAGGTTTTCCAGGTCATCTTCTGAGGCGACCCCAACCGCGTTCCAGAGTTCGCAAATGCCGTCGCAGTCACGCCATAGACGGGTGACACGCTGCGGTGTCTCGTGGCCGTGCAACTGAATCGCCGTTGGCGTCACATCATTCAGAACATCCTCGAACAAGTCGTCGTCAGGATCGACCATCAGGATGACGCTTGCGAGGCCAAGCTCTTCAGCGAACCGGCAGAGATCGGCAGCCTCTTCCAACGCCTCTTCGCCCGTGCCCAGCACATTGCGCGGACTTTTTGGAAAAAGGACAAATCCAGCCCAATCGGCGCCAGCCTCGGCCGCGACCCGCACCATGCCAGGATCAGTCAATCCACAAATCTTTACGAGCGCCATGGCGCGCAAGTGCTATTCAGCTGTGTAATAGTCAAGCGCGTCTATTCAGCCCCGAGGCCGAGATCCTTGATCAAGCCCTTCACCGTGTCCTGGTCGAACTTGGCGCGGAACTTCACAAACAGGCCCTCGCGAGAATAGCGCGCCGCTTCAAAGTCTTCGTCCTCGAAACCCTTGAAATTGTAGCCGAGGCTGACCCAGACATTCTTTGCCGGCGTGTAGCCGATCGACGGTCCGATGGACCATTCGGCCGTCTTGCTCGCCTCGCCTGACCACCACTGGCCTTGCAACCCAATGTCGATCTTCGGCGTGATGTCGTGGCGAAGTTCGCCGCCAATCAGGTGCGTGAAGCCTTCTGCTTCGGCGCCCTCAAAGCTGGCCTTGACGTATTTTGCGCCGTGATAGAGCGATGCCTGTGTGCGCTTGGTCAGCATCGTATTCAGAGCCAGATTGTTGACGGCCTTTGTGCGCATGGACTGGCCTTTGACCTTGGCATGTCCAACATCAAACCGGTTCAGGATCACCAGGCCTTCGCCGCGCGGACGCCAGGCGGCACCGATGCGGACATCGAGAGATTCGGTGTCCGGAGCTGTAGCCAGATGTTCATGCTGGTAGCGCGCCGCGCTTGAGAAGGAGAGGGTTTCACTCACTTCGCGCGCGCCGCCAACAGTTGCTAGAAGGCGGCGACCAAGCTCGCTGTCGCGGTGTTCGACGCGGCCGCCGAGAGCTGTATTGCTGGCGCGATAACCGGCGCCGAGATAGGCAGACGTATAGTCATCATCCTGCACCAGCGCACTGCGCACACCATCTTCCAGTGGGCTGACAGCCGCATCTGGCGTAACATCGCGCGGAACGTCATCGCCGCTGACATTTGCACGCCGCGCCAGACCACCGCTGAGGCGCCATGCGTCATTCACCTGCCAGGTCTGATCGACGCCCACGGTTGCGCCGATGCGTTCGCTGCTGTCCGTGCTGACGCGGTCCGTCAGTGCGCGAACCTGTCCGCCCGCCCATGGCAGAACCGTGACACCGACGACCGTATTGTCGCCAGACGCGGTGCCGCCTTCGGTAAGTTCATGTCGCACGTTCAGGGTGGCCCGTCGCCCGAGTGACTTATCCGCGCCGAAAACAGTGCGTTGCGGGAACAGGGTTGCTTCATCGTCGCCCTCACCGCTGATGCCGCCCAGGACAGGCTGGTCATGGCTGACCGAGAGGGTCAGGCCGAGATCAACGAAGGATGCCCGCGCGTGGGCCGTCATCAGGGCAGATTGGCGCTCTTCGCCATCGCCGGGGTAGGACTCGCGGATCGCCCGGAAGCCCACACCGGCTCCAAACGTCTGGCTATCCTGGCTGACACCGATTTCGGCAACGTCGCGGCGCGCCTCGCTGGTCAGGTTTTCTTCACGGTAAGCTTGTGCCGTCAGCTGGCGGACCGAGCGATCATTGCCGTCGGAAATATCTTTGACGCCAAGTTCTGCCGACAATTGCGCGCCGATCCGGCGTGTTGCGGCGGTATTCGACCCCTGTTGACCGAGGCCAAAACCTTCGCCTTCCTCGCGGTAATAGCCGATCGCAGAATAGCTTTGGGTCTTGCGTGCAGCCTCAACCAACCAGGCTTCGCCGCTTGTTTCGCCAAGTGCGTCTTCGGTGCGTGAGGTCGCCAGCTCAGCGCGGACCTGTGTCGAGCTATCGAGCTGCACAACCACATCAACCGCGATCAAGTCAGATGGCGATGTTTGTGCGCCGGCAGACGCCTCCTCACGAAGCAGCGTAACGCCGAGTTCGGCGCGCTCATCGCTGGTTCGGATGGCCGCGCGCCCGCCCGCTGTCACGCCGCGATCACCCGCGTCGGCGGTTTCATAGTCGACCACGATCACATTCGGGTTGAAGCTCGCATCAGCGGCATCGACCGGCAACCGGAAGAAGATCTCACCGGTGACATAATCGATCTCATAATCCACATAGCGGGTCAGCGTCCGCAAGCCGATAACCTGGTCTGGGCGCAGGCGCTCGCGCGTCTCCACGGTAATAATCTCGGACGATCTCAGCATCGGTGCCTGGCTCACACGGTAGGGGCCTGACGTGCCATCAGCAGCGATCTCGTCCTTGCGGAAGGTCTGATTGGTTTCAGACGCGAACGCGGTCACCGAGAGGTTTTCACCATGATAGTCGACCTTGGCACCTGACAGGCGCCGCGAATACCGACCAAGCTCGGTATGATCGAGGCCTGTCTCAAAGTCACCGAACAGTGCCTGGAACGTATCGCGCTCCAGCTTGACATAGACCGGATAACGGCTTTCCGCGTCATTATATTGCCAGGTTCGGTCGCCATAGAGGGTGTAATAGGCGTTCGGGTCGATCTCATCGAACAGCTCGCCGTCGGTCTTGCCGCGCCGTTTGGACGTGTCGATTGCCATAGTCAGGAGCCAGTCGCCTTTCACCATTCCTTTGGCAAAGAAGGCGATCCGTCCGTCCGTCATCTCATCCTCAAGGCCATCATCCCCCTCACCATCCTTGCGGGTTAGGAGGCCTTCTGCCTCCGCCAGTCCCACAAGGACCCATTCCCGTTTCTCGGGCTTGAGCCAGACATCGATGACTTCTGTACGGTCATCTTGCAGTTGTACTTCGACGCGGACGCGGCCGGCCTGCAGCGTCGGTTCCAGTTCGACCAGCGCAACACCATTCTTGCCAACCCGGACACCGGCGACATTACTGTAGGCTGAAGCGACCGGGGCCTCGAACTCACGCTCGGCGGCCTGCGCCAGACGATAGGGTTCGCTGACCGAAATATCGACGATCCGGCCTTGATGCACTGCGTGACCGGCAGCATCTTCCAGGCGCACCGCCATAACTGGCCGTGTCCGCCCGTCAGCGACTGCGACCGTTTGATCAGCAACCAGTCGCGCCTCCTGAACTTCGTCAATGAACCAGATCGTGCGCTCGAGGCGTTGGACGATGCGGTCTTCCTGATCACTGACTTCGGCGACAATCGTGTTCTTGCCGCGCTGGATATCGATCCCGGTCCAGCGAGACATCGCAACATCGCGTGTCTGGGAGAGCTCACGCCCAGCGAAGTTTACGGAACCTGCTGGTCGGTCATTCAGGATCAGTTTGATTTTCTCACGTGGGCCATGCAGGATACCAACATCGACGGACCGGCCTTGCGGTGTAGCGCCATCCATTGGATAGACCCAGCGTGGCTCGGGATCGACCTGCTGATTGAGCCAGGTCTCGTCGAAAACCTCCTCGACAGATTTTTCCTCGACTGTCTTTGCTGTTTCGGGGCCAGCTTCGGATTCAGCTACTGAGCCGGGCTCGCCTGCGGCCAGGCGGACTTTGAGCGGCACCGGCCCTGCTTCGTGGGTTGGATCCAGCTCAAACTCGAATTGGCCTTCATCGCCGGTCTCACCCGATACGCGTATGAGTTCGTAGGGATCACCAATGTCGATGCTGACGCCGCGGCCCTTTTCGACAGGTTTTCCATTTGCGTCTTTGATCTGCATCGTCACGAATGGCTGGCTCTCACCATCCGCAATTGCCGAAGTCAGGTCCTCAACCGGACGCGCTTGATATAGCTTAGGCTGGGTCCATTCATTGGCTTTTGCCGCTTCAGCCGCCGCCTTGTTTCGGAGATAGAAATTCGCGCGCCAGACTGTGCCGCCCGTTGCGTCAACAAATTTTGACAGGGCACTACCTGCGTAGCGGCTATTTTCTTCACAGATAACAGGCTCATAGCCCTCAGGGAGGGTTGCTTTGTCGACCTGAACCACGTGTGTGCCCGGAGTGATACCTTCAAAGTGGTACATGCCATTCTCGTCGGTGACGACATACCGCCCGGTTTCCATATAAAGGCGAACGCCCTTGACGCCCTGGCCTTCGTCAATAGATCGCGCCCAGGTCTCATCGGGTTTACAAGCTGCTTCGACAACCCGGCCAATAATTGTCAACCTTGAGCGCAGCAGGTCATCTTCAACGATGATCGAAGCTTCAGCGACGTTGGAGATGGCGGCGCCTTCGGCGTTTTGAGCGACGGCTGTATTGACGGCCGACCCATCAGGTGTGCCCGGGCCGACAGCCACGAGATAGGTCAATCGCTCTATCTCACCGGGGCGGACCACTCCATTCTGGAAGGTCAACACCCGGCCGTTCGATCCGATCCTCGGATCCGCAATTTCCTGGCCATTTAGGCGCGCTGTACCACTGATATAGCGAAAGCCGCGTGGCAGCGTGTCGCGCAGGCTGTACGGCGCTGGAACTGTGCCCTGATTATCAAGCTCAACGGTGTAGCCGATGAAGTCACCGACAGATCCGCGCGCTTCGCTCGCAGTTTTGATGATAGTCAGTTCACCATTTGGATCCAGCGGCACATCAAGATTCAAGGGTCCTGACGCCAGAACCGTGAATATTCCGCCAAAGGACCCATCGATAAGTTCGAAGGGTCCATTATTTAGACTTTGAATGTCGCTCCGACTCCGAGTCGATGGGAACGCATAGCCCTCTGGACTCTCTATTTGCAATCTGTAGTCGCCAGGCGCCATAAGCGGGAATAAAAACTGTCCAGATTCAAGCCTGTAGACCTGTCCGCCACTGTCGGTGACGGTGCTTCCGGTAATTATTGTGGACGGGTAGGTCGACAGACCGTCCAGGCCGAATACCTGTGCTGGCTGACCTGAGACAGCATCAACGATGGTAACGCGCGCGCCGGAAACCGGGTCACCGGTGAAACTGTCGAATACGAGCCCAAATGGATCAACCAATGCCGTATCTACGGACACTTCTGAGGCATCAAAGGCGTCGATATAGGTTGCGGTCAGCACTGTATCCTGCGGCGCAGAGAGTGTCTCGTCATTCAGGGCCGTATCCGCAGACGTGCTTGGGAAAACGCCATAGAATTGGCCAGAATCGACGGAATCTTCAAACAGACCGAGCGTGATCGTATCGCCAGTGCTGGTCGTGACCGTAGCGACAATCGTTTCGATCTGAGTTGGGTCGCCATTTTGGCCAGTATCCGTGACGCGCACGATCACCGGCTCTCCTGACAGATAGACTTCAGCCGGTACCAACTCGACCTGCGCCGGCATTGACGTGGCCGACACGCCGATACCGGATATTGCCGCGATGGGAAGGAAGGGTCCGGTCAGATCGCCGCTTGGGCTGTACTCAGTGCCGTTCAGCATGACTGAAACCGCGCCACTGCTCCCAGGTGCCAGGCGGAAGAACTCGACTTGCGATGGTGTCGTGCGGGCTTCGATCGTGAAAATGGCTGGATTGGTCTGGAACTGGAACTCCCCGCCGCCTGTATCCATTGTGATATAGGCGGTATTGGAAACCTCGTCGCCAAGTGCAGCATGCGCGGCGGGCGCCTGCGCAATAGCAGCGGCGCCTGCAGCCACAAGCGGCACAATAAACCTACAGATGCGCTTCCAGACGGAAGTCATCGCCACTCTCCACCATCGCATGGCAAGTCTCTGACAGGACTTGTCCAAACAGCTCTGAGGCGGTGGAACCCGCCCCTTATGTGGTGGACACTAGAGATTCATGGTTAGGATCAGCCTTGCTAAATCGATGAAATTTCATCGATTTTTGATTTTGCAACGAAAAACCCCCGATCCAGGGACCGGGGGTTGATTCGAGAATTTGGCTGTTGCTGCAGTGTTTACTTCACTTCGGCTCTGATCCTGATCAGGCCATCTTCGCCAGCGGCAAGGATCGCATCGGATAGCTGAACGACACATGTTGTTGTGCCATTACAGTCAATTTCAGCTGGTGTCCCCGGAACTGTAAGCGTCGGGCCGGTGCCCGCGACGGCGCCATCGTCGGCAAAACCGGTCGTTGTCGTCGTATCAAGCGTGGCGCCGACAAAGGTCACTTCGGCTGGCAGGATATCCTCGATCAGAAGATTGGTTGCCGAGGCTGTGGCTCCGGTATTGGTTACTGTGATCAGGTATTCGATACAGGCGCCCGGAATAGCTTTCGCATCGGCTTCGGCCGGTTTGGTCGCACAGGTTGTGTTGTCCTCACTTATCGCGACAATGCTCTTGGTCGCTGTCAGGTCAGGTGACGCCACTTCGATAATACCCGTCACAGCATAAAGGCCATCGCTGTCGCCTTCGACGGCCGCCACACCGGTATCATCCGCAAGAACGTTCTGGGCGCTGCCGGTAACCGAGTTTGCGCCGCCAGAAGCTGCTGTAACCGCAGCTGGGGTGGCCGAAGCTTCGACAATCCAGGCTGTTGGGTCACGGGCCTCTGCGACCAGGGTGATGTCGTCAGTTTCAGCGTCCGGCGTTGCTGGATCTACAGTGCCGTCAACTTCTACCAGTACGCTCACGCCCTTTGGAACGTCGCCGGTTACGAACGCAGATCCAGAGCCCGCCCCGATCGTGGTCTCCGAAATGACCGTTCCTGTCTCGTCAGAGAAGTCGCCGTCATCATCGGTGTCGATATAATAGGTGATCGTGACGCTGGTGGCATCGAACGTGCCCGCGCCGCTATCCAGATCGTCCACGGAAAAGGAATAGGCCTGATTGTCATTGCCCTCGTTCAGCAGTTCAAAGGTCAACGTCGCCGTTGAGCCTGGCGCTGTGGACAGGGTGGAGTTGGTCGCTGTGACGACATGGTCGACCTTACGGTCAACCGTAAAAAGCGTCGGCGTGCCCTGCACGACCGCACCGGGCGGCGGTGAAACGCTGTCATTGGTGATCGTTGGCTGTGAAACCGTGCCAACATCATAGTCCAGTGTGAAAGTGTTTGACACCGACGTACCAGCCTCAGTGAGCGTGTTGCTCGCATTGGCCGCGCCGCTCGCAATGATTGCCAGTGTACTTGCTGCCAGAAGCGGACGAACGCTCCTCGCATGTTTGAAAAGTGTCATTTGCCCGCTCTCTTTACTGTTAACGCTCGAAATTTTGGTTCCCGGGTGTCACCGCCCCGATTGTTGATCTTATTGCAGGACGCCGCGATAGCTGAGGTCGCCGCTGGTGCCTGCTGGGATCGCTTCAGCGAATTCCCAGCGAATGTGTGTGATTTCCTTGGCGGTCGCAGCGCGGTCCTGTCCGTCCACTGTGACTGTCAGATTGCCGCGCTGGGTGAAGCTTTCGCCATTGTCGATTGAATAAGTCACGATGGCGGCATCGGAGTCTGCTGATCCTTCGATCAGTTCGACCTGGGCCGGAACCGGCATCACCATGCGGACATTCGCAGCATCTGCGTCGCCATCATTCAGATATGTCAGGCGGTAGCGCAGCTCATCGCCGGGTGCGATTTCTTCCGCCAGTTCGAAGGTCAGTGTCTGGCCGCCATCCTCATCAACCGTGACAACAGCACGCTCGACAATCTGTGTGGCGCTCAGTCCTTCTGCAAAGGCAGGGGCCGCAAAAGCTGTCATCAGTGACAGAGCAAAAATACCGTGACGAAACATGCTGAATTCTCCGCTTAGAGTCTGCCCGGCAAATTCAATGATTTCGTTTAAGGAAGCGTTAAGTTAGGCGGCGAAGCGCAGTCACTGCCGAGGCCTTGCCAGATTGACGAATGGTGCCGCTAAGGTGACTTGAACACCTGACCCCCGCATTACGAATGCGATGCTCTACCAGCTGAGCTATAGCGGCACACTTTGTCGATCTGCCGACATAGCGCCTCGGCGTTTGTCGAGCAAGACGGTGCTAGCGGTGAATGCGCCTGATCAGCTCAATCCGTTTCCGGGGCATAATCAAGCGGCGCTGTTGTGACTTGAGGGATATCGTCGGCGCGGGCTTTGGCCGGGCTCGGCAGGGCCATCTGCCGCCCTGCTTCAAGTTCCCGCTGCGAGCTTTCATAGCGCGGGTGGACAAGGTTTCCTGCATCGCCGAAGGCGTAGACGAGCCGCGCCCAATCGCGCGGCGCAAAATTGAACGCACCGCCGCGCGGTTCAATGTCAGACCATTCAGGTTCTCGCGGTGCTGTCATTGCCATGCGGGCCCATCGCGCCGCTTCGGTTTGGTCGCCATAGCCCTGCAGCGCTTTTTCAAGCAGCAAGCAAAGACGCGCGGTTGGGTTTTCCTCGACCAGAAGCGCAAGCGCTTTGACAGCGGAAAGCCAGTCCTTGCGATCCATATCGATCTCGGCCTTGAGAATGCGGCTTTCGCGATGGTCCGGATTGCTGCTGACCAATGCCGTCAGGCGCGACAGGACGGCATCGCGCGTATCGCTTGGATTGAGCCGCCGCGACAGTTGCGCCAGCGCTGGATGGGGCCGCGCTTTCCAGCCAAGCTCAAGCACACCCTGGGCTGCCTTGACCTTGCCATCAACCATGAGTTGCCTTGCCCCGTGATATGCGGCTGGCGGGAAACCAGGCGCCGCCCTGATGGCTTCAGCAAGTTGTAGCTGTGCCTCTTTGCGCTCGGCATTCTGCTTCGCAATGGCGCTGGCCGTATATAGAACTGCGCGGCGGCGACGCAGGTTGTCGCCTTTGATATGGCCGCGCTTTTCACCAATCGTCAGTGTATTGAGCGCTGCGGACCAATGCCCGGATGCAACCTGGCTATCGAACAGAGAGTTAAACGGCCAATCGGCGGAGGATTTCAGCTCAAGCGCTTCACGTGCGCGTGTCTCGGCTGACAGGCTGTCGCCGCGCGCTGACGCTGCAGAGGCGGCACCGCGCAGGCCAGCCAGCTGCCCGCCGGGCAAGCGCGCCAACTGTCCCCACGCCCGTTCAGCGGCTGACCAGTCATCGGACACTTCGGCAGCGCGGGCCTCAAGTAGGAGTTTGAGCCGGTCATCATCGGCGTGCTGAGCCGCTTTCTTCGACAATTTCTTGGCGAGTACCGCATCGCCAGCTTCAGCAGCCAACAGGCCATCAGCAAGCGCGCGATTGGCATCACGGGTCTTGGAGGCTCGACGACTACGGGTGAAACGGCTTGGCAGGGTGACGAGCCCGGTCAGGACAGACCAGACAATTGCGATGATGGCACCAAGCACCAGGATCGCCAGAACTGTGTAAACCAGTTCGATCTCATAGGTCGTGCCACCGCCAAGATCCAGCGTGACGCCGCCGGGAAGCCGGGACGCCCAGATCGCGGCGATACAGGCCGCCACAATCAAGGCGATGACAAGAAACAGGACGATCATGGACGATCCTTGGCTATCATGGTCAGGCGCAGCGCCTCCAAGGAGGTTTCCAGCGATTCCCTTTGCCGCGCACTATCCAGCCAATCGGTGAAGACGATCTGAACGCCCTCAGACAGGCTCTCGACCGCGCGGATGGCGCGGGCAAGATCATTCTCGGCAAGCGCGGCTTCAGCGTCATCCAGAACATCGACAGCATTGACTTCGCCTTCACGGCGAACCTTGACGCCATCGCCAAACACCGAACGTAGCCAGCCCGTGCCGCTGCCGCTCTCCTTGGCATCGGAATCCAGCGCTTGTCTGCGCAATGGCGCGAACCGTACCCGCAAGTCGGCCATGGTCGGCGCGCCTGATACCGCGAGCGGTGCCAGTGCCTCGATTGCCGGATCACTCGGCAGTGCGGTCAGCAGTTTCTGATAGGCGGCCAGGAATGGCCGGCCGCGCCGCGCCGCAGCCTCGATTGCTGATACCGCCAGGGCAGCATCCGTTGTGTCCTGGCTATCCTCTGCCGCAGCTGTGTCAGCGGTCTCGAGCGCCTGTTTCAGGTCTTCCAGCTCGGCGCGCAGGGCATTGATCTCGGTCAGGAGTTCTGGCGCAGGTTCAGTATCCACCTCTTCTGGGGGCGTTTCGAAACTGCCAAGTGCAGCTTCCAGAGTGTCGAGCCGGTTCAGGATGAGTGGATTGACCGCAGCTACAACCGGATCGCCTGACCCGTCTACGCTTGTTGTCAGAGTATCGTGGGCGTCCTGCAGCGCCGCAGCCTGCGTTTCAAGCGCGCTGAGGCGATCTTCAAATGCCGTCAGCCTCGCATCTTGCTCGGTCAGGCGGTCGCCAAAGCGCCGGTCACTTGTGCGAATTTGCTGGCTGACAGTGCTTAGCGTCTCAACCTGACTGGAAAGTTCTGAGCGCTCAATGTCTGCTGTGTTCATCTGATCGGTCTGAGCCGTAACCTGCTTTTGCAGCGCAGCGACGCGCTGTCCGCTCAGGCCGGGAATAAGACCCATCGCCCCGGCGCTGAGGATCAGGCTGAGACCTGTCATTCCGGCCAGCCCAAAAATAACTGGCCAACCGGGGGTTCGCCATTGAGATCGTTTCTTTGGTTTCGGATCCGCTGGCTCGAACTCCGCATCAATCGGCGCTTCGGGATCAAGGATCGGTGTGTCCGACATGTATGCGTGTCTCCTATTCCGACATCGGAGCGTATATGGATTTCATTCAGGTCGAAAGTGTGACAGCAGCGACCTGTAATGCCTGCAATAATGCCTCTTCGTTGGGCTCGGGTGCGATATGGACCGTGCCCAGACCTGCCGCCCATAGGGGACGCGCAGCGCGTTCCGAAATGGCGACCCCAACCAGTTGCTGAAGCGGAAGATTTTCGCGCAGTTGAATAAATGTCTCTGCCCCCTTTTCGGAGTGTACGAGCAGAACAGTATCCCCGGTTTTTGCGATCAGCTGCCGCGCTTGGTCCGACAGCCCTGATGCGGCGCGGGCATGATAAAGCGGCGCGAACTGGCAGTGGTAGCCCATCGCCTGCAAGGTCTGTGCGAGATGGCCTTTGGCGGCGCTATTGGCGACATGCAGAAGTGGCAAAGCCGAAGGCTGGCTATGGCGACCGATAAAGCGCGCAAGCTCGTCTGAATCCCCGGCCGATTCGTGCACTTGGCTAAACCCTGCCCGCCGCGCCGTTTCGGCCGTCGCCGGTCCAACGCACCAGGCTGGCAAATCGGGCACCGCACAATGCGCGGCATAGGCCCGAACCCCATTGGCGCTTGTAAACACGAAGCCAGATATCTCACTCTTGCTGGGCAGGGCGGCGTCTGGATCAGGGTGTATTTCAAGCGCCGGGCTGATTACGGGCCGCAATCCAAGCGCACTGACACGCTCAGCGGTTTCGCTGGCGCCCGGCTCAGCCCGGCAGATGATGACGGCAATCGTCACGCGTCCTCGAAAACCGGCAGGCTGCCACCGGCAGCGCGGCGTATCGCTTGCCCAACAGCGCGCGCCATATCGGCGAGCTCATCATGATCGGCACTAAGGAGCGCGCGTGCCTCTCCCGTCCAACGCTGTTGCCCGTCAGGTTGCAGGACTTCGGCGCGCAGCCACCAGCTGCCTTGCTGAAGACTTGCATGCGCTGCCATTGCTGTCCGGCATGAGCCATCCAACTCTTTCAGGAAAGCCCGCTCAGTGACCGCCATGGCGCGTGTTGGTGCGTGATCGATTTGGCCCAGCGCCTCGGCAAGATCCTTGGTCACGGCATCTGGCCTGGCCGCGACCGCGATGATGCCCTGCCCGGCGGCTGGCAGCATGGTTGAGATCGGAACGGGCGTTGCAAGATGCGCCATATCCAGGCGCTCAAGCCCTGCCATCGCCAGAAAGGTTGCGTCGGCTTCACCGGCTTCGAGCTTCTTCAGCCGGGTTTGCACATTGCCGCGAAAGGGCACGATCTTGAGATCTGGACGCAGGGCGAGCACCTGTGACTCGCGCCTCAAGCTTGCCGTGCCAAGCACTGCCCCTTTCGGCAGGTCTTCGAGCCGGGCAAGGCCGCCCCGCGCAATGAATCCATCTCGCGCATCGGCGCGTTCGGGATAGGCCAGTATGGCCTGACCATCGGGCAGGTCGGATGGCACGTCCTTCAGGCTGTGAACCGCAATATCAACATCGCCTCTGTCAACAGCGGCGTCGATTTCACGCGTGAACAGGCCCTTGCCGCCAGAATTGATCAACCGCTCCGTGGTCAATTGATCGCCCTTGGTTGTCAGGGTGACGATTTCACCTCGCAGGGCGCCGTTCGAGACCGAATTCAGGGCATTGGCAATAAACTGCGCCTGATACAGGGCCAGCGGCGAACCTCTGGTGCCAATTTTTACCTGTCTTGGACTCGCCATCCTAGCCTCGTTCTTGCATTAAACTGAGCTAAGTGTAGTTCAACCTTGGCGCAAGAAGGCGGCTGGGCAGAGGAAGAAGACGTGCGATACGCTATTGCTGGAATTGGTGTACTCCTTGCGGCCTGTTCCGCCCCGTCGGTCGTGCCCGAAACTGAAGAGCCGGAAGTCCTGCCGCCGGTCGAGTCTCCAATTGCCCGATGCATGAATTTGGGTAACGCGCTTGAAGCGCCCAAGGGCGAGGGCGAGTGGGGTTACTATGTCAGGCGCAATGACCTCCTCCGCTTGAAAGAGGCCGGTTTTGACACTGTCCGACTGCCCGTGCGCTGGTCTGCCCACACTGACGGGGATCCGCCATATGCGGTCAAGCCGGAAATCCTGACCCGCGTCGATGAGATTGCCGGCTGGGCTTTGCTG
This sequence comes from uncultured Hyphomonas sp., assembly GCA_964350465.1. Taxonomy (GTDB): domain Bacteria; phylum Pseudomonadota; class Alphaproteobacteria; order Caulobacterales; family Hyphomonadaceae; genus Henriciella. Next base: position 111,173 of record CAYGKE010000001.1, read on the forward strand.
GCTGACATGCAGATCATCATAAACGTGCATCACTATAGCAAGCTCATGCAGGAACCTGAGGAACAGTATCCTCGGCTGGAGGCGATCTGGGATCAGATTGCTGAGGATTTTGCCTATGCACCCGACAGTGTGATTTTCGAATTCATAAACGAACCGCACGGCAACATGTCGGCCGAACTAACCGATGACATTAACCGTCGCCTGCTGGCGCGCTTGCGCGAAAAACAGCCCGACCGCTGGGTCATTCTCGCGGGATCTGGGTATGGAACTCTGCCCGGGCTTGAAGAGGCCAAGCCTGACTATGATCCGCGGGTGATTTTGACCTATCACGATTATGACCCGTTCGAGTTTACCCATCAGGGCGCTTACTGGGCATCCAATCCTCCGCCCATGGGCGCCGAATGGGGTGCGCCGGAAGACTATGCCCGTATGGCTGAGCAGCTCGACAGGGCCGCTGCGGTTCAGAACACCACGCGCATGCCGGTCTTTGTTGGAGAGTTTGGCGTTTATCGCGAAGTTCCGGACGAGCAGCGTGCATTGTGGACCGGTGCGCTCCGGCGCGGCATCGAGGAGCGCGAGATGAGTTGGTGCTATTGGGATTTCGCGACGACACTCCGCGCTTTTGATCGCACTGAGAACAAGTGGGTGGAACCCATCCGCGCGGCTTTGCTCGACGATTAGCGCGCTTGCCGTCATCGCGGTGAACCGTGTATGGGCTCGCCATGGCATCAGGCATCACAATTCTCGGCATTGAAACCAGTTGCGACGAAACCGCGGCGGCGGTGTTGCGACTTGATGCCTCCGGTCCGGTGGTTCTGTCCGACATCATATACTCACAGACCGAAGAGCATGCGCCGTATGGCGGCGTGGTCCCTGAAATCGCGGCCCGGGCGCATGCTGATATAGCTGATCATACTGTCGCCGCCGCAATATCTGATGCCGGGGTTCGGTTAGAAGATCTTGACGCCATCGCTGCAACCAGTGGTCCCGGTCTGATTGGCGGCGTCATGGTTGGAATGATGACCGGAAAGGCGCTGGCACTGGCAGCAGGCAAGCCGTTCATCCCGGTCAATCACCTTGAGGGCCATGCGCTGTCGCCGCGTCTCGCTGAGCCATGCGCTTTCCCGTATCTTCTCCTGCTGGTCTCAGGCGGTCACTGCCAGTTTATCGCGGTGCGCGACCTGAATGATTACCACCGGCTTGGCACGACAATCGACGACGCGGCTGGCGAGGCGTTCGACAAGCTCGCCAAGACCCTGGGCCTTGGATTTCCCGGCGGTCCGGCTGTTGAAGCACTTGCGAGTCAGGGCGATCCTGATCGTTACGACCTGCCTCGACCGCTACTTGCTCGGCCTGGCCTTGATATGAGCTTTGCCGGTCTGAAAACGGCGACTGCACGTGTCGCCGAGGCGCCTGCCTTTGCCGACACCGACAAGGCCGACCTGTGCGCGAGTTTCCAGTGTGCGATTGCCGATTGCCTGACAGAAAAGAGCCGACGCGCCCTGCAGGCTTTCAAACCCGAAACCGAAGGCGAGATCAGGTTTGTTGTCGCCGGGGGCGTTGCGGCCAATCGCAAAATCCGCGCCGCTCTGGAAAAAATGGCCTTGCGCGAAGGCGCCAGTTTGGTTGCGCCGCCGCTGCGCTATTGCACGGACAATGCGGTCATGATCGCGCTGGCGGGTGCCGAACGATTACGTGCGGGCCTGATAGAGCCGGACAGTTTGGGATTTGCCGCAAGACCAAGATGGCCGCTGGATGCAGCATCAGCCTTGAAGAATCCTGTCTATGGCGGCGGAAAACGCGGCGCGAAGGCCTAGAAGCGGAAAGCAGAGCGCAGGCGGATACCTGCTTCGACCTGTTGGTCAGGATTGTTTCCGACCTGATCCAGCTCATCGGCAGAAATACTGAACTCACCACCAACGCTGATGCGCGGTGTAATCAGGAAATTCGCTTCTGCAGACATTTCTTCCCGCGGCAGGGGTGAAAATACATCGCGAGAGGTCATGTCGACACTGACATTCCAGCGATCACCTTTGACCCAGGCAAGCTTCAAAGTCTTTGAAGGCTCAACCTCAACCAGTTGGGTTTCGCTGATATCGCGCGTGCTGAACGTAAATTGCTGGAACCAGTCAGGCTGGGCTTGTTCGGTTTCAGCGAGTGTTGGGGCCGGCATGTCGACAACAGCTTCCTGCGCCGTTGCGACACCAGCAACAGTCAGAACACTTACAAGAGAGGCACAAAATGCCCGCATAACTCAGCTCCTGACTCCTTATTTAGCGACTGTATCCGTTAATAGAACCTTAATTCACTGAAAGATTGAGAAATTCTCCAGATAGTGTGATTTCGACAACAATACCGCGATTCTGTCGCTCTGTCGCGAGCGAATCAAGCTGATCATCGGTATAGGCGAGTGCGACCTTGCCCCAATCGAAGATCTCCTTGGATGCACCAAAGCGCCAGCCTGTCGTATCGAGGCTCGCGCCCTGATCCTCAGCGGAGCCGTAGTTCAAGGACCAATCGACGCCAAACTTTTCATAGCCGAGACCTGCGCTCCAGGCTTCATAATCGGCGTTCGGGTTGCCGTTATTGCTTTGAATCCAGGACCCGCCAAGCGACCAGTCACCATGTTCTGCGCGGCCGCCAAAGGAATGCGTGTTGACGCGTTCATAAGCAAACACGCCCTCCTGATCTTCAACATCGGCGGTAGAATAGGCCGCTGAGCCCTCGATCCGCGTGTCGATCAGGTCGATGCGGTGAGATGTGTTCACAGCCACCTCGACCGCATTGGTCGTTTTCGGGGCGGCCAGGCCAATACCCGCTGCCGGGCGGCGATCCAGCCCGTCTGCATTGGCTTCCGGCGTGTAGCTGATCCCGCCGCGAATACCGAGCAGGCGCGGGGTGGCGTAGGATAGTTTCGCGCTCGGCCCGGTCAGGTCATGGCGTGATTTCAGGCCATTCAGCCCGGAGGGATCAAGCAGCGGCGAGTCGAGACGCGCATGGGTCAGCACACTTGGGGCGCCTTCATGGAAACGCGCAGCAACGCCGAGATCCTTGCCAACCCGCGCTTCACCATAGCCGCCATCGACTTGCAGGTAAGCGACTTCCAGACGGCCGCGCAGGTCGTCATTTGGCAGTGGCTCCTGCGCCGACATACCCGAAAAAGCCCCGACGCGTGCCAGGGTCTGATCCGAGAATCCGCCGGTAAAGCCGGGGCGCAAGGGATGATCCTTCTGTAATCTCAATATGCTGCGCGCCCGCAAACGAACACCGTTATCCAGAACTTTTTCGGCTTTCGCGCCGACAGATAGCTCATAGAGCAGCTCTTCAGGTTCAACGATCTCATCGGATACATTGTAGGGCGAGGAGACCAGTACAAGCTCGGCGTCGGCTGTAATCTCGGTCGGATTATCCGCCGCAGCGACGGTTAGGCCGGACAAACACATTCCCGCCATACAGATAGAGAATACTCGCATTATTCTACTCCAACAGCACTACCGACGCTCAAGCGCACAACGGCACTGGTCGGCTTGGTTTCAGGTGTTATAGAAGTTGACAGTCAACAGATTATTGCCACGGGAACTAATTAAATGAAGGCAACGGTAACCATGATTGCAGCAGCCCTCGGTTCGCTGTGCCTGTCCGGGTGTATTTTTGGTGGCGGCGACAAAGTCGAGCGCAGCGTGGTAGAAGAGGTAACCGGCGGGGCCAATCCATATCTCTGGCGCGCCAGCCTCGATACGTTTCAGAACATGCCTCTGGTTAATGCTGATCCACTCGGCGGGACAATTATTTATGACTGGAAGTCATTCCCGGAGACACCGAATGAGCGCATCAAGACGACGGTCTATATTCTGGACTCGCGCTTGCGGGCTGATGGCGTAAAGGTTTCAGTGTTCCGGCAGGAAAAATCCGACACTGAATGGGCGGACGCTGCGGTCGATCCGGCCACGCAAATTCAGCTTGAAAATGCTATTCTGGCGCGGGCGCGCAATCTGAAGGCTGCCGAAATCGGCTAATCGTCCTTTTGCATGAGGGAGAGGCATGATGGCCTCACGGTATGATCCGCAGGCAGCGGAGCCGAAATGGCGTGACGCCTGGCAGAAGGCGGAGCTTTTCAAGGCCAAATCCCCAGCCGAAGCGGGAGATATGCCCAAAGCCTATGTGCTGGAAATGTTTCCCTACCCGTCGGGCCGGCTGCACATGGGACATGTGCGCAACTATGCGATGGGCGACGTGGTTGCGCGCTACAAGAAAGCCAAGGGCTATAATGTGCTGCACCCAATGGGCTGGGACGCGTTTGGCATGCCGGCAGAGAATGCCGCAATGGAACGCGGCGTACATCCAGGCGAATGGACCTATCAGAATATCGCCGCGATGAAGGCGCAGTTCGAGAAACTTGGCCTGTCGCTCGATTGGTCACGCGAATTTGCGACCTGCGATCCTGAATATTATGGCGAGCAACAGCGTCTGTTCCTGAAATTCATGGACAAGGGTCTCGTCTATCAGAAAAAGGCCAAGGTGAACTGGGATCCGGTCGACAATACGGTGCTGGCGAATGAGCAGGTTGTCGACGGCAAGGGTTGGCGGTCCGGTGCCGAGGTCGAACAACGCGAACTGGTGCAGTGGTTCTTCCGGATTACTGACTATGCCGAAGACTTGTTGACCGAGGTTGAAAAGCTCGAGCGCTGGCCAGAAAAAGTCCGCACCATGCAAGCCAACTGGATCGGCAAGTCTGAAGGCTTGCAGATGCGGTTTGAGTGGACGAAGGCGAGCACGGAACCTCTGCGCCAGCATGTTGCAGATCTTGACCAGGTTCTCGCGGACGGCGTCGAGATTTTCACCACACGCCCGGACACGCTTTATGGCGCTAGCTTTATCGCCCTGTCACCGGATCATCCGTTAAGCGTGGAAATGGCCGTGGATAATGCGAAATTGGTCGCTTTCCGCGCCGAATGCGCCAAAGTCGGCACATCCGAGGCTGACATTGAAAAAGCCCCGAAGATAGGCTTCGATACTGGCCTGACGGTCAAGCACCCCTTCATTGAAGGTGAGACTTTGCCAGTCTGGATCGCGAACTTTGTCCTGATGGGATATGGCACGGGCGCCATCTTTGCCTGTCCGGCGCATGACCAGCGCGATTTCGACTTTGCCCGAAAATATGATTTGCCGATCCTGCCTGTGGTCAAACCGGGCGGCGAGGAAGCCGGCGACCCTTGGGTCTTGTCGGGCAAAGGCGAGGATATGGACGCGGCCTATACCGGGCCTGGCACCATCATGAATTCCGGCTTTCTTGACGGGAAACCAATCGATGAGGCCAAGTCCCTCGCCATCCATCAGATTGAAGACATGGAATTGGGCCAAGGCACGGTAAATTATCGCCTGCGTGATTGGGGTGTCAGCCGTCAACGCTATTGGGGCTGTCCGATCCCGGTCATTCATTGCGGCGATTGCGGCATTGTTCCGGTGCCTGTCAGCGATCTGCCGGTGAAATTGCCGGATGATGTCAGCTTCGAAAAGCCCGGCAATCCGCTTGTCCACCATCCGACCTGGAAAGACACAGCCTGCCCAACGTGTGGCAAGCCTGCCCAGCGCGAGACCGACACGCTCGACACATTCAATGATTCCAGCTGGTATTTTGCCCGGTTTGCCAGTGTCGATGACCCGGCTGAACGCGCCTATTGGCTGCCTGTGGACCAATATGTCGGCGGCGTGGAACATGCGGTGCTGCATTTGCTTTACGCGCGCTTTTTTACCCGCGCGATGCGCGATGTCGGAGAGCTTGATTTGCCAAGCGGTGAACCTTTTGCCGGCCTGTTCACGCAGGGCATGGTCACGCACACTGAATATAAAGACGTGCGGGGCAAGTATATCGAGCCTTCCAACGTGGTCTTTGATTCTGTCACGTCATGCGGGAAAACTTATCATTCGGCGATTGAGCAGGCTGTGTCAGACGACCCGAAGTTCAAACAAGAATATGAAAAACAAACTCAAGAATTGAATAGCTTCGTTGTCTGGTCAGAACAGACCGCTGATGGATGGACCCCAGTTCCTATCTTGATGGGTGATATCACAAAGATGTCCAAATCGAAGAAAAACACTGTCGATCCGGACAATATCATTGCGACGTTCGGCGCCGACACGGCGCGCTGGTTCGTGCTCTCTGACAGCCCGCCCGAGCGCGATGTTGAATGGACGCAATCTGGCGCAGAGGGCGCGGCGCGTTTCGTGCAGCGCGTCTGGTCCGTCTTCGATACGCTGAACGGCGAGCAGCGCGACGGCCAACCAAGTGATACAGAACCGGCTTTGGCCCTCAGAAGAGCCTCTCATAGAGCCGCTTATGCCGTGGATAAGGCGGTGGATGAATTTCGCTTCAATTCGGCAATTGCAGCGATCCACGAATGGACAAGCGTTCTGAAAAAAGCCGAGTCTGGCGGCGCGGATATGCTGTATGCGCGCCTTGAAAGCGCCTTCATGCTGGCGCGCTGCCTGACCCCGTTCATGCCGCATCTGGCCGAAGAATGCTGGGCGCTGATCGATGGCCCCGGACTGGTCTCGGAAGCCCCGTGGCCACAGGTGGATGAGGCGCTTCTGGTCGATAATACCATAACCTTGCCGATCCAGGTTAATGGCAAGCGCCGCGCGGAAATTGCCGTGCCGAAAACGGCCTCGAAAGAGGATATTGAAGCCACAGCGCTCGCAGAATCGGCAATTGCCGCTTTTGTTGCAGGCAAGGACATCAAGAAAGTCATTGTCGTTCCGGGCCGGATCGTGAATATCGTTGTCGCATGAAACAGATTATTACAGCCCTCTTCGCCCTGACCCTGACCGCCTGCGGCTTCCAGCCCATGTATGCCCCGCAATATGCAGGTGATGGCGACATTGTTGTCGAGCCGATTGAGGGCCGCGAAGGACATGAGCTGCGTCAGGCCCTGATGCGCCGCTTGGCCCCAGGCTTACCGGGGGTCGACAAGGGTGCGGTTCTGACAATCGACCTGGACCAAAGCATTCTGAGGCTGGCGTTCCAGCCGGACCAAGCCGCGTCGCGGACAGATGTCAAAGCCGAGGCAAGATATGTCCTCGCAACCGGTGATGGCGCCATCTCGGGCACGATCCGCGCTGAGACCAGCTATAATGTCCCTGATGCGCCTTTTGCTGATCTGGCGGCGCAGACCGATGCCACCGAGCGCGTGTCCAATCTTCTGTCACGCCGCATTGTTGATGATATGCGGATCAAGCTTGGCCGACAGATTGCCTCTGACGGGTCATGAAACTTCAGGGCGCAGGCGCTGAGAAATTTGCCCAAAAACCTGATTCGGGCTGCAAATGCGTGCTCATCTTTGGGGATGATGAAGGGGTCGTCGCTGATACCGCAAACCACCTGATCAAGGCTTGGCGGGCAGACCAACCAGCCACAACAATCACGCTCGATGAAGATGATATCAAGCGTGAGCCGAGCCTTCTGTTTGATGCCCTGGAAGCGCAATCTCTGCTGGGTGAGCTTGCCATTCTGCGGGTCCGCATCAAGGGCGAGAAACTGTTTTCGATCCTCAAGGACGTTCTCGCAATTGCCCAGGACACACCTGACCGTATTGCCGCGCGTCTGGTCTTGCAGAGCGGCAGCCTGAATACGCGGTCAAAGACCCGAACAGCATTCGAGGCTGGCGCGAACGTCGCGGCGCTTCATGTCTTCGCCGATTCCGATGGCGACATTGCGAAAATGGTCAAGAGCAGGCTCTCGAAGGAGAACATCGAGATCGCCGATGATGCGCTGGCGGCATTTGTCGGCGGCCTGCCGGGGCATCGCAGTTTGGCCAATGCAGAACTGGAAAAGCTGAGCCTGTATGCCTACGATCTTGGCCGCGCAGTGACACGCGCGGATATCCGTGCCCTGTGTGAGACCAATGCCGATGAAAGCGCGCGTGCGGCAGTGGCTTTGGCGCTTGAGGGCAGCAGCACCGAAGCGCAAGCTGAGATCGACCGGGTCATTGATGCCGGCCTCTCGCCAATCAGCCTTGTGCGCATGTTCGAACTGGAAGCCACCCGAATGCTTGAAGCGCAGGCGCTCGGGGCGGAGGGCGGCGCGAATGTCGGCATGAAGCTTCGACCCCCGGTTTGGAAAAGCGAATGGCCCGCCTTCAAGACCCGGCTGCAGAAATGGCCGATGCCCCGCCTTGTTCGGCTCATCGAGCGGCTGCATGATCTGGAAGCGTTTTCCAAAACCCATGGCGGCGCAGCTGATCCGGCGACGCGGGTGCTGTTTTCTGCGCTCTATCAAGCGGCCTCCGGCGCCGCCCGCGCCAATTAATCACCGCTAGGCGGGCGCAGCAAAACAGTGTTAGGCGCCGCTATGGGTTTTCGCGATTTCATCTTGCTTAGCCTCGTCTGTTTCGTCTGGGGTCTCAACCTGGTGGTCACGCGCTGGGTGGTCACCGACGCGGGCCTGCCGCCGCTCTTCTTTGCGGCGTTGCGCTTTGCCGGGATCGCGCTGGTTCTGGTCTGGTTCCTGCGTCCAATTCCAAAAAATCTCGGCACACTGTTCCTGATCGCCATGGGCATTGGGGCTGTGCATTTTGCATTTCTGTTCATGGGCCTGGCGAATGCCGACGCCAGTGCAGTCGCGGTGGTTGGTCAGCTCGGTGTGCCATTGTCCACGCTTATGAGCATGGTCTTCCTAGGCGAGATTGTCGGTTGGCGGCGCGGTCTAGGCATTCTGCTGGCCTTTGCGGGCGCCACCCTGATTGCGGTAGATCCCTCGACCTTCAAGATCAGTATTGGCCTGCTCTATGTTATCTTTGCCGCCGTGGTGGCATCAGGTGCCGGTATCCTGATGAAGAAGATGCCGCCAATCAGTGCGCTGCAGATGCAGGCATGGATCGGCCTGTTCAGCTTTGCGCCTCTATTTGCGGTGTCAGGGCTTTCGGAAACAGGTGGCTGGTCGGCCTTTACCGGCGGTGGGCCGCTGGTCTGGCTTGCGACCGGATTTGCGGTCCTTGGCGTCAGCGTGTTTGGGCACGGAGCGTTCTATACGCTGATCAAGAAGTACGACTTTTCACTGATCTCACCCCTAACTTTGATGACACCGGTCTGGGGCGTCGTGTTGAGCGTGATTATCCTGCAAGAATCACTTAGTCTGCAACTCATCATCGGAGCCATTATCTCGCTTGGCGGCGTGTTTGTCATTCTTCTCAGACCGAACCGTGCGATGCCAGAGGCGGCGCTAGGCGATAAGATCAGAGGCGTAAAACAATGAAGATCGAAGCGGTTCCCAGTCCCAATTTCAATGATCGTGATCGCTCGGTTGATACATTGGTCCTGCACTATACCGGCATGCAGACTGGACAAGCCGCGCTTGAGCGTATGTGCGATGCCCATGCCCAGGTTTCGGCCCACTATATGGTCTGGGAGGACGGCCGCGTCGTGCAGCTTGTCGGCGAAGACAAGCGCGCATGGCATGCCGGGGTCAGCGAATGGCGCGGTGACACAAACCTGAACGCGCGCTCGATCGGCATCGAGATCGTCAATGGCGGGCATGACTGGCCGCTTGAGGACGGTTCTCTGCCGCCCTATCCGGATGTCCAGATCAGTGCCGTGATAGAGCTTTGCAACGGCATACGGGCGCGATGGTCAATTCCGCAAGTGCGGGTCGTTGGACACTCTGATGTTGCGCCAACCCGCAAAGCCGATCCGGGCGAACACTTTCCGTGGCAGCGCCTCGCAGAGGCGGGCATCGGGTATTGGCCGGATAGCGCTATGCCTGCGGGGGATGATTTTGATTTCGAGTTTGGTTTGGCCGATATCGGTTATGACACGGCAGTGCCCGGCGCTGCTGTGAAGGCTTTTCAGCGCCGTTTCAGACCCAGCCTCGTCAATGGTGCGGCGGACCGGGAAACCGTCGATCTGATTGCGGCGGTATCTGGTTATTATTCAACCGCGACGTCCTGATCATCATCAAAATGCAGTGGCCCGCGTTTCAGCCGGGCGGCGGCATCCCACTGTGTCGCCAGGGCCGCGCCGAGTAGCAGCGTATTCACGGACAGAGCAAGCCAGATGAACCCGACAATGACTGAGGCCAAGGCGCCATACAGCGTGTCGAGCACTGAATATTTCAAGTAAAGCTGGAACATGTATGTGACGGTCAGCCATGCGATGGCGCTGACAGCAGCGCCGCCCATCATCGGCCAGCCTTTGGTGATCCGGCCATTCAGTGAGACCGCCAGGATCAGGTAGAAGACGGCGAAACTGGCGACCCACTTTGTGATCCATATCGTCCCGGCAATGGTGGCAATTTCGGCAGCAAATTCACTGGCAAGCCCGCCATCCTGATTGCGTATGACCGTCAGGATAATCTGCGCGGCGCCAAGCAACCAGACCAGGAGGATCAGCCCTGTGGCAAGGATAAAGGCGATCCCCTGATAGCGCAGGATCCCGGACGGGCGCGGCGAAACGGCAATCATCCGAATCCCGGTAATCATCGCCTTGGTGCCGGCCATCGCGGCCCAGAAGACAAGGATCAAGGCGACGCCAACGCTGACCGTGATATTCTTTGGGGCAAGACCGGCGACCTGGTTCATGTCATTCGCTGTCAGGGGCAGGACGTTTGCCGCCACAACTTTGTTGATCGAGAGTGCCAGCTGGCCAGACAGTTCCGCCGGCAAAAACGCAAACAGCAGGGTTGTGGTCAGGTAAACCAGCGGGAAGATCGAGAAGAGCGTGTAAAAAGCGATGCCGCCTGTGACGATACGGACATCGGGTTGGGACAGGCGCTTGATGGCATCCCAGATCGGCAGGATCAAAAGCAGGCCCAAGGGCAGGGATTTGATCCAGTCGCGCATACCAAGAGGTCTAGGTGATTGGCGTAAAAGGGACAATGGCGAAGCTTGTGAACTCCGCCATTGTCGGTTTCAGATTACTTCTTCTTGACTGAAGGCTTTTTCGCCTTGGTCTTTTTCGCTGCAGGTTTTTTGGTGGCCGCTTTAGCTGCTGTCTTTTTTGCAGCAGGCTTTTTCGCAGTCGTTTTCTTCGCGGCGGGTTTCTTGGCAACCGTCTTTTTAGCTACCGTTTTCTTCGCGGCCGGTTTCTTGGTAACCGTCTTCTTGGCTACTGTCTTCTTGGCAGCTGGCTTCGCGGCAGCCTTCTTTACCGCTGGTTTTGCTACCGCGGCTTGTGCAGCAGGTTTCCTTGCTGTGGCGGCTTTCTTTGCAGGTGCCTTGCGGGTGGCAGGCTTTTTTGCAACCGCACGTGTTGCACGCGGCTTGGTTGCTGCCGCAGCAGCTGCCGGCTTGCGAGCTGGCGCTGGTGCCAGCGCGCCCGCAAGTTTGCGAATTTCTGTCTGAGTCAAACTGGCCGGGTCTTTCAGGCCTTTGGCTGCAATTCTTGCAATCGCTGCCGATGTTGTTGCATTGGTTGCCATATCGTTTCTCCGTTCAATAGCCCCGGTTGCCTAGTTGGATTCGGTTGAATACAAAATTGAAATTCCCGTAGGGCAAGAATGTCTGAAATAGAGTGTAATTATTCGCAGGACGTAAACGTCAGTGCGGCATCGATATTCACACCCAACATTTTTCTGGCGGCCAAGAATTCTTGGCCCTATATTGCAAGCTTGACCAGACGGCTGGGCAGTCGCTGACGGGTAACCGTTAGAGGAAAGTCCGGGCTCCATGGAGACAAGGCGGCGGATAATGTCCGCCCGGTGTGAACCGAGGGAAAGTGCCACAGAGAGTAGACCGCTTCGACTTCGGTTGGAGTAAGGGTGAAAGGGTGGGGTAAGAGCCCACCGCGGATCTGGCGACAGGTCTGGCATGGTAAACCCCGCCTGGAGCAAGACCGAATAGGGGGCGCATATGGACTGTCTCTGGTCCGTGCCCCGGGTGTGTCGCGCGAGGCGTTTCGTAAGGAGCGTCCCAGAGGAATGACTGCTCATCCCAGCAATGGGGGGACAGAACCCGGCTTACAGGCCGTCTGGTCAACACTATTGAACGAGGTCGCCGCGCGCCTCGCGGGAGGCTTTGTCGCAATAAAGTGTATGGCGCACCCAATAGGATTCGAACCTATGACCTCTGCCTTCGGAGGGCAGCACTCTATCCAGCTGAGCTATGGGTGCGTCTCGTTCGTCCTAAATCAACCCCGCAATGGATGCAATTGTCTTCCTGTGCTTGGCTTCCGGCGCAAAGCAGCTAAACCTGTTACAAACCAAGCGCCTCAAAAGCGTCAGTAATTTCAAGGGACAGGCAACATGATCAAGGGTATCTCCCTCAAAGGAATTTGTGCTGCGGGCGCTGCGGCGCTGCTGGTTTCCTGCACACAGCAGGCGGCTGCACCGTTGAATGAACCTGCTGAGCGGGCAAGCAAGCAAGATCTGCTGGACGAGTTTGCAGCTGTGATGGCCAAGGCAGAAGAAACCTCTGGTCCGGGTCGCCCGCGCATCTGGACGCTGTCGGACGAGGACACGCGGATCTATTTTTTCGGCACGGTGCACTTGCTTCGGCCAAGCGTCGAATGGCGGTTCGACGCCTTCGATAATGCGCTTGCCGAGGCCGATACAGTGGTCTTCGAAGTCGACATGAAGAGCGAAGAGGGCCTCAAGGCCGTTACGCGGGACTTCAATCAGCGCGGCATGTTCCAGGATGGTCGTAACCTGCGCGATGCCTTGCCGGATGAGGACGAGGTGTTGATTGAGAACGCGCTGCAATCAGTTGGTGTGCCGCTCGACGCGTTTAGCGCGTTCGAACCCTGGATGGTTGCGATCAGCCTGTCATCGATGAAGCTTCTTGCCGAGGGGTATGACATCAATTCCGGGGTCGAGACGATCATTGAGACTGAAGCGGCAGAGGCCGGAAAATCATTTGCGTATATGGAGAGCGTGGCCGACCAGGCTGATGCTTTTGACCTGCTGCCGGAGGATACGCAGATCGAGTATTTGTATCAGACAGCGCTGATGCTCGACGATGCACCGGTGATGCTTGATCAACTCGTTTCAGAATGGGCCGATGGTGATATTGAAGGCTTGTCGGCTCTCATTGCGACGCCGGATGGTCTTGGCGGCGGCGAGGAGATCTACGAGTCGCTTCTGGTCAATCGCAATCGCAACTGGGTGCCGCGCGTCAAAGAGTTTCTCGACCAGCCCGGCACGATCATGATTGCTGTTGGATCTGGGCATCTTGTTGGCCCGGACAGTTTGATCGCCATGTTGCGAGCTGAGGGCTATGACGTCGAGCTGAATTAGGGCGCGTTGCCGTCCCAATCTACGATCCAGCTGATCTCGTCTTCTTCGAGGACGGTATCCTCGCTGACCGTTCGGCCCATGACCGAGTGCCCGTCTTTATGCACCAACGTGTGGTCATCGCTGAGCAGGTGATGCCAGTCTGGCAGGGGTTTGCCTTCATAGATCAGGCGGTAAGCGCAGCTTCGCGGCATCCATTTCAGTTCAGCCACTGATTGCGGTTTCAGGATCACGCAGTCCGGCACTTTCGCCTTGCGGTTTTCATAGTCGCTGCAGCGGCAGGTCTCGCTGTCAAGAAGGCGGCAATGCAGGCGCGTATAGGCAATATCGCCTGTCTCTTCATCCTCAAGCTTTAACAGGCAGCATTTGGCGCAGCCATCACAGAGGCTTTCCCATTCTGCGCGTGTCATCTCACTGAGAGACTTGTTTTCCCAGAACTTGCCGCTCATCGCGCGAGCTATAGCGCCGCTTCGACCGCTGTCACTTCGGGGATATAGGCTTTCAGCATGTTCTCGATGCCCTGCTTGAGGGTCATGGTCGAGGACGGGCAGCCGGCACAGGCGCCGCGCATGGACAGATGGACAATGCCGCTGTCGGCCTCAAAGCGGTGAAAGACAATGTCGCCGCCGTCCTGGGCAACGGCCGGGCGAACCCGGGTTTCGATCAGTTCGATAATCTCGCCGACAATCTCGGCGGCGTCGCCGTCATAATCATCGGCGGTGCCGCCAGCAGACGTTTCCTGGCTGGCACTTGTGGTCGCCATCACCGGCAGCCCGGCGACGAAGTGATCCATGATGGCTGCCAGTGTCATTGGGCGGACATGCTTCCAGTCGGCGTCGCCAGCTTTGGTGATTGAAATGAAATCGCTGCCGAGAAACACCCGTTCCACACCTGCGACATTGAACAGGGCTTGCGCCAGCGGGCTGGTGCCTGCTTCGCCGACATTGGCGAAGTCATACGGACCGCTTGCTCCGGTTACGGGTTCGCCGGGCAGGAATTTCAAGGTTTCCGGGTTGGGGGTCGGTTCGGTCTGGATAAACATGCAGGCTCGCCTTCTGGCATTGTGATAACTCTCACATGAGCCGTCTTGGAGCCAGTTTCAAGCGTTGGCGCTATTCTGCTTCGACTGCAGCGATGTCCAGTTCGATCTGGCTTTGCGCCAGCAGCGCGACATTCAGCTCAGCTAACGCTACGCTGGCCGACTCTGCATAGAAGGCCATTGTCGCCGGATGGTCAGACAGGAACCGGTTCGACCCGCTCTGGCTGGAAATGAAGACCGGATTGAAATCGGCAATCCGGCGCAAGGCCGCCATCGCCTCGTCACGCGCTTCCGAGGCATCGCGGGAGTCGATCAGACCGGGGTCGCCGAGCAGGGTTGTGGTCAGTAATTCCGAGGCGACATGCGCCCGTGCCCGGGTCAGCGAAATCGTTTCAATCACACTGCTGCCAGCGGGCCATCCTTCGGCTTGACCAACACTGGCGCTAAGCGCCGCCGACGAACCGGCGAACCAGTCCTCGTACAGCGTGATTTCAGCTTGCAGGAAGTCATTGCCATATATCGGCTTTGCAAGGCCACGTGACAGGCGGCCATCATACCGCTGCAGCGCTTCGGCGGCGGCGTTGAGGCGCGGCGTGGCACGTCCGTCGCTGCTCGGAACAAGTAACCGGGCTGCCGCCTGCAAATCCTGGTCGGCCTCATCATTCAGCGCTGCAAATCCAGCCATCAGGCTCGCCTGATCAGACAGGGCACTGATCAAGCCGTCCTGCCAGGCGGGAAGGGCGGTCAAACGCGCTTGCGGGTGCCAGCCAGACCGGTCGCTCGCCCAACCAGCGCCTGTCAGTTCACGCCCAAGCAGCGTCAACATGGTGCCTGTCTCACGGGACGCCCATGGCATCTCCTGTGTCAGGACAACCGGGTTGGTATCGATCTTGTGCGAGGTGACAACGGCGAACGGATATCCTCCTACGAGCACGAGAACGATGCCGAGTTTGACCAGAGAGCCAACTTTACCAAAGAAGCGTCCGACCCCGTCGAGCGCCTGGCTGGGTTCTGCTTCATCAAGATAGGCGTCAGGCAGATCGGCGCCAATGAGGGTAATCACCGGTGCCCGCTTGGAGTCGTCTTGCTTTTCATACGATACCGCCAATGGGTCACCTGCACTCATTGTTGGAAATCTTTCTGTTGGAGCCTGATGCAAAATAGTTTCTGCATCTGTAGCAATCATTGAACACTTAAATCTTGGCAAGAGTGCGTCCGCACACTGAAAATCCAGATTATTTATCTGCAATTCCAGTGCCGCGCCCGCTTACTCAATGATTTCCATCCCCTCTGGGATTTGCGGAATACTGGCCACGGCGACAAGATCCGGTTCAATCACTTCGCCTATCCCGGCCTCGCGGCGCTCATAGGATTTGACCAGAGACATGTAAGGCGGGACATGGGTAATGCCCTGTCCTTCCAGCGGCGCCTTGATTTCAAAATGCAGGTGAAAAGTCGTTGGTGTGCCGCCAAAATCATCTGAGACATAGCCAATATGCTGGCCGGCCGTGACCGTATCACCTTCGGCGACCTGTAAAGCGCTCATGTTCAGGTGGATGTAATTGTAGATGTTGCCGGTCGCGGTGCCCTTTTGTTGCAGGTAGTAGCCGCCCTGATAGGAGATGATCCCGTCTTCGACCGCGACGACTTTGTATAGGCTCGGCTTGGCTGGCCGGACATTGAACATGTCGATACAGCCTTGCCGGGTCCCGACGCGAATGTCCTGACCCTGATGCACACGCGTCTCGGGGCAAAGTGTAGAATTTTTCTGGCTTGACCGGGTCTCGCAGAAATTGTCTTGCCAGGGCGCTTCATAATTGCGCGCATCACACTGTCCACCAGTGCTCATGCCGCCGCCAAATCGCCAGACCTGCGATTGCGGGAAAGCGGGTGCATCTGCAATCGGGAATACCATGTCGGGGGCGTAGAGCGTGTCGGTGCGATTGCCAGTGCCAGACCCTGGCACCAGTTCACCCGGTGCATAATACTGAAACTTGACGGGCAGTGGTTCGGGCTCAGGCTCTGGTTCCGACTCTACCGGAGGGATCTCTGGGTCAGTGACCTCTGGCTCGGGGTCATCCGTTTCTGGTTCGCCTGTGTCCGTTTCGGGCTCTGGTGTGTCCGGATCGGACATATCGACCGGAATGACCGGATCATCGTCACCCTCATTGTAAGGATCGTCGACCGGCGTCGCAGGCGGTGGTGGTCCCGGCGCACCCTCTGGAATATCTGCTGGCGGCGCGCGGCCATCTCCCGGCAGCCTGACCTGATCACATGCGCTAAGCGCCAGAATCGCGCCAAGGGCGGCGCCAACCCAAATCTGTCTCATTGCGTCCCTGCCAATAAGAGTTCTTCTACGGCTTCTACTGCTTCAGCTTCTGTGATGCAGCTCTCGGTTGTAACCGGTGCCTTACAGGCAAATTCGACCAGATAGGATGCCCCATAGCGATTGAACGTGATCTGCGATCCGGTCATTGTGTCTTCAAAGCGCAGCTCACCCGGCGCCATTGCCGTCATGCCGTCCGGGGCGCCGACCAGTTTGTCAGTACCATTGATGATGATGTCATAGACCTCGCCTTTGACGACTGCGAAATAGCCATCCGGCACCTGGTTGAAGCGCAGCGGTGACGGTCCGTCGGATGCGACCGTGACCGGAATCTCGGGCAACAGGATCGGTATGGCGACGGTGCCCGCGCCTTGCGGCGTCACGAGATTAGGGTCTTGCGCTGCAAAATCTGTACGCGCGGCCGTCCAGTCAATCTCGGCTTTGCGGCTAGCTGGCGTCGACGCGATCACGACTTCCGGTTCAGGCGCTGTGGCGGGTTGCTCTGCCGGTTCAGGCTCGGCCAGTTCTGTGGCGGGAACGGCCGCGTCCGGTTCACTCATCTCATAGCAGGCCGGTAGTGCGAGCGCGGCAAGCAATGCCGGTATTGTGCGGTAGATCATTGAACTTCCCTTTTGCTCGGATGCGCCATGACATCAAGCTCAGCATAGACCAGATTGTCGAGGGCGCGGAAGGCGGTCAGCACATCTGACGCTGTGCGTGCATCCCTGGCAGGCAGGCCGATCACAAGCTCGCCTGAATAGCTCGCGCTTTCCAGCGTCAGGCCATCAAATTGCGGGTGGTCGTCGCACCAGCCATCAAACACTTTACGTGCCGCGACGCCATCGCGCCGAAATGTCTTGCTGATCATCGTGAACCGGGGCTCATCGCGCAGTTTGACAATGAAGGTTGCGGCGGGCTGCTCGGCGTCAACCTGAAGCTTTTCAGCACGCGCCTGCTGCATTTTGAGCCGTATCTGCGACCAGCCCGGAATCCATGACAGAGATGAAGGACTGGAGGATTGGGCGGTTGCCGTACAGGCACTAAGGCTCAAGGCTGCCGCAAGCAGGCAGAGCGCAATCTGGCCCTGCCACCCTTCAAGTCTTTCGCTGTGAACGTACCTCTGCAAACGCGCTCCCTCTCTCCATTTGGCCTAGTCGGACAGGTCCACTCCGGCCAGATTCAGCAAGCCACTCCCGCATGGCCGCAGGCACATGCTCGGATCGCTGGCGGTCGGTGTCGCGCCCGGATACTGGCTGCATGGGCCTGTACACTGAGTTTCCGGAATCTGCGTCACGCCGTCAAGTAAGCGAGCAATGACGTCCGAGCTCGACAGTTCCGGCCGTTTTGATTTGATCAGGGCCAGCGCTGCGGAAACATGCGGCGCCGCCATGCTGGTGCCCTGCTCATAGGCGTAGAAACACTTGTCCACAGCAGCGCCTGTCACCGGATCAAAACAATTGAGTGCTGTCTTGGTTGACAGGACGCCATCTGGATTATTGTCGCCATTATCGTCGCGGCTGAGATCCCCGCCGGGCGCAAGTATGTCTACCGCATCGCCAAAGTTCGAATAGGGCGCAATGAAGCCGCGCGCATCGCCGCCCGCAACAGTGACAACATTATTGCAGCCACCCGGCGCATAGAAATCTGTTGAGACGCGCGAATTGCCTGCCGCGGCAACAACTATGACGCCCTCTGCCGTTACTGCATCAATCGCGTCCTGCATCGAGGCTGGGCAGGTCTTGAACAGGCCAATCGAGAGATTTATGATGTCGGCCGGGTTCTCGTTCCAGATTTCATTTCCAAGCTCGTCAAATTCCGGAATTGTCCCAGCGGCCCAGCGGATCGCGTCATTGATATCCGACAGACGGCCACCGCATTTGCCGAGCGCGCGCACCGGTACGATCTTGACGTTCCAGGCCCCGCCGGCAACGCCGCTGCCATTATTGCTGAGGCCTGCGCCAACCGTTCCGGCGACATGCGTGCCGTGAAATGAATCTGCGAACACACCTTTCTCCGGACAGGCATCACCTGTGTCATTGGCATCCGCGTCGCGGCCATCGCCGTCATTGCCCATGAGCGGATCAGTGACCATGTCCCAGCCAGCGGCGACATTGGCCGAGCCGGTGATCTCGGGATGCGCCATTTCGAGACCGGTATCGACGACCGCGACCACGATATCGCCAGAACCTTGTGTGCCTTCACGCGTCCAGAAGTCGACAAACCCAGCGCCGCCTGCGGACTGGTTCTCGCCGCTTCCCTGATTGGCAAAGTGCCATTGCAGGTCGAATAGCGGGTCATTTGGCGAGATCAAAACAGGCGCGACAGGGCCTTCAGGTTTACGGATCAATTGGTGATCGAACAGATAGTCCTTCTCGACATATTCAAACTCGCCTGTCGATTCCAACTCGCTGATGACGCATTCCATCGCCACTTCGACATCTGATTTTGCCATTTCGACACCATCATTGCCGCAGCTGACACCGCGTTCGACACCAAACACCTGGCGCGGCGAACTCTCGGTTGTGAACTGGGTCGGGCTCAGCGCATCTGCGCCAATCTCGATGACCATCTGGCCGGTGCGAGAGCGCTGGATACTTGCAGCAAGGCCGTATTTGGACGCCGCATCTATCATTCGGTCTTCGGCGCTCAACTGGCGAACCAACGTCTCGCTCTGCAGCGTCAGGGCACGCGAGGCGACCTTGGGTGCCAGCTTGGGCAGCGCCTCCATGCGTTGCTCTCTTGTGACGACAGTGCGGATTTCGGCGACATTCGGCGTTGGCAGGCCGCGTGCCTGCGCCCGTTTCAACTCGACCTGATTGCGCAGCTTCTCGCGCGGCGCGACCGGCTCATCAGCTATCACGGTCCGGCTAGACAAAGTCGGTGTTCGCTGGACAACGCGTGGATCGATCACGGTGATAGACCGGCCTGATGTCGTAGGTTTCTCGATCTGGTCGAGGATTTCCGGCTCAAGCTCGGCTTCCTCGATCAGGGCCTCATCCGGGATAATGATCTTGGCTTCGGCCTGCTTGTCATAGGCGACATATTCGATCAGGTCTGGTTCGGCCATGACCGAGGCGACCTCGATGGGCGGCGGCAGATCGCGTGGCTTGGCGACAATCGAGCCGATGACATAGCGCCGCGTCGTCGTATCCGGCAGTTCGGGAAGTGAGAGCGGCTGGATCGAGCCGGCCATGGCGCGGGCCTCAACCGGATATTCGTCAAGCTTCTTGCCCTGAGGCACCGCAACTTGCTTGCCCGCCAGCTGGTCCAGCACAGCACCGCCCAGTTCCTGCACCCGTTCGACCCGTTCTTCCTGACGGTCACACGCCGCCAGGCCCAGCAAGATAGCGCCCGAAGCAGCCACTACAGAGAGTTTTCCTATACGCATAATCGACCTTCTGTCCTCAAATCCACACATCCCGGCCCAAGGCTTTAGATTAACCATGTGTCAGCGATGTGGCGAGTGAATTCTAGGCGTCACGTGATCCGAGCGCTCGCCCGACGACAAGGCCCGCGTCGTGAATGGCATCTCGCGCGGCTTTCGAAACCGCAGTCATGTTCATGAAACCATGTACCATGCCTTTATGTTCGCGGATCGTCACAGGCACACCATGTGCGGCCAGTTTTGCCGCATAGGCGCGGCCTTCATGCTTGAGCGGATCCCAGCCGCAGAGCACCATATGCGTCGGCGGCAATCCGGCAAAGTCACTGTCCGGCGCAAATAGCGGCGACACGCGCGGGTCCATGCCGTCAGCTTGATCGGCAAGGTAGCAGGACCTGAAATAGTCAAACAGGCTTTGCGAGATAAAGAAGCCGCCTTCATGAAAACCGAGCTTGTCTGCGCGAATATCCGCGAACTGTACCAAAGGGTAGAGCAGCAGTTGAAAGGCTGGCATCGGCCCCTCCACGCGGCCCATTTCCTGCGCGATGAAAGTTGCCAGATTGCCGCCTGCACTATCGCCGCAAACACAAATCCGGTCAGGATCAAAGCCGAGGATTTCGCCGCGCTCGCTCAGCCAGTGCCAGACTGCAGCAGCATCCTCATGGGCTGATGGGAACTTATGCTCAGGGGCAAGGCGATAGGCCACTGACAGAACCCGGCACCGCGCGCCAGCAGCCAGTCGTCTGCAAACCACATCATAAGAGTCGAGGTCGCCAACGACAAAGCCGCCGCCATGAAAGAACACAATTGCCGGTGCCGGTCCGATCCCTGCCGCCAGCGGCACATATAGCCGTGCTTTGAGCGGACCTTCAGCGCCGTCCACAATCAGGTCGGACATTTCTGCCAGATCGGGCAAGTCCTTCTCGATCGCCTTGCTGGCCTTCTGGAAGTTCAGCCGCAAGGCGTCGACAGAGCCTTTCCAGCTCATGCTTGGCCAGTCGAGTTTTGACCAATCAAGCTGTGCGCCAGTTGGCTCCAGCAGCTTGTCCCAGAATGCCTTGATCGACTTATCGCTCGCCATGGCTTGACCTTGTCCAATTCCTGTTACGACTTGAAGACCAATTACGACGACAGTTAGGGGTTTGGAGGCAAAAATGAAAACCATTGACCTGTTTTGGTCCTTCCGTTCGCCCTATTCCTATTTTTCGACCAGGCGCCTGCGGGCTTTGCCGCAAAAATGGCAGGTCGAGGTGCGTCCGCGTCCGGTCTATCCAATTGCTATTCGCACGCCGGAATTCTTCGCCAAGATCCGTCCGCAATGGGTGCCCTATCTCCTGAATGACATTGTCAGGGTCGCCCAGTCAGAGGGCCTGCCGCTCGGCCCGCTCAATCCCGATCCGGTCGTCATGAACATGATGACCCGCGAGATATCACCGGACCAGCCCCACATTCACCGCCTGACCCGGTTGGGAATTCTGGCTTGCGAGGCCGGCAATGAGACCGGCATGGCTTTTCTTGATGAGGTCTCCACACTGATCTGGTCTGGCGCGGCCTGGACAGAGGGCGATGCGCTGGCAGAGGCAACTGGGCGCGCTGGTCTGAACCTTGCCGACCTTGATGCGGAACAGGCCGCCGACAGCGAAAGACTGGAGCAGGTCATTGCCGACAATCAGGCCGAGCAGGACAAATACCATTGGGGCGTGCCACTCATGGTGCTCGGCGGTGAAGCTTTCTTTGGGCAAGACCGTATCGACCTGCTCGAATGGCGGCTTGCGCAACTCGGTGTGCCGAAGCGCTGATCAGGCAGGGTCCAGAAAGAAATAGTCGTTCAGGACATAGAGCACGTAGGGCGTGTTGCCGACAAAAATTTCCGGCAGTAATTGCGCCCAGATGCGTCCGCGCGGACCGTGAGGGATGCGGGTTGAGAGTTCGGTCATCGCCAGGCCCATCTCGCAGACATCAATGCCCTCAATGACGCTACGCATTGTCTCATAGTCCTGCCCTTCGGCGCGCGAGAAGGCGGCGATCTGTAGCGCCAATGCCCAGCGGTCCGGCCCAAGTGTCATGCCAGTCTGCTGTAGCAAGGCCTTGTCAGCCGTAGTGCGTCGCCCGTGCAGCACAGGCTTGGCTTTGGAGGTTTCAACCGCGTCCAGAAACAGCGTGTTCCAGTCCAGCGCCCAGTCATACGCGGTTCTGGATGCGGCAACCTCATCGACCAGTTTCGGGATCAGGTCTCTCTCGTGCAGGCGCAGGAACGCTTCGACTTGCGGGCCGTTGCACCATGGTGAGCCAGCCTCAGACAGCTCCGTCACGCCGCGCTCAAAATGGGCGATGATCCGGTCGAACTGGTCGACACTGGCGCGGCGCAGGAAGATGCCATGGTCGCGGTAGGCAGCAATCCCCGCCATCAGGACCAGTCGCCGCTGGCCAATGATATCTTCGCGGTTGGCATGCATGAGCGTCTGCAGGGCCGGGCGCAGCTCCCCGGCGATATCGGGTGCTGCGCGGTCCAGCGCTGCAAGATAGCGCGCAGATACCGGGTCCAGCTCGCCATAGAGGTTGATGGCGTCTGAGGTTGATCGGTCTTCGTCTATCGGTGCCGCGCTGTCCCGGCTCAGCAGCACCGCAGCAAAGCCCAGCGCAACGGCCACCAGAATGGCGGCGCCGGACTTCAGTCCCAATGGTGTTTCAGAAATTCGGCGCAGCAAAACTGTATCCCGGCTTCAAGAATAGGCCCGGCTAGGCCTAAGCCAGTCGGTCAGTCTGCGTCAAACTTTTGGATCGGAAAGCCTAGAAGCCGCCCATCTGGCCCATGGCTTTTTCGATCGCGCCGCTATCCATCTGGCGGAAGCCTTCGGCCCAAAGCCGACCTTTCGTGCCATTGGGCAAGCTGGCAAAGGCGTCGACCCCGATAATGCCGAGTTTGCAGATATTGATACTGCCGAGCGATTGTTTCTTCTGGCTCGCACTCATCGCGTTCATTTGCGACAGGCGCATAATCTCCGGGTTCATCATCAGTTTCATGGCGAGGCCCTGCAGTGCCGCCTCATCCTGACTGGTCACTTTGCCATAGCTTTGCGGGTTGTCCCGGGCTTCTGCCGCCGCTTCGAACAGGATGGCATTGGCCTCGATGGTGTAATTGTAGAGCGGCGAGCCATAATCGAAGCCGTTCAGCACGGCATTCATAAACTCGATCTGGGATTTGGTTCCCATATCCTCATAGGTCGATGCCAGGCACCACTTTGACCGTGAAGACGACAGGCTGCGTAGCGTGTCCTTGGTATAGGTCAGGAATTCATTGATGTAGCGCACATCGACTTTGGCCATTGGCTTCATCCATGCGGTTGTATCTTCGGCAAAGCTGGCATGGACAAGTTTTGCCAGTTCATCCTCGTCTGCGCCGCGGGCAATCGCCGCTGCCGCATCCTCGTTCAGCGTTTCAGCCGCATCGGGCGAAATACGCGCCAGCGCGCGGACATAGCGTTTGGTATTGCTGTCATCGAGCTTGGTCAGAATGGCATAGTCGCTGGCGGGTGCCACACTTGCTGTCTTGGTGGTCGGCGCATCACCGTTTGGCCACATCAGGACACCAAAGAAGGCTATTGCCACAACCGCGATGGTCAGGACGCCGAACAGCATTCCTCCGGAATCGCCCAAACTACTCTTACCGCCACGCGCATCGTACATGGACGTCTCCAGATCTGCTTGTCTGGCAAGATGCCGGGAAAATCCTGACTATTCGTTAGGAAATACGGGATTTCCCTAATCCGTACCTAGCTGACATTGCGGCCAATGCCTTCCCAATATGGCTTGCGCAGATCCTTGCGCAGGATTTTGCCGGAAGGGTTACGCGGCATGGCTTCAATGAAATCGACCGATTTCGGGCATTTATAGGCGGCAATGCGCTCACGGGCCCAGGCGATAACGCTTTCAGGTGATGGCGTCTGGCCAGGTTTGGGCACGACAACCGCCTTGACCGTCTCGCCCCATCTGTCATCCGGGATACCGATCACGGCGACATCAGCAACATCAGGATGGCCGAAAATCGCATTCTCGACCTCGGCTGGGTAGATATTCTCGCCGCCGGAGATGATCATGTCCTTCATCCGGTCGTGGATATAGACAAAGCCTTCCTCATCCATATAGCCCGCGTCCCCGGTATAGAAATAGCCATTCTTGATCGCATTGGCGGTGGCTTCCGGACGGTTCCAGTAGCCTTTCATGACAAAGCCAGCCTTGACCACGATCTCGCCAACCTCGCCGGTCGCAACCGGCTTTCCGTCTTCATCAACACACAGGACGTCCCGGTCCGGATATCCGATGCCGCAGCTGCGCAGTTTGCCGCGCCCCGGATCATGTGCCTCTGGCGGCAGGAAGGTGGCCATGCCGCAGGTTTCGGTCAGGCCATAGAGCTGTGTAAAGCGCGCCTCCATAACCTCCATCGCCAGTTTGAGCAGGTCCTCGGTAATCGGTGAGGCGCCGTAAAAGACCTGTTGCAAGGAGCTGTAATCGCGCGTGCGGAAGTCCGGCATCTGGCTCAGCATCAGGATGACGGCCGGCACCCACATGGCGTGATTGATCTTTTGCTGCTCGATCAGGTCGAGGATTTCGGTAGGTACAATATCTGGCACGACAACGGTCTTGGCGCCTTGGGCCAGCGCAAGTATCCCCGAATTGCAGCCTGCAACATGAAACAGCGGCATGGCGTTCATCACCACATCGCCTGCCTTGTAGCTCGCCCATTCCTGGCTCGCGGCGGCGTCAAACAGGTCGGCATAATTGGCATTGGTCAGCATCACGCCCTTGGGCAGACCCGTCGTTCCGGACGTGTAGAGCTGGATGACATCGTCATCGTCTTCGGTCTTGAGGCCTGGCGCATCGCTGCTCTGACCCTCGCGCCAGGCCGCGTAGTCCGGCCAGTCACCATCGGCGCCGCCAATGCAGATCACATGTTCCAGCTTCGGGCACTGATCCATGATATCGCGGATCAGGCCATAGAATTCAGGCCCGACAAACAGCACCGAAACCTGCGCATCGGACAGGATGTAGGCGATCTCGGCCGGGGCCAGGCGGACATTGACACCGTTCAGCGCCGCGCGGATTTTGGTGCAGCCAAACAGAATCTCATAATAACTGTCTGTGTTCTTCGCGAGGTAACCCACCCGGTCATTCGGTTTGACGTTCAGCGCGAGCAGGCCATTGCCGACCTGGTTTGTTCGCTTGTCGAATTCGGCATAGGTGGTTTCTTCGCCTTTGAACCACATCGCGACGGCGTCAGGGCGGCGCTCAGCCTGAACCCGCGGAATGTCTGCCATGTGCGGCATGGCCTGTAGGTCAATCATTGTTTGCTCACCCTCCCAGGTATTTTTTGTTTACCGACTTTCATTCGGCTTGCTTTTCAAGCTATTCGATTGTGGCCAGAGGTCCAGCGTGGACCAGAAAAAAACCGGATAAAACGAGGAACACAGCATGACCCAGGGATTTTCAACACGGGCTCTCCACGCCGGAGCGGCGCCAGACCCAGTCTCGGGGTCACGCGCACAGCCAATCCACCAGACGACCAGTTTCGTGTTCGAGAATGCCGAACACGCCTCGAAACTCTTCGCGCTGCAGGAGTTCGGAAACATCTATACCCGGATCGGCAACCCGACTACAGGTGCGCTGGAATCCCGGATCGCCGATCTCGAAGGTGGCACAATGGGCGTCGCAACCGCCTCCGGTCATGCCGCGCAATTGCTTGTCTTCCACGTTCTGATGCAGCCGGGGACGAAGATCGTCGCCGCCAAACAGCTTTATGGCGGGTCGATCAACCAGCTTGGTCACGGCTTCAAGAAGTTTGGCTGGGAGGTCGAATTTGTCGATATTGGCGATCTGGCAGCGGTCGAAGCGGCAATGGATGACACAGTCCGCGCGGTTTTCTCTGAAAGCCTGGCCAATCCCGGCGGCGTCGTCACCGACATGGCGGCCATTGCCGAGATCGCGCACCGCCACGGCGTCCCCTACATTGTCGATAATACGATGGCCTCGCCCTATCTCTGCCGCCCGCTCGAACACGGCGCTGATATTATCGTCAATTCGCTGACCAAGTTTATCGGCGGACACGGCAACTCGATCGGCGGTATTGTCATCGATGGTGGCAAGTTCGACTGGAAGGCGCACGCTGACAAATTCCCGACCATGGCGACGCCGCAGGCCTATTATAATGACCTGAATTTCGCCGAAGGCTTTGGCGCGCTGCCACTTGGACCAGATGGCGCCGAAATCGATATCGCCTTCGCGATCGCCGCGCGCGCCTTCAGTCTGCGCGATCTCGGACCGGCACTATCGCCGTTCAATGCGTTCATGATCATGACCGGTTGTGAGACCTTGCCGCTGCGCATGGACCGGCACTGCAAGAACGCACTGGAAGTGGCAACCTGGCTTCAGTCTCACGAAAAGGTCAGCTGGGTGCAATATGCCGGTCTGCCCGGCGACAAGTATCATGCTCTGGCTCAGAAATATTGCCCGAAAGGGGCGGGCGCGGTCTTCACCTTTGGTCTCAAGGGTGGCCACGGGGCCGGTGTGAAACTGGTCGAGAGCGTCCAGTTGTTCAGCCACCTTGCGAATATTGGTGATACGCGCTCGCTGATCATTCACCCGAGCTCCACCACCCATAGCCAATTGTCAGATGAGCAGAAGACGCAGGCGGGCGCCGCGCCAGACACGGTTCGCGTTTCGGTGGGCATTGAAGACGCCGCTGACATCATTGCCGATCTCGAACAGGCCCTGGCGCAGGTCTAGACTATGGTCAGGGCCGCCTGCATCCAGATGCGCTCAGGCACCGAGGTTCGCCCCAATATTGAGGCGGCCTCGGTTCAGATCCGCGCGGCAGCAGCCGATGGGGCGCAGCTGATCGCGACACCGGAAATGACCAGCCTGCTGGACATCCGGCCAGGACAGGCACGATCCAAGATCACCAGCGAAGCAGATGATGAGGCGTTGAAAGCCTTTCAGGCGCTCGCGTCCGAATTGGGCATCTGGCTGCTGATTGGCTCAATGGCGGTGACCCATGAAAGCGATGCGCGCTTTGCCAATCGCTCTATCCTGATCACGCCGACTGGTACGATTTCGGCGCGCTATGACAAGATCCACATGTTCGATGTCGAGGTTGGGGACGGCCAGTCCTACCGTGAGTCCAAAGCCTATCGGCCTGGCGAGGAAGCGATCCTCGTCAATACACCGCTCGCCGCGCTTGGTCTTACGATTTGCTACGATGTTCGCTTCCCCTACCTCTACCGCAGTCTTGCCCAGGCCGGCGCGCAGGTGCTCACCGTTCCGGCCGCTTTCACCAAAGTGACCGGTCAGGCCCATTGGCACACATTGCTGCGCGCCCGTGCCATCGAAACCGGCTCCTTCGTGCTCGCTCCAGCGCAGGGTGGCCGCCATGAGGATGGCCGGGAGACCTATGGTCACTCGCTGATCATATCGCCCTGGGGAACGGTATTGGCCGAGGCTGATCACGATCACCCCGGCTTCATTTCCGCCGATCTTGACCTGGCGGATGTCGCAATGGCACGCCAGCGCATTCCGGCGCTTGCTGCGACGGGCGCGATCACGGTCAAAACCGTGGACGTCTGAAGCCAAACCCTTCCCATACCAGCCAAAACGCGCAAGATTTGACGAAATGTCTGGGGAGGCAAGTCCATGGCCGATGCCAACAGTATCATTCTGCACCAGTACGGCCCCTCGCCCTTTGCCGAAAAAATCCGTCTGGCGCTGCGCCTGAAGAATCTCGGCTGGTCGGCTGTCGACATTCCCCGGATTATGCCCAAGCCTGACTTGATGCCGCTCACCGGCGGCTATCGCCGCACCCCCGTCATGCAGATCGGCGCTGATATCTATTGCGACACGGCGCTGATCCTGATCGAGCTGGAGCGCCGCTTCCAGATGCCGTCGCTGAACCTGCCGGGGCATGAGGGCCTGTCCAGAATGGTGGCCGGATGGTGCGACCTGAAATGGTTCCAGACCAGTGTCGGCGTCATCTTCGGCGCCATGGCCGACAAGGTTCCGGCTGAGTTCATCGAGGACCGCGCCAGGATGTTTGGTCCCGGCTTTGATATCAAGACCCTGAAAGCCGAGGCCCCAATGTTGCGAGACCAGTGGCGCTCGCAGCTGATCTGGCTGGAGGAGCGCCTGACCGGCGGACAGGGCACCGGCGCCGGTAATTTCCTGGTCGGTGCCAAGCCCGGCCTGGTTGACGTTCACGCCTTCATGAATCCATGGTTCATGGAGCGCAATATTCCCGACTTCCTGGCCACGTGTTTCCAGTCAACGCCGCTGACCCGGCGCTGGTATGAACGGATGCAGGATTTCAAGGGCCAGACCCCGGAGGAGATCACGGGCGAGGATGCGCTCGGCATCGCCTATAATGGCGCCCCGCGCCTGAAACCTGCCTCAACGGCGGGCGAGCTGCGCGACTTCTCACCAGGCGCACCGGTACAGATCGCGCCGGACAATTACGGCAAGGACTGGGTGTCCGGCGACCTCGTCATCGCCAATGCAGAGCGGGTTATCATTGCGCGCCAGGACGAACGGGCTGGCAACCTTCACCTGCATTTCCCAAGGGTTGGCTATACGCTGAAACGGGCCTGAGCTATCGCCGTTCTACAGCTTGTATCGTGACCACCAGGCTTTCAGCATCGGCCCGGCGACTTTGCCGCCATTCTTGCCGATAAACATCGCCATTTGCAGGCGGCGCTTGATATGCGCATTAACCGCCTCGCGGTCCTTGTTTGCCAGCCAGAACGTCACGACAGACGGGATTACCGCTGAAAGCAGCGCCCGTTTGGTCTGGCGGTTATAGTCGGTCGCTGTATCGCCTGCGACCTCCCAGATCGCGTCGGCAATCGACCAGACCCGGCTTGCCGCCGCCTTCGCGCCCCACGGCATCATGCCGCGCGCCGAGGCCCGCCGCACCGCCTCGCGGTTCGGTTCAAGCTGGTCGAGAAAGGTCCGCAGGCCCTTGGCCACACGTTCATGTACCGGCAGGGCGTCGAGGTCCTCTGTCGCCAGCGTTTCCAGCATGCCATCGCTGGCATTTTCAAAGAACTGATCGATCAGGTCATTGACCCCGCCCGGGGCGGCCAGCGCCTGCTCGCCCTCGTCCAGCTCTGCCTTTTCTGCCGCACGGTGCAGCGTATCCTTGGTCCAGCCATGGTCCGGAACCAGCCGCAAAACAGCCTCCAGCCAGCGGTTTCTCAGGGTCTCGGAGGGCGTTTTTGTCATTGTGGAACCAATGGTAGGCAAGCGGGATTGGACATGTTATACGCGCGGCTTGTTCAAATATCGGGCCACGCCAGTGGCCAAACACAGCACATCTATGGAGAGTTGACCATTATTCAGATTACCGTCCGCGACAATAATGTCGAACAAGCCCTGCGCGCACTGAAGAAGAAGATGCAGCGCGAAGGCCTGTTCCGTGAAATGAAATCTCGCACCTATTTCGAGAAGCCTTCTGAAAAGAAAGCTCGCCAGAAAGCCGAAGCGGTTCGCCGCGCCCGCAAACTGGCCCGCAAACGCGCCCAGCGCGAAGGCCTGCTCTAGGCTTTATTGTCCGACAAGATGTGCTTTGGAAAAACCCTTCCCTCCGGAAGGGTTTTTTGTTTGCGCGCCATATTTTTGGGGAGCCACTTAGGGCCGCTGTCGGCCCCAGCTAAGCAGAGCGAAAATAGCAAAGACAAGCGTGAACACCGCCAAAATCAGGAGTGACTGAAGGGCGTTTGCATCGCTCGCATCTGTAATTGCTAAAGCCACTTGTGCGGCGAGGTAGCTTGGCAGGACTTGCCCAATGTTTTGCATCACCTCCGGAAAAAACTGCAATGGCATGAACAGCCCGCCAAGCAAGGCGAGGCCGAGGTTCAGCACATTGGTGATGGCCAGTGCTGGCTGTCCCTTAAGCAATAGACCAATCGTCAGACCGATGAATCCAAATGGGAAAACTGCGGCGAGGTGCGCCATAAACAGCTGCACAAACTGACCTGTCGTCAAAACCACACCGCCCAGGGCGATTGCGACGGCATAGATCAAAAAGAGAGCGGCTGCGCTGCTCGCCAAAGCCGCGACAAGCTTCGCGATGAGGTAGTTTGACGGCGGCATCGGCATGACGCGTTTGAGATCCAGCCAACCCTTGTCACGTTCCAAAGACAGCCCAACGCCAAATCCGAACAGGGCTGGCCCCATCGCGGCAAAGACACCGTATGTGGCTAACATGTAAGTCGCCTGTTGTGCATTGCCGCCTGCGATAAGCACCCCGAAAACGGCATAGAATAAAACCGGAAACAATAAGGTTGGGATCAAGTAGGCTGGGGCTCTGATGGCCTTGAGGAGTTCGGCTGAGCATTCTTTTACCAGGGCGCTCATGCGGGCTCTCCTTCATGTTTGGTCGCAGGTTCAAGTCCCTTTCCCGTCAAGACATGGAAGGCGTCTTCCAGGCGCGTGCCACTGATCGTGAGGTCTTCGAGGCGAATGTCAGCTGAAAGCAAGCGTTTCAGAACCGGGATAGGGTCGGTGACGAGCAATTCTGTGTATCGCCCGGTTTTCGTTGCAGACTGTATCTCGGCCGTCCTGGCCAGCAAGTCTGCCGGAAGCTCAGCCACAAACGACATCCGTTTGCCGCCGACTTTTGCGCGAATGTCTGCGATAGGCCCATCGGCGACAATGTTGCCCTGGTCGATCATCAGCACGCGATCGGCAAGGGCGTCCGCTTCTTCCAGGTAATGTGTGGTCAGCAGAATGGTGGCCCCATCTTTTTTTAACCCATCGACGACATCCCAAAGGGTCTTTCGCGCGTCTGGATCGAGCCCGGTCGTCGGTTCATCCAGAAATACGAGTTTCGGATTGCCGACGATCGCTGCAGCAAACTGGACGCGGCGCTTCTGTCCGCCGGACAGCTTCGCATAGGGACGACGCGCCAGATGTGCCAAGCCCGTGATTTCGAGAGTTTCATCGACGCGGCGAGGCGAAGCATAATAAGCTGCAAACAGATCAATATGTTCCTGCACAGTAAGGAGTTCAGGCAGCTCAGTAGCCTGCAACATCGCGCCGATTTGCAGGCGCGCGGACTTTGAGCCAGGGGCGTGACCCAAAACACGCGCTTTGCCGGATGATGCGCTCACCAAACCAAGTAGGACATTCATGAGTGTCGTCTTGCCCGCACCGTTTGGCCCGAGAATAGCGGTAATACCGCCAGCGGAGATCGTTAAATCAATCCCTCGAAGCGCGAGCACCTTCCCATAGTTTTTATGTACGCTTTCCAGGACAATCGCGGTCTCCATTCTTGCTCCTTCATGATATTTAAGTACTTTGAAATACAAAGTACATGGTTTTCAACCTTTCGCAAGAGATTATGTTGAAAGGGATATCTGTTGCTCATGTCGGGTTCGCAGACCAAAGCACAGCCTCAGCGAATCCTATTCGATTGCAAGCCCACGAAATAGCCGTCTATTTGTTGGCGGTTTAGGCCGCTCACTTATCTCCTCTTTGACGCTGAAATTAGGCGTGGACCTCGGGGCAATCCTTTGCTTTGGCCCATATCGGGTCGAGGTTTCAGCAAACTTATCCGCCCCCTGCCTGACTGACCCTATACTGAGCCTCGATTGACCCCTGATTGAGCCTGTCTGGACCACATGATCTTCACCCGTTTCCGTGACCTGTTTGAGGATTGCCCGCCTGTTTTCTGGCCGTGGCTATGGTTGCAGCTGGCCTTTCTGCTGGCGCTCAAGGACCAGGATGGCCGCGAGCGGCTGATCATGGTCTCGGCCTGGGGACAGGTGATTGTGCTGGCGCTGGGCGATGATCCGAACGCGCCGAAGGGGTGGGGATCTAATGATCTCGCTCCGCACCTTGATGGCGCAGGACACTGGTCGCGGCTCGTGCAAATCCCCCAAACCCGCCTCCCCATGGCTTGTCCATGGGGTCCAGCTCCTGAAGTCAAATCGGCTCATGCCGTTGCTACGGGTGATGGATGCCACGGACACGCCGTGGCAAAGCGGAGCTGTGTGCTGCAACGCACCTCCGACCCGCCTCCGCCTCTCCCAAGCACAATTTGATCAAACCACCGACCAGTTTCCGACTGAGCGGCCGCAAGTGCTGGGCAAAACCCAGCCTAGAATCGCGGCATCACGCCGGTCGCCAGCCATGGCATGCCAACGGCCAGGACGACCGAAATGATCAGGCCAATACCGGCGCGGACAATATCGCTGCCGACATCGCCCAGCGCCTGCATGCGGTTGCGCAGGCCGCCAACATAAGCAATCGCAATCTCGCGCCCGGCGAGCAGACCGAGGAAGACCCAGGTCGTGCTCATCGGGATGTCGCTCATCTCCTTGAAGATAAAAAGGATAATGCCATAGATGAAGTCGACCATTGTGGCCGCACGGATATCGGTTGTGTTGGTCTTGGACAGAACGATCTTCTGGATCTCGCCGCCGCGGGTGGCAAAGATATAGGCGTGCAGGACCAACATCAGCAAGGTCGCAAAGATCAGCATATATGGGCTGAAGGAGACGGCGATGCTGCCATCTGCCAGAGTGTCGGTGGTGCGCGGCAGGAAAACGAAGATATTAGCGAGATCCTGCATCAGCCATTGCGACCACAGGAAAGCGGTCGAAAGCCATTGCAGGGCGGTCCAGTGCAGGCCGAGCGGCTTGTCCCTGGTATTGGAAATCCAGCGCTCCCAGGTGCGCGAGACCAGGATATAGACGACGCCGCCAGCTGCCAGCGCAACAACATAGCCGAGCGCCGACTTGGTCAGCATCTTGCCCAGCACGCCTTCGGTCGCTGCACCGCCGGTCATGGCGAAAATGGTCAATACCAGGAAGGTCGTCGAAACCGGGATACCAAAGCGGGTCAGGAATAATAGCACCAGTGGCGGCAGCGCATGCCACCATTGAACACCGCCCTCAGGATACGGGATGGTGTTCAACCTGCCAAAGGCGATATCGCCGTCCAGCGTGAAATAACCATAGGCCATGACCGCGACAATGATCGAGCAGGCATAGACCCAGAGTGTGACCCAAGAGCGCTTACTGTTTGAGGACAGGAATGTTCCGAGCGTCTGGATCGCGTCATTGGCAACGATGGAATAGGCCGCCAGCATGAAGCCAACGATCGCAAACAGTTCATAGCCTGCCAGAGACATAAGGGTCACTCCGTCTTGGCGCTTGCTGGGACCAGAGGAGAGCCGTCCCCGCAGCGCGTTCATTATTGCGAATGTTACGCGCCCGTAAGAGCCCTTAGAGAAATCCCCTAGCCGATAGACCGAGGGGGATCAATGCAAGACCGCCTAGAAGGTGACAGAAATGTCAGCGGTCGCCTTATGCGCCCTGTACATAATTGAATTTCATGCCAGCTACCTTCAGAGCAATGGAGCGAACGGCCATCTTGCAAATAACGCAAGACTGAAAGGAGAGACTGCAATGATTGATATTAGACGCTTTTCCGATCTCGGCACATTCAGGAATGAGTGGCTGGACGCCAACTATCATTTTTCTTTCTCGCAATACTATCACCCCGAGCGCATGAGCCACGGCAAGTTGCGAGTGTGGAATGACGACACGATCAAACCGAATACTGGCTTCCCGCCACACGGCCACCGCGACATGGAGATCATCACTTATGTGCGCAGCGGTGCGATCACGCACAAGGACTCTATGGGGAATCAGGGCCGCACCGAAGCTGGCGATGTTCAGGTGATGAGCGCCGGGACCGGTGTGCAGCATTCCGAGTGGAATGCCGAAAGCGAGGACACGACACTGTTCCAGATCTGGATCGAGCCAGCAAAGACCGGGGAGAAGCCCGGCTGGGGCGCGCGTAAATTCCCCAAAGCAGACCGTTCAGGCAGCTGGGCCGTTCTGGCCAGCGGCAACCCAAAAGGGGAGGCCCTGCCAATTCATCAGGATGCCCATGTGTTGGGTGCGACGCTGAAAGCTGGCGAGACCCTGACCTATGACGTCAAGGCAGATCGCCACGGCTATCTGGTGCTGGCAGCAGGGTCGATCGAGCTGAATGGCGAGGTGCTCAATGCCCGCGACGGCGCGGCGATCACCGGATCAGAATCGGTGACATTGAAGGGTCTGGACGACGCTGAAATTGTCTTCGTGGATACGGTCTGATCCTGTTCACACCGGGTTGTGATTGGCTCATCTATAGTCTTGGCGCTATACTAAGCGCCAAGACTTGAAGGAGCCTGACATGAAAACTTTCATTACTGCCTTCGCTGCCCTTGCCCTTGTTCCGTTCGCCGCTGCGACGGAATATAGTGTTGGCTACAGCGAAGATTTCGCTGAAGAGCTAAGCGACAATTACGGTGAGCGCGAAGGTGAATACCTGACCGAACTGATCATCAAAGACATGGACCGCGAATTCGCCAAAGCGGGTATCGAGGTTGCACGCGTTGATGTCGAGATCATTGACGCCAAGCCGAACCGGCCGACCTTCGAGCAACTCGGCAATGAACCCGGCCTGAGCTTTGCGCACTCCCTGTCGATTGGCGGAATGCACCTGAAAGCCACTGCCTTTGACGGCGACGGCACGCAATTGGGCAGCAAGGAATATGACTGGTACGAATCCAATATTCGTGACGTCATCGGCTCTTCAACGTGGACCGATGCCCGGCGCACGTCCCGTCGCTTTGCGCGCAAATTTGCTGAAACCCTGAGCAAGTAAGCCTAGCTGCGATCGCCCGGATAGATTTCGCGGCCATTGACTTCGAGACGAAACAGATCAGGCCGGGAATAGTGCCCGGCCGGGTCACTTGCGATCTTGCAGGCGCGGGCCATCGCCAGGTCTGCGTCCGCCGTCAGGATACCTTCCTCACCCGTCAGCACACCCGCCACAAGCTCGCCGCGCGGATCGATGATCGCCGAGCCGCCATTATGATCAAACTCATAAAGCGATTGAAAACGCTCTGGAACGTTTTGTTTCATGCGGATCCCAGCCGAGCAGATCACCCACGCCCCGGCCTGACTGGCGAAGGCGCGGCTAAGCAGCAACTGCCGCGACCAGACAGGCTGGCTTGGCGGAGTTTCAGGTTCCCGCCCCGGCCATGCGGCGACATGAACGTCAACGCCCTGCGCCATCATTGCATAGGAAGGCAGCACGGCATTGTGCTCCCAGCAATTCAGCGCGGACACACGCCCCCAATCACGCTGAACTGGCTGCAGGCCTTTGGCATCGCCGTCGCCCCAGATCGAGCGCTCATGGTGAGTTGGTTTGAGTTTGCGGTGGCGGTTGAGCAGGTCGCCGTCCTTGGAGATGGTCAACAGGGTGCAATAAAGCGTCGCGCGGGTCTGAGGGTCGAGTTCATTTATGCCGATGACAAGATCGGCCCGGGCCGTCCTGGCGGCTTTGCAGAGCGCCTCAACCTCGGGGCCATCAAGCAGCACGCCGTTTGCCAACAACTCCGCAGCGGCCTGCCACCATGTGTCCGATAGCGGGCTATCAACAAAGAACGGATAGCCAGGCAACCACGCCTCGCCAAACGCGATCAGGTCCGGCTTGTCGCTGGCGGCTTGATTGATCCAGTTCAGTGCCTTCTCGAGGCTCTGCTGTTTATCGAATAAAACTGGTGCCGCCTGAACGGCGCTGAGGCGGATCGTATCTGTCATAGTCATGCTTATCCGGTGTGGCGGTTTTCACACAAGCCCTGTGACAAATCGGATTCTGCGGAAAATACCTAGTTGCGAATAATTCTCAACTATGCCACACGCGATTGAAAGTAATTCTCAATAGCAAATAAAGTTTTCCAATGACCCGAACCGCTTCCTCCCTCATCGCGCTTAGCCTCACGGTCTCAGGTCTGGCGTCTGCGCAAACCGTTCCAGAGGATGTTCAGACGCTTGAAACGATCACAGTTATTGGCGCCGCTGGCGGCAAGGAGAATGTCGGTGGGTCGATTGACTATATCGATGCCGAGGCCCTGGAAATACATAGCCATAGCGACATTCTGCGGGTTCTCCGTGTCGTCCCCGGTGTGAACATTCAGGAAGAGGAAGGCTATGGCCTGCGCCCGAATATCGGGCTTCGGGGATCGGGGTCTGACCGCAATTCGCGGGTGATGATCATGGAAGATGGTGTGCCGGTCGCCCCGGCTGTCTATGCCGCGCCATCGGCCTATTACTTCCCGGCGAGCACAAGGATCAGCGCCGTAGAGGTGACCAAGGGCCCCTCCGTGATCCAGTATGGTCCGCGCACGACAGGCGGCGCGATCCATCTCTTCTCGACCGAGATTCCTGATCAAACATCAGGCCGCGCTGAAATCCTCTGGGGCGATTATGGCCGCCAGCGTCTGCATGCCAATATCGGTACGCGCCAGGCCCTGACAAGCGGGGTCGATTTCGGGCTTCTAGTTGAAACTGTTCAGGATGAAGCCGATGGCTTCCTTGAGCGTGATTCCGGCGGTCCTGATACCGGCTTTGACATCAGTGACTATGTCATCAAGGCTGCGCTGTATGGCGATAGTGGTCCTATGCCCTGGTCACTGGAACTGAAATATCAAAGCAAGGATGAGACCTCCAACCAGACCTATCTAGGTCTGACCCAGGATGATTTTGATGCCGACCCGTTCCGGCTCTATGACGCCGCCCGCAATGACCAGATCGTCAATGATAATGAACTGTTCCAGCTCACCGGTCAGATTGCGCTCAGCGCTGAGACGCAGTTTACCGTCATCGCTTATTCTAATGAGGTTGCGCGTAACTGGTACAAGCTACAGGGTGTCAATGCGGCGGGCGGCGGGGCCAGCGGTGATATTGGCTTGTCGTCCATTCTGGATGACCCGAGCGTTTTTTCAGCTGAATACGATTTGCTGACCGGCGCTACGAGTATCGACAACAGTCTGGTCGTACGGGCCAATAACCGCTCATACTACAGCCGCGGCCTGAGCGCGACGATCGATACCGAACTCGAACTTGGTGGCCTGACGCACAATCTCAATGCTGGCATTCGTCTGCACGAAGATGAAGAAGACCGCTTCCAGAAGGAAGATGCCTACCGACTGGAAAACGGTCTACTTCTGCTCACCACATCCGGCCCGGCTGGCGGCACAACCAATCGCGTGACCAGCGCCGAGGCGTTCTCGGCCTTCGTCCTTGACAGGGTCGAGTTGACCGACCGGTTTCAGGTTACCGGCGGCCTGCGCTTTGAAGATTATGATGTCACGCGAGATGATTTCTCCACCGCTGACCCTAGTCGCGCCTTGGGGCCGACCAATACACGCTCGGCAGGCGAACAGGTCGTGCTGCCATCGCTTTCTGCAGTCTACGCGATCAGCGACCAGGTCGACTTGATCGGCGGCGTCCATAAAGGCTTCTCACCGGTTGGCGCAACCAGCGGCGCGGCCGAAAGCGAAGAGTCCTGGCAGTATGAGATCGGCGCGCGGTTCGATCAGGGCGAGCTCTATCTGGAGGGCGTCGCCTTTTTCAACGATTATTCAAATCTGCTTGGCGAGTGCACCAATTCCTCTGGCGGAAATTGCGAGCCGGGAGATGCCTTCAATGGTGACGCCGTAGATGTCTATGGTGTTGAACTGACGGCAAACTGGGACGCAGCGACGGCGCTCGGTCTCTCTGGCCTGTCAGTGCCGCTCAATGCCGCCTATTCCTATACAGAGGCTGAGTTCCAGACCTCGTTTGAGAGCGACTTCTTTGGCAGCGTCACAGCAGGTGACGCGCTGATCTATGTGCCTGAGCACCAGTTTACCCTGAGCGGCGGCATCAATGGTCAGCGCTGGGGCGTCAACGCGCTGGTCAACTATGTCAGCGAAGCGCGCAGCACCCCCGGCCAGGGCAGCATCCCAGCCAGCGAAGAAATCGATGCCCGCACTTTGGTCGACCTTGCCGCGCATTATGACCTGACCGACAGAGTCCGCCTCAAGGTCAAAGCCGAGAACCTGTTCGATGAGACCTATCTTGCAGCCCGCCGTCCATCTGGCTTGCGCCCTGGCAAACCGCAAGAGATCCTGTTCGGCGTGGATGTCAGCTTCTAGGCGAGCAAGCGCGCGCGCAGGGCGGCGGTTTCCTTTTCGCCGACACCTAGCGTGGTCTTGAGATAGGCCTCTAATGAACCGGACTGTTCAGCAATACTGGCAAACGCCGCCTCAAGATATTTCGCCCGCACGCCAATGAATGGCCGATAGACATCATGGTCATATGACTTGCCGATATGCGCGTTGAACTGCTCAGCCATTTTCGGCAGGCGTTCCTCGACCCGGCCCGCCTGATTGGTCAGAACATAGTCGGCAAACACCGCCTCGCGGTCGACGCCAAGCGCATGGTGCGTGAGGGCGCAGAGGATGCCGGTGCGATCCTTGCCAGCGGCGCAATTGACCACAGCGGCACTGTTTTCGCCGAGCGTGGCAAGCGTTTCAAACCAGATCCGGTAACTATCGACCAGTGACTCGCGATAAGGCGCGTTCTTGTAATACTCGACCATCCAGCCTTCTGCTTCTGCCGCGCCTACGGCAACTTCAGACATGAAGCGGACATGCGGGGCTTCAGCAGCGCGGCCCTTGTCGCTCTTGATCACTGTGACAGCTTTGCCCGGCCAGCGATGGCCATGGCGTTCGCGTTCATCCGGGCGGCGCAGGTCGGCCTGAACGCGGATATTCAGGGCTTCAAGCTGTTGAATATCAGTATCTGTCGCCTCCCCAAATTGGGCGGATCGGTAGAGCGTATTGGCGCGGATCTGTCTGCCGCCCGCGCCCTCATAAGCGCCGAAATCACGGAAATTGTTGACGCCCTCCAGGGCGTAGACGCGGGTTTTCATAGATTACTGTCTCCTGCTTGGGCAGGATTTAGGCCAGCTGCATCGGTCCGTCCACTTTATCGCCGCGTTACCTAAACGGCGGCTCATCGAATGCCCGTAATTTGCGAGAGTGCAGCGCCGCTTCGCCGCTGGAGAGGTTCTCCAGGGTCTCGATGCCGATGCGGATATGCTCGCCAATGGCGCGCTCATAGAAGCGATTGGCCGCGCCAGGCAGCTTGATCTCGCCGTGCAATGGCTTGTCCGATACGCACAGCAACACACCATAAGGCACCCGCAACCGGTAGCCATTGGCGGCAATCGTTGCGCTTTCCATGTCGATGGCAATGGCGCGGGATTTGTTGAAGCGCCGCGCCGTTTCACCAAAGCGCAGCTCCCAATTGCGATCATCCGTGGTCACCACTGTGCCAGTGCGCAAACGTTTCTTGAGCGCTTCGCCGCTCTCGCCGGTTATGTCAGCGGCCGCCTGAGCAAGGGCGACCTGAACCTCGGCAATTGGCGGTACCGGAATGTCTGGCGACAGGACGGCGTCAAGCACATGGTCATCGCGCAAGTAGGCGTGCGCAAGGACATAGTCTCCGATCGCCTGGCTGTGGCGTAGGCCGCCGCAATGGCCGACCATGATCCAGCATTCCGGGCGCAACACAGCGAGATGATCGGTCAGCGTCTTGGCATTGCTCGGCCCGACGCCGATATTCACAAGTGTGATGCCCGAGCCGTCTTCCGCCGTCAGGTGATAGGCTGGCATCTGGTATTTGCGCCAAGGCGCCGCATCAATCGCTTCGCGGGCATTCTTGGTCTTGCTATCGACAGTAAGGCTGCCAGCGACGGACAAAGTCTTGTAGCGCGACTTCGCACCAAGCTGCTCAATCCCCCAGTCACAGAACGCATCAACATAGCGATGGTAATTGGTAAACAGCAGGTAGCGCTGGAAATGCTCGACCGGCGTTCCGGTATAATGGGCGAGACGTTTCAGGGAAAAATCGGTCCGCGGCGCGTCAAATAGCGCGAGTGGGCGTTCATCCTGCGGATCAAACAGTTCGCCATCGGCGATCTCGTCGCCAATATCGGTCAGCTTCGGCGAGGGAAACCATTTTGCCAGTTCAGCCGGGTTGATCTCGTCCAGGCCGTGCGCCTGGCCTTGGTCCCAGACATAAGCGTAAGGGATTTCCGAGTTTGACTTACGTACTTCGATCTCGATTTCATAATCGGCCATGAGCGGCGTCAGCTGTTCGATCAGGTAGCGGCGAAAGAAGTTCGGCTGGGTGATCGTCGTTGTATAGGTGCCGGCCTCGGACATTTTGCCAAAGGCGCGCGAAATCGGCGGCGGCGGGCCGTCAGGATTATAGTGCACGACGAGTTCCGGGTAACAGAACAGGCCGCTTTTGCGGTCGGTCGGGTTCGGCGTGGCGCCGGACGTCAGATAAGCCTTGAGCGCCGAGGTCAGCGCTTCGGCAGCCTCTGAATAGAGCGCTTCAAGCGCGTCGACGATGTCGCTTGGATCAGTGTATTTTGTCATGGCCCCAGATGCCGCATCGCGGCGGAGCGGTCAACGCAGACCTGATGTATCGATCCGGTAGAGCCGCACTGTGCCATCGGTTTCGTCTTGCTCATCCATCGGCTCAAGCCAGCCTGGCACGTTTCCTGTTTCCATCAGCGCCGCGAAGCTCTCTGGGCGAAGTTTGCTGTAGCGGACTGTCTCTGGCAGGCCCTGACAGTAGAGGAGGTGCGTCGCGCCCATATTCGCCAGCTTGTCATTGGCCTCTTCCGGCGGCCCCATGAACACATCGGTGACGCGCTCAATGCCTTTGACATTGCGGTGATAAGGTCCAGCAAAAACCGAATGCGGCGTCCGCAGAAGGGCTGACATGCCGAGGTCAATCGGCGTAAAAATCCTCATGTCAGGCGATGTCGGCAGGGCTGCATAAGCGTCTGGTTCGATACAAATAACCCGGTAGGGCTTGTCACCTGTCTGAAAGGGCTCTGGTTGGCTGAACGGTCTTGCGATCATGTTCCAGCCCATGGGCGACGCCAGCGCTGCAGCGACAAACAGGGCCAGGACAGGGCCGGTGCCGCGTTGCTTGAACCAGTGCAGGGCGAGACTGCCAACCAGCCAGGCGCAGGCGATTGACGCAAATACGTGACTGAACGTCGTACCGCGGATTTGCCAGACTGTGGCCAGGGCTGAGACCAGCATCGCCAGGCCGAGGATTGCCCGGCCCAGGCGCTGCCCTGTCGGCGCTTTCCAGATCATGATGCCCGCAGCAGTCAGGCCCGCCAGCACGAAGCCGAATTTCTGCACCCCCATTTCCGGATCATCAGAGAAGATGCGCGTCATGGCGCGCGCTTCACCAACCGCGCTGAGCCAGGCAAGGCGAACCTGATCAGACACTTCCGCATAGGGGTCACCAAGGCAGTCTGGCTGCACCAGCACGATCAGGGCCAGGATAGCAACGCCGCTAAGTGCGCCCGCGATCAGGCGGCTGCGCCAGTGGATCAACTGGCTGCCAAAAATGCCAAGAATCGCGAGCAACACGCCGCCGCCGAGCAGACCCGCCAGATGCGACTGGCCATAGGCATCGCACACCATGCGGCGCGGACCCCAGCCCGGCGCGTCACCGATATAGAAGATCAAGGCGCAG
This sequence comes from uncultured Hyphomonas sp., assembly GCA_964350465.1. Classification (GTDB taxonomy): domain Bacteria; phylum Pseudomonadota; class Alphaproteobacteria; order Caulobacterales; family Hyphomonadaceae; genus Henriciella. The sequence continues at coordinate 152,579 of CAYGKE010000001.1, forward strand.
ACCGCGAGCGTTAGCCCGAACAGGGTCAACCTTTGTGCTTCACGGTGGCCGCGCACAATCCAGCTAAGACCAAGCGCCATGATCAGAACACCCGCATAGGGCAGGCTTTCAATCGCGATGGACACCATCGCAGTGATTGCAAACGCTGCGACCATAGCCGAGCGGGCGGTCATTTGCGGCGACAGGATAGCGGCCAACGCCAATAGGCTCAGAACGACGACAAGCGCATGGTGGTCGAGGCGGCCGGGCCAGAAATTATAGATCGCTGCTGAAACACCAAAGAAAAGCAGACCAAGGACCTGCGCGGCGATGTTGAACTCAAGCCGCCGCATGATCAGCGTTATCGCGTAGAGCGCTATACAGAGCAGGACGAGGGGCCAGACAACAGCCGCCAGAGCCTCGGCATTGGCTTGACCGAGCACCGGACTTGTCAGCCAGATCAGCGCCGCCGGGAACAGGTCAGGCAGGCGTGACCAGTGCATTTCGCCGCCTTCCGGGGTCAAAAACCGCATCTGGTCAACATTGAACCAGGCTTGGCCACCAAGGAGATCTCGGATCTGCTGCAATCTCAGCAAGTCATCATTGCCGGGCAGGCGGCCTGCAAAAATGTCGCCCGCTTTTAGGGCCAGTGTCACAACCAGGCCCGCGGCAATCAGAAATACTGCCCAATGCGGGCGGTCGCGGCCCGTGCCAGCTGCTAAATATGAATCCCGCATCAATAAATTACCGCCTGTGCTTACCGGTCTTTAAGCTTAGCGCGGCTATGCCAGAGGGAAGTTACTGAAAGGCTGAAAGCATGCAGGCGTTCGAAAATAATCGAAACACGGTCCAGCCACAGGCCGAAGCGGCTCAGCCGCGCATCGCTGTAACCATCCCATGCTACAATGAGGCTGTCACAATTGCCGGCGTGATCGCTGATTTTCGCTCAGCCTTGCCGGATGCAGAAATTTACGTCTTCGACAATAACTCAAACGATGGCACGGCTGATATTGCCGCCCGGGCCGGCGCACATGTTCGCAGAGAGACCCAACAAGGCAAAGGCCATGTCGTACGCCGTATCTTTGCCGATGTTGAGGCTGATATCTATGTCATGGCCGATGGCGACGGCACCTATGATGCCTCCATGGCACCGGCTCTGGTTGAGTTGCTCAAGAAAAATCACGTGGATATGGTCGTCGGCACACGTGCCGGTGTGACCCAGGATGCCGGCCGCGAAGGCCATGCATTTGGCAACAAGATCTTCAACCGCATCTACGGCGCCCTGTTCGGCAACAAGTTCACTGACATCTTTTCCGGCTACCGGGTCTTCACGCACCGCTTTGTGAAATCTTTCCCGGCGGTTTCTGCCGGATTTGAGATCGAGACCGAAATGTCGGTCCATTGTAGCCAGCTCGGGATTCCGACGCTGGAGCGCCCTACCCCTTATGGCGTTCGCCCGGAAGACTCTGAGTCGAAGCTGCGGACATTCCGTGATGGCTTTAGGATTCTCGGCATGTTCGCGATGCTGGCCAAGGAAACCCGGCCGGCCGCGTTCTTTGGCGCCATTGGTCTTTTGCTCACTGTGGCGGCGCTCGGCCTGTTCACGCCCGTGGCGCTTGCCTATTTTGAAACCGGCACGGTTGCCCGCTTTCCTACCGCCTTCCTGTCGATGGGCCTGGTTCTGATTGGAACCATTTCTGCTGTCTGCGGACTTATCCTTGATAGCCTGTCGCGTGCACGGATCGAGGCCAAACGTTCGGTCTTCCTGAGCTATGCTGCGCAGCCATGGCTAGGGCGGTCCGGCTCGTGATCTCAAAACTCTTCACCTTTGCGATTGTCGGCGGGCTCGGCTTTGTCGTCGATGCTGGCGGCTCGGTCATGATGATCGAGAATGGCGGTGATCCGTTCGTGGCTCGGATCCTCGCAATGCTTGCCGCAATGCTTGTGACCTGGAGGCTCAATCGCCATCTCACCTTTGGACCAAGCGACACCTGTCAGACCACAGAAGGCGCGCGCTATTTCACCGTTGCAGTCGGTGTCGCCGCCCTGAACTTTGCAATATATGCCTGCCTGCTGCTGGCGTTCAGCAATTTATCGCCACTGATCGCGATCATTATCGCGACCGGTATTTCAATGTGTGTGTCATTTGTCGGTTATGGACGCTTTGCCTTCCGCAATGCCGAGACGGCGGACGAGATGCCCCATTTTGCGGCCCGCTAGAGCGCGCTTCTTGCCATAAAGTGTCAGTACGGCATCGCCGGACAGGTCGAGATTGTCGGTGAGGGCCTCCTCGCCAAGCAGGTTCAGCATTTCGGCATCATGATAGCGCGTGAGCGGCGCCAGCGGCCAACCGGCAATCGCCCTTATGTGCTGTTCGAACTGTCCTGTATGACAGGCTTCCGGGGTCCAATGTCCTGAATTATGCACGCGCGGCGCGTATTCATTTGCCAGCAGCGTACCGTCCTCCAGCACAAAGAATTCGAGCGCCAGAACCCCGATATGCTGAAGCGCCTCGGCAAGGCAAATACCCAGGCTGCAAGCCTGTTGCTCCACCTCAGTTGAAACCCCAGAAGGAACGCTGGAGCGGCGCAATATGCCATTCACATGTTCGTTTCGTGGAACATCGAAACAGGTCGCCTCACCGCTTGCTGACCGCGCAACAATAACCGAAACTTCCCGCTCGAAGGGTACCAGGGCTTCGAGGATTGCCGGTGCCCCGGCCAGCGCCTTGTGCGCGGCGTCGAAATCATCTCCGCTCTCGACCCTGACCTGACCTTTGCCATCATAGCCGTCGCGGCGCGTCTTGAGGATGCCCAGCCCGCCAAACCCGGCAAGCGCTTCGGCGATATCGGTCGCGGCGTTGACCTCGGCGAAACCGGCGGTTGGAATCCCACTATCGTGCAGGAAGGTCTTCTCCACCAGCCGGTCCTGCGACATGGCGAGGGATTTCGCGCCGGGGCGGACTTTTGCGCCCCTGCCGAGCAGATATTCCGCGCTCGCCACGGGCACATTCTCGAACTCATAGGTGATCACATCGCTGGCATCGGCAAGCTGCGCGAGGGCCGCCTCATCGGCATATGCCGCCTTGATATGCCGCGCTGAGACCCGCGCCGCCGGGCAATTGTCCTCGGGGCACAGGATAACCGTGTCAAAGCCAAGACGGGCAGCGGCCTCTGATAACATCCGGCCAAGTTGGCCGCCGCCAAGAATACCGATTGTTGAACCAGCCGGGAGCGGCGTCATCATTCAGGCGTCTCGCCAACGGCTGCGGTTTGCTCGGCCCGGAACTGGTCCAGCTTGCCTGCTATAACGGGGTCTTGCAAAGCCACGATTGAAGCTGCCATCAGTCCGGCATTGGCGGCGCCGGCTTCGCCGATCGCCAGAGTGCCGACCGGCACGCCCTTCGGCATCTGGACGATCGATAGCAGGCTATCGAGACCGTTCAGGCGACGTGACGGCACCGGCACACCCAGCACTGGTAGGGGTGTCATTGCTGCGGCCATACCCGGCAGGTGCGCTGCCCCGCCGGCCCCGGCAATAATAACCTGAAGGCCGCGGGCCTTTGCCGAACTGGCATACTCGACCAGGCGCTGCGGGGTGCGATGCGCCGATACAATCCTGGTTTCATAACTGACCCCAAGCTGCTCAAGCTGCTCGCAAGCCTTTTGCATGACCGGCCAATCGGACTGGCTACCCATGATGACACCAACTTTGGGTGCGCTGGTTGCGTCGCTCTGGCTCATACGGGCTCTCGTGCAAAGCGCGCACCATAAAAATCCGCGGCGCAGCGTCAAGCTTCGCTTGCTAGGCAGCTGGATTGAACTGGTTTAACCTCCTGGCATGGCGGATTCAGCGACAGGCAAAACAGCGGGCAGCGCATCGGTTATCGGCATGGGGGATGCAGCGCAGCGTCTGATCCGCGCGCTTGGCGTCGACATGACAGCCTTGCCGCCAACAACCCGGGCTGCGATCCAGGCGCTGGCAGGTGAGGTGATGGCGCTGCGTCAGGAGCGTATTGACCTACAGGCGCAGATTGCACAGGTCGAACAATTGGCCGACCGCGACGCCCTTTGCCCGGTCTTCAACCGGCGCGCTTTTGAGCGTGAACTGAACCGCGAGATTGCTCTTTCCATTCGCTATGGCTCGCCGCTCTGTCTGGTCTTCATTGATCTCGACAGGTTCAAGCAGATCAATGATCGCTTTGGCCATGCCACTGGCGATAATGTCCTGAAACAGGTGGCCGATACGCTGTTGGCCAATATCCGCCAGACAGATATTCTCGGCCGTTTGGGCGGCGATGAATTTGGCATCGCCCTGACCCATGCCGAGTTTGCGGACAGCCAGATCAAGGCCGATCAGCTGACCGGCCTGATCGATGGCATGCTGGTGCGAGATGCCTCTGACGCCGCGACTGAACCAGTTCGGCTAGGCGCATCCTGCGGCGTTGTCGAATGGCGCAAGGGGGTCGGTGCTCCAGCACTGATCGCCGAAGCCGATGAGACAATGTTCCGTGTCAAAGCCGCTCGGCGAAAGCGACCCTGAGCGCAAATCGGGCAGTCTCGTTGCTAAATCAAAATTATTGTCTAGGCCCCGTGACTCGACTCGGTCTGTGTGATTTAGTGTGGCCAAGAAGACACACAAGATTGCAACCAAGAGAGAAGGAGACTGTCCATGTCTTTGCAAGGTCGAATCGAAGAGCTGTCCCGGCGCCATCGCCAACTCGACGAACAGATCCTTGATGAACAGAAGCGACCGGCCGTGAACGATCAGGCGCTTCGAGACTTAAAACGACAGAAACTCCGAATTAAAGAAGAGATGGGTATGCTGAAGGCCAGTTGACCCGCTAACAGGCGCATCCTGCTTGCGGTGAGACACGAGCAGCAGGCAGGAGCCCTGACATGGAAAAGCCAGTCACCCTTATTATTGGCCTCGGCCATACGGTTGGTGAGGCAATTGCCTTCCGCTTTGCAGAGAATGGTCACAGCGTGCTGGCTGTAGATCCAAAACAAGCGACCCTCGACGATCTTACTAAGACCGTTGGCGAGAGGGTCGTCACCCATCATGGCCCAATCCATACACGGCTAGGCCTGCGTAATGCGCTTGCTGCAGCGCTTGAGACCTATGGCCGGATCGACAATGTCATCTGCACACCAGGTTTGCCGGAAACGGATCGATTGTCTGATCTTGATATCGACGATTTCGAAGACCTGCTGCTTGAGGCGGTGAGCGGCGCCGTCAAGACGCTTCAGGTCTTCTCGGAGGAAATGGCAACTCACAAGATCGAGCCAGACAATGCCGCCGGCCGCGCCCGGCAGGTCGGATCCTTTACATTTGTGCTGTCGCTGGGGGCCCGCATGGTGCAACCCGGCTGGTTCAGCGAGAGTGTCACACAACATGCCGTACTTGGCGTTGTTCGCGCCGCTGCGTTGGAGCTTGCAGCGAGTGAAATCAGGGTAAATGCAGTTGTTGCGCTGCGCCCGCGGGCCGAGGGACGCGAGCCCTGGCTGAAGGAGCGCACGCCATCCGGCCGGACCGCTCTGACAGAGGAAATTGCGGAAGCCGCCTTCTTTCTGGCGAGCCCGTCCAGCGCGATTATTACCGGCGAAGCCCTGACCCTCGACGGCGGTCGCCATTACCTGTCAGGTCTGGTCGAGCGCGATTTGGACTAGGCCTATTTGGGGTGGCAGATCACCGGCATCCAAGTATAGCCATGGACAAAAGCGCTTGAGGTGAAGCTTGGCGCTTCGAGCACTTCGACATGGCTGAACCGCGCCATGATTTCTTCCCACAGGATGCGCAACTGCAACTCGCCCAGGCGATTGCCGACACAGCGATGGATGCCGAACCCGAATGACAAATGGTTACGGGCTTGTTTGCGATCGATGATCAGGCGGTTGGGGTCTTCCTCCCAGAACCGTTCATCGCGATTGCCAGAGACGTACCACATGGCGATCTGATCACCTTTTTTGATGGTCTTGCCATGCATTTCGACATCTTCCAGAGCCGTACGTCGCATGAAGGCCAGCGGCGTCTGCCAGCGGATCACTTCTGACACCATGTTCGGTATCAGGGATGGATCGGCGTTCAGTTTTTCATACTCTGAGGGGAACTTGTTGAGGCCGTAAACCGAGGCCGTCATCGAGTTTCGCGTCGTGTCATTGCCGCCGACAATTAGCAACAGGACGTTTCCGAGCAGCTCCATGGGTGTCAGATTGCTCGTCTTCTCGCCATGCGCAAGCAGGCTCATCACGTCATTCCGGCGCGGTGCCGCCTGCTTGGCCTGATAGATACCCATGAATGTGGTCAGGCATTCCATCAGTTCGGCTTTCCACTGGTCGACACCGCCGGGGCAGATATCCGGATTGTCGCGATTGGTGGTCACATCGGACCAGCGCGTCAGTTGCCGGCGGTTCTCAAACGGAAAATCGAACAGCGTCGCCAGCATCATTGTGGTCAGCTCAACCGATACTGTATCGACCCAGTCAAAAGGCTCACTGACCGGGACACTGTCGAGCAAGTCCTGCGTGCGCTTGCGGATCAGGGGCTCGTAGTCTTTCAACATGTCCGGCGCCACGGCCGGCTGAACCGTTTTGCGCTGCTCGGAATGCTGCGGCTCATCCATGGCAATGAACATGGGCAGCTCAAAGTCTTCCATTGGCGGGCCAAGGACGATGCCGCCATGCTCCCAGGAAGATGAGAAGCGCTTATGATCAATATCGATCTTCATGATGTCTTCGTAGCGGGTGACCGACCAATATGGCTCGACAAAACTGTCGGGGCACCAGTGCAGTGGTTCTTCATTGCGCAGGCGCTCAAACCGGTCCCAGATCTTGTCCCTGCGCCATAGTTCAGGATCAATCAGATCGAGCGTCTTCAGATCAATCTCCGACGCGGGTTCTATCTCTGCGCCGTATTCGTGGCAGGTATGATAGAAACTCTCACGCGCCGTGATGACAGGGCGTTGCAAATTGTGCGGGATCTTGGTTGCGGTGTCGGCCATCTGGGTCTCCTGCGAGCGATCTCAAGTCACTTTATTTGGGTCATCCATATATTTAGCACAGCTCGGACCAGAAAACTATGACGCAGGCGTCATTTTTTGAATTCACGCCACGTCAAGCCGGATAACGCTCTGACCGGGCGTGCCGGATGGCTTGTTCCAGTGCGTCAGCGAGGCTGCGCCGCTCACTGCCCGTCAGGAAGCGCCCAATGACCCAGGATGACCTGCCATGCGCGATCGTGAGTTCACTTTGCCGACGTTCCGGAAAGGTCAGCTGAACCCTGGCAAAGCCGGTTGGTATTTCGGCCTTTCGCATCGCCTGACCCGGCGCCTGATGCTCCAGGCGGACCGCATCGGCGGTGACCCTGATCCGGGTTTCCTGGTTCAGCGTGCTGAAATTCCAGCGAAAGGCGAACCAGATGGCCAATGCATCAAGGCCAAAAAAGCCGATGACGGGAAAAGCGCCCATGCTCAGAAAGGCCATGCCTGCGAGGAAGCTCACCGCGCCAATAATCCCCATCACGACAAGGAATGCGCGCGGACTAAGTGACCGGTTCGGTGTCAGAACCGCATCAAAATAGATTTTGTGATCTGCCTCACTCATAGGCCTGACTATAGACCCGAATACCGCCTAGCCAATGGCGCACTCTTGCACCGCTGTGTCGCAGCCCTAAACCAGATCACATGACAATAAAAACCAAACGCTCCGCCAAAAAGCGCGCCCCCAAGACTTTTGGTAAGGCGAAGGCGGCGATCCTGTTCGAGCGCCTTGCCAAAGACCGTCCCGATCCCGGGACGGAGCTCAATTTCGTCAATCCCTATACGCTGGTTGTGGCCGTTGCTTTATCAGCGCAGGCGACCGATGTCGGGGTGAACAAGGCGACTGAGAAACTGTTCGAGGCTGCAGATACACCAGAGAAAATGCTGGCGCTTGGGCTGGGCGGCGTCGAACGTCACATCAAGACAATCGGGCTTTGGCGCAACAAAGCCAAAAATGTCATCGCGCTCAGCCAGATGCTGATTGACGATTATGAGGGAGAGGTGCCGCAAACGCGAGACGAGCTGGTCCGACTGCCCGGCGTCGGGCGGAAAACCGCCAATGTTGTCTTGAACGAAGCCTTTGGTCAGCCGACCATTGCCGTCGATACGCATATTTTCCGAGTTTCGAACCGCACAGGACTGGCGCCCGGCAAGGACCCGGATCAGGTCGAGGCAAGCCTCGAGCGCACCACACCCGACGAATTCAAACATGGTGCGCATCACTGGCTGATCCTGCACGGGCGCTATACCTGTGTCGCGCGTAAACCGAAATGCTGGGACTGCGCGATCCGCGACATATGCAGGTTCAAGGACAAAACGCCTGATCCGGCCAGCACGTCTTCACTTGGACCCAAGAAACCGTGATCAGGCGGCGCTGTCCTTCTTGCGACCGGGAATGATCTTGCCAAACAGTGCCCAGACATCATTCACGCCGGCCCCGTGCACTGCGCCGGCGCGGTAAACGCGGGTGGCGAGGTACAGGATAACAGCCGCTGTCAGTACCATCAGGCCGAGTTGCGCAAACACTTCCCAAACCGGCGGTTCAGTTGGCATCCGCAAGATCAGCAGGAAAGGCGTAAAGACCGGCACCCAGGCCATGGTCGCAATGATCGGCGACTGAGCATCACTCATCGCAAAAGTCAGCATGAAGAGCGGCGCCATCAGAAGCACAATCAAAGGCGTCATCAGGGTCTGGGCTTCCTGGATCGTGTCGCACAATGAACCGAGCGCCAGAAAGAGCGAGCCATACATCAGGTAGCCGAGCACGAAACTGATCACCGCAGGGACGATCAGCATGGGGTCAAGCGCTGCGGCGAGCATGGTCATGATGCCTGAGCTGGCTTCAGCAGGCAGCTGGCCACTGGCAAACCAGGCTACGGCAGATGAGCCAACACCCCAGAATGCCATAAGTGTGAGCGCCAAAGCCAGCACAGCGAGCAGCTTGCCTGCCAGAAGGTTGGGCAGTTTCACAGACGTCAGCAGGCTGTCGAAGATCTTGTTCGAGCGCTCCTCGATTGTCCCCATCAGCAAGTAATTGATAACTGAGAAAATCAGGAACCAGAGCATGAACGCCATGATCATCGAAACATAATAAGGCGCCCTGTCGGCGAACACGACCTTGGCGTCTCCAGGCGTTCCGCTTGGTCTGGCTCGCTGCGCCACCACCTCCCGCGTCGCCTTTCGGGCGTCAGTGAGGAGACGGCTCGACACACCGGCCTCGGCAAAAATTTTCTCTTCGGCAAGTTTGCTTTCAGCCGACCTCGCCAGGTTCAGGAGGCCGCTCGCCTGCAGGTTCTCGCTCCAATACTGGATCTCGCCGCCGCCTTCGGGGACGACCAGCGCCGCAAATAGCGGCTGCGGCCCATCTGGCGTGTCGATGAGTTGTTCCTCTAGCAGATAGGGTTTCAGCTCCTCCGCAGTTCGCCCGGGCGCTGGCACTTCGATAAAGTCGCCCAAGGGGATTGTGATCTGGCTACCGCCGGCGGCCTCAACCGCTTCAGCCGTCGTCGCGCCATTCTCGATGGCTTCGTCATACAGGCGCAGCTTTTCGCTTTCGCTGCCTTGAACCGAGGCCATCGGATCAATCCCTGCGCGTGCCGCGCGCGCGGCGATCGAATCCAGCTCAGCGCGCATGGCCTTGGTGAACTCGCCATTGCTATCGATGATCGTGAAATAGCGCACAGGCTGCGAGTTTGCGGCCAGCGCTGGCGCGAACATGAAGACGCCCATCAAGACAGGCGTCAGCAGCAAGCCAAGCCAGAAGCCCCAGGCGGTGACATAGCCGAGATAGTCGCGGCGGGCGACGAGATAAGTCGATAACATCAGGCAGTCTCCATCGCTTTTTCGGCATCTGCGGCCAGGGTTGCTGTCAGGTCGGCTGCTTCCGCTTCACTGACCAGCGAGACAAAGACGTCGCGCAAGCGGGCCTCCTGCGGCACGAAACTGGTAATCGGTGCCCCGGCTTCGATTGCGGCGCGCAAGGCGTCCTGCGGATCGCGCCCGGCGGGCAGACTGACCCGCCAGCTTTTGTCTTCCTTGGATGCAGCAAAACCCTTGGCCGAAAGCGCTGCGTCGAGATCAAACCCGTCCTCAACACCGATCCGCACGGCACGTCCGAGTGATGCAAAGGCTTCTTCCAGGGTGCCATCAAGCACCTTTCGTCCGCGTGCCATCATCACGATTTTCTCGCAGAGCCGTTCGGCATGTTCCATGACATGCGTCGAGAAAACGATGGTCGCACCACGCTTGTGCTCTTCAACAATCATGTCCTCGAGCGCCTGCTGATTGACCGGATCAAGGCCGGAGAAGGGCTCATCCAGGATCAGGAAATCTGGGCGATGCGCCAGCGCGCAGAGGATTTGCACCTTTTGCGACATGCCCTTTGAGAGGCGCGAGACGCGCGATTTTGCAAATTCACCAAGCCCCATCATGTCGAGCAGCTCATCGGCACGCTTCTTGGCGGCGCTCGCCTGCATACCCTTCAGGCGGGCAAAATAGGTAATGATCTGGCGTGGGCTCATTTTCTTGTAGAGACCGCGTTCCTCGGGCAGGAACCCAACGCGTTTCAGCATGTCGAGATTTGGCTTCTGACCAAACAGGTACGTCTCGCCCTGATCCGGGCTGAGGACACCGAGTGCCATGCGAAGGCTGGTCGACTTGCCAGCGCCGTTTGGACCGAGAAAGCCAACGATGGAGCCCTGCGGCACCTCTAGATCGAGCTTGTCGACGGCGCGAAAACCACCAAACCATTTGGTCGCGCCCTTCATTTCCAGAGGTAGGACTTGGTTCATGAGGCGCTTCCGTGACTGAATCTTCTGTTTATCGATAAATAGAGAGATTGTTTTGACTGTCGAGGCTTGCCAAGCCCTTAAAGACGTCACACGATCCTCATATGAAAACGCAGCTTGGGCCCATATCCATCGATTTGGCCGCTGCTCTTGGGGATGATCGCGATCGTATTGAGGTCCCAAGGAGCGCGCCTGTGGGCATTACGCATGCCGAGATTCTGCTCAGCCAGATAGAAGCGGCGCTATCGCGGCTCGATCACGGAACTTATGGCTTGTGTATGGATTGCGGCACAGAAATCAGCCTGCCGCGTCTGGAAGCCAATCCCGTCGCGACGACATGCCGTCATTGCTATGATGATCAGATCGCAGCGAGCGCCTGAACCAGGTCGGCCTGAATATCACTGACATCCTCCAGACCTACGGACAGCCTGATCCAGCTTTCATCGAGCCCCATTTCCGCCTGCTCTTCTTCCGTCAGCGCCCGGTGTGTCGTCGAGCAAGGGTGACAGGCGAGTGATTTGGTATCGCCGAGATTGTTGGAGATATCGATCATTTGCAGCGCGTTCAGGATCTTGAAGGCTTCTGCGCGGGCACCTTTGACCGAAAAAGCCACCAGCGTTCCGCCTGTTTCCATCTGCTTTTTGTGCACGTCATAATGCGGGTGATCGCTGCGACCAGGGTAGCGTACAGACCGTACACTTGGGTGTTCGGCAATCGCATCAGCAATTTGAGCCGCATTCTTCGCTGCCTGACGCACACGCAGCTCCAGGGTCTCAAGGCCTTTCAGGATCACCCAGGCATTGAACGGCGAAGGAGCAGACCCGGTATGGCGTAGCCATGGATCGATATGCTCTTCAATAAACTCGGATTTGCCGAGGACAGCGCCGAGCAGCACCCGGCCCTGACCGTCCATATGTTTGGTTGCCGAATAGACAGCCAGATCTGCGCCAAGTTCCAGCGGTTTCTGGAATATTGGCGTGGCAAAGACATTATCAACGACCAGTAAGGCACCGGCTGCATGCGTCAGCTCTGCCACCGCCGCGATATCAACTGCTTCGAGCAGTGGATTGGACGGACTCTCAATCAGAACCAGACGCGTTGGCTTGGACAGCGCACGCTTCCAGGCCTCAAGGTCTGCGCCATCGACGAACTCGGTCGTGACCCCATAGCGCGGCAGGATCGTCGAGCAGATATGACGACATGACCCAAACAGTGCGCTGGCGGCAACCACCCGGTCGCCAGTTGTGCACGGCGCGATCATCGCGGTTGAGATCGCGCCCATGCCTGACGCGGCAATCCGGCAGGTCTCGGCGCCCTCAAGCAAAGCCAGACGTTCTTCCAGCATGGCGACGGTCGGATTGGCGTAGCGCGAATAGACAAAACCCGGCTCATCTCCAGCCATACGGGCGGCCGCTTGCTCAGCGCTGTCATAGGCGAATCCCGATGTCAGGAAGATGGCTTCGGAGGTTTCTCCGAAATTTGACCGCATTGTGCCGCCGCGCACCAGTTTTGTTGCAGGCTTCCAACTGTTTTTATCAGGGCCGGGCATCGCTTCTACCTTCCGAATCGCAGCGCTTGGCTATAAGCCTTTGCGACCAGAAGGATCAAGCCATGGCTGAGGGAAATAAGGGCGTTCTGCCGGACCGCGACCTGCATGGCCTGTTCCAGTCCGGCGCCATCCGCTCAGCTTCAGCGCTCGATCCGGACCAGGTCCAGCCGGCCAGCCTCGATCTGCGCTTGTCCAATACCGTTTACCGGATCCGTGCCAGCTTCCTGCCCGGCGGTGACAGTAAGGTCTCTGACATCCTGCAGAACGGCGATATCGAGCTGCACCGCGTCGATATCCCTGAGGGCGGCGCGACCCTGCTCGAAACCGGTTGTGTCTATCTGGTGCCGCTGATGGAGAGCCTGAAACTGCCGCCTGGCATCTATGGCCGCACCAATCCGAAAAGCTCAACCGGCCGGATCGATGTCTTCACCCGTGTCGTAACCAATCGCGGCAGGGCCTTTGATGAGGTCCCGCCCGGCTATTACGGACCGCTCTATCTGGAAATTAGCCCGAGGACGTTCCCGGTCCGCGTGCGCCCCGGTGATCGCCTGGCACAGCTGCGCCTGCGTTATGGCAAGCATGAGCCGACCAATGAAAAGACCGTCTCGATTGACCTGTCGCAGCCGAGCGGCACGCCGGTGGGCTGGCGCGCCAAGCGTCATGGCGGCGTCATCGACCTGCGCGCCATTGGCAAGCATCAGGTTCAGTCTTTCTGGGAGCCGCTTTATGCCAATCAGGGGCGATTGGTGCTGGATCCAGAGGAATTTTACATCCTGGCCAGCCATGAGCCGGTCAAGGTGATCGCCATGAAAGCGGCTGAGATGGCCCCGATTGCGCCAGAACTTGGTGAATTCCGTGCCCATTATGCTGGCTTCTTCGATCCTGGCTTTGGCACAAATTCAGGTGGCAGCCGCGCTGTACTGGAAGTGCGCTCACGCGATGTGCCGTTTATCCTCGAGCACGGCCAGCCAGTCGCCAAGCTGATCTATGAACCGATGAGCGCCAAACCGGATGCGCTATATGGTGGCAAAACCAGCAATTATCAGGGCCAGGGCCTGAAACTCTCGAAGCATTTCGCGCCGCCTGAACAAAATTTGTAAAGCGTCCTTGACATGTAAAGTAAGCTTGTCTAAATGGAAAGCATACTAGACAAGGAGGCCGCCATGGCTGAACAGACTTTCAAATCTGCCAATAGGCGATATTTCAGGGGTTTCGTTCCCCTGATGGTGAGCTATTTGATCATCATTCTGGCCGGGAGCTTCTATCTGAAATCACTCGATATCGAGCCTCTATGGCTGCAATCCCTGATCGCGGTAGGTGCCTCCCTTCCGGTGATACTGTTTGCGCTTCTGGAATTGAGATTCATCAATGAAACCGATGAATATACCCGCTCGATCAGACTGAAAGCGATGTCATATTCGTGGGCAATCCTTTGCAGCACCGTATTCATTGTGGGCTTCCTGCAAATGTTCGACGTGATCTCAAATGTCGAAGTGTTTTGGTTCGGGCCTGCCTTCTTTGTCGCTTACGGCCTTTCCACTGTCATGATTGGCGGAAAGGAATGTCTGTGAACAATATCATCAAGGTCCTGCGCGCCGAGCACGGCCTTAGTCAGGCGGCTCTCGCCGACCAGCTTGGGGTCTCCAGACAGTCAGTCAATGCGATCGAAACCGGCAAGTATGACCCCTCCCTCCCGCTTGCGTTTGCGATTGCCCGTCTGTTTGGAAAACCGATTGAGAGTATTTTCCAGGATGAAATCGCCGTTACAAAGGCAGCAGAATAGGCAAAATCGACCCCAGCGCCTTTATTTTGCCGACCTTATCGCCCATTTATGCAAAAGCGCGATAGATCACATGCGCTCTAGGGGGAAAGACGCCGCCGATGATCGGGGCTACTAACCTTCTCGACAACCAGAACCGGAACGGATGCCGCCAGTGTGGGTCTGCGATGGAAAAGGAGGACCATAACGATGGCCAATACAGCAGCCAGCCGCGCTGTCGCGCTTAGCCCGGAACAGGGCATGAGCCGCTACCTCTCAGAAATCCGCAAGTTTCCTATGCTCAGCAAGGAAGAGGAATTCATGCTCGCCAAAAAATGGCAGCAAAATGAAGACTCCGAGGCTGCGGAAAAAATGGTAACCTCACACCTGCGCCTCGTTGCCAAGATTGCCATGGGATATCGCGGCTATGGCCTGCCAATGGCTGAGGTTATTTCCGAGGGCAATGTCGGCCTGATGCAATCGGTCAAGAAATTCGATCCGGACAAGGGTTTCCGCCTCGCGACCTATGCGATGTGGTGGATCCGTGCCTCGATCCAGGAAT
>CAYGKE010000002.1:0-41931 GCA_964350465.1 uncultured Hyphomonas sp.
GGGGGAGACTTGAACTCCCGACCTCACGATTATGAGTCGTGCGCTCTAACCAGCTGAGCTACCGAACCAGATCAAGCGCGGTCCTTACACGGGCGCCTTGCCCGGTGCAATACCGTTTGCCAGCCTTACGCCAGTAGCTCGGCAACATAGTCTGCGATCGCCAGCGATGAGGTGAGGCCCGGACTTTCCATGCCAAACAGATTGATCAGGTGCTCACCGACCAGGTCGATCCTGAAATCACCGGAGGGCTCACCCGGCCCAACCAGTTTTGGCCGCACACCCGCATAGTCAGGTGCCAACTGGTCGAGACGGAGGTCCGGCCAATAGCGCCGAGCCGATGCATGAAACAGCCCTGCTCGCGCCGGATCGACCCGGTAATCAAACGGCGGGCCCGCAGTCTCCTCCAGCCACTCGGCATCCGGTCCGAGCTTGCCCCGCCCCGAAAGGTCAACGGTGAGGTGAAGGCCAAGGCTTGAACGTGTCGGCATCGGATAGATCAGCCTCGAGAACGGCGTTTTTCCGGTGATCGAGAAATAGCTGCCTTTGACAAAATGCATCTTCGGCAGGCTTTTCTGATGCTGTCCGTCGATCCGGGATGCCAGAGCAACAGCCTGATGGCCCGCCGCATTGATCACCGTTCGCGCCTTGATGATGGTTTCTGACGCCCCCTTCGTGGCGAGTTCAACTCCATCCGGCAGGATTTGACCGCTTTCAACACTGGTTTCGAAAGCGATCATGCCGCCATGATCTTCCATCTCGCCCTGCAAGGCGAGGAAGTAGCCGTGGCTGTCGAAGATGCCCGACACTTGTGAATGGAGCACCGTTGAAATGTCCGGCGATAGCGCTGGCTCGAGGGCGCGCGCCTGATCACCTGAAAGCAGGGTCAGCCCTTCAACGCCATTCGCCTCGGCCCTGGTCTTGAGGTCTTCCAACTGCGCCGCTTCAGACACGTCAGCTACAACAAATTTTCCGCAGCGATCAAAGCGAACACCGTGCTCGTCGAGGTAGGTGTAGAGCTGGCGTCGCCCGCCAACGCAAAACCGGGCCTTCAGAGAGTTCTCGGCATAGTAGAGACCCGCATGGATGACTTCGGAATTGCGCGACGAAGTATGAGACGCGATTAGCGCTTCGGCTTCGACGATGATGACGTCACGCCCCAGCACGGAGAGTCGGCGAGCAATGGCCAATCCGACTGTCCCGGCGCCAATCACGATCACATCTGCGTCAAATCTCTCCATAAGCTGTCTGATAGCGCAAATTACGATTGGGCGATGATAGAATCTGCGCTAAGTTGACGCACATGAAACGTTTGATCGCTCTCGCTCTCACGCTGGTATTTTCTCCAATCGTTGCTGCCGACGAAACAGCCAGACTGATTGCCTTTGATGAAGGCCGCTATAGCGAAGCCATGCTGTCCGCGGAGGCTGAGGGCGCGCCGGATGCCTTGGCCTTTGCTGCGCGCTGCGCCCTCGCCGAAGCGATGAGTGCACCAGATCATGTGCCGCCGCAAGACATCGTCGAACAGGCAGAGGACCTGGCGCGGCGCGCCGTCGAGATCGCGCCGGACCATGTGGAAGGCCGGTTACAACTGGCCATCGCGCTCTCGCTGCGCTCCCGTCCGCTTTCGACGCGCGAAGCCATGCGCGCTGGTTATGGCTCTGAGGCCAAGGAACTGGCGACCGCTGTGCTCGAGGATGACCCCGAAAATGCTTACGCAAACGGATTTCTGGCGGTGTGGCATGTTGAAGTGGTTCGGCGCGGCGGCAGTATCGGCTCGTCGGTTATGGGCGCCTCTATTAAGAAAGCCCGCAAGCATTACGCAGCCGCGATTGAGCAAGACCCAGCCGATGCGTCGACACATTGGCAATATGCCAAGGCGCTGGCCGCTCACAATGCCAAGAAATACCGCAGCGAAATTGATACCGCATTGGACGCCGCAGCCAGTGCCCAAGCAGAAACCGAGCTGGAGCGTGTTATGCAGGCACGTGCGTTCGTCCTCAAGGATGCCCTATCCACCCTACCCCGCAAGCAGGTTGAGGCATTGGCCGAGGAAATGCTTTAGACTTCAGCCAGCCTTCTCTCAGTTTTCAGAGAGTTTTATCTCCAGCTCAGCAATGCGCTTGCCAGGAACCAACACGGACTTGGGCTGCAAACAAGTTCGCCTTGCGCTACTCCGCGACCACGGCTGCTTCCATTTGCGGGCCATCAAATTGCCTGGCGAAGAAATCACCGGATTTCCAAAGTGGTCGCTGGTCCTCATTGGCAAGTTGCAAGGCGATCCGCGTATTGAGCTCAGCAAAGCGAGCTGCAGCATCAAAGTTGATCGCATTACTCATGTCATCGGCGGGGCGGTGATAAGTCCTGGCGAAATGGTCTGCCCAGGCTTCCTCGCCGCCATTGGCCATACCGGTTTTGAGAAAAATTGATGGCACACCAACCCGGACAAGACTGAAATGATCCGACCGTGTGAACAGCCCCTGTTCGGGGAACGGATCCGGGCTAAGCATCAGGTCCATGTCTTCGGTCACACGTCGAACCGATGCTTCAATTGATGATCGCTCTGCGCCAAACGCCACGACGTCCTGAAAGTCGTAAGTCAAAACCGGCATATCGAGATTGACCAGTCCGACCAGGTTTTCAGCATCGACAGTTGGGTTCTGTGCAAAATAATCAGATCCGAGCAGTCCCTTTTCCTCCGCCGTCACGAAAAGCAGCATGATTGAGCGGCGTGGGCGCTCACCTTGCATTATCATCCGGGCCGCATCCAGCAGGGTCGCGACACCCGCCGCATTATCAAGCGCGCCATTATTGATCTTGTCATCCTTAAAGGATTTGGACACTCCAATATGGTCCAGATGGGCGCTTAGAATGATGATTTCATCCTTTAGCGCCGGATCACTACCCTCAATCAGGCCAATGACATTGGCGGAGCTGACCCGGTCCAGTGTGGACTGCTGTTTGAGCGCTATCGTGTAGGGAAGCGGATAGGTCTCAACTGCGCCGCCTTCGGCCTCGGCGGTAGCCATCATTGCATCGAAATCCTTGCCAGCGCCTTCAAACAGTTTTCGTGCACCAGCAAGCGAAAGATAGCCTGTCGCGTTGATATTCGGCGCGCGCGAAAATGGCTCATCCTCCTGCGTCAGCCAGGTCATGCGGGCGCTTTGAAGCCGACCCTCGCCGACCAGGCGCTGAAAAGAATAGATCCGCTCCCGCGTCGGTGTTTCGATGGATACCAACCCGAGGGCGCCGCGCTTGGAAGCTTCTGTGTTCTTCACTCTGCCGTAATAGGCGCGCTCTTCGGTCTGTATCCCTGACGGCGTCCCGCGCAGCGACAGCACGATCTTTCCCTCAACGTCGAGACCGGCATAATCGTCGCGGCCAAGCTCTGGTGCCACGACGCCAAAGCCTACAAACACCGCCTCGCCCTCAACCGCTGACGTGTCAGAGAGGCTCGATCCATAAACCACATAGTCGACATTTTCCTCCAGCTCCAAAGCCAGACCTGCCTCGTCCTTGACTGAGAAACCAAGCCCGGAGGGTTCACGGACGCTGCGCTGGAAAGTGATCGTCTGGAAATAAGTGCCATCATCACCGGCAGGGGTCACACCCAGTTTAGCGAGTTCTCCTGCTACATAATCGGCAGCAGCATCATATCCCGGTGTACCCGCCTCGCGGCCTTCAAGTTCATCGCTGGCAAGATAGGTCATATGGGCTTTGATCGCAGCAGCATCGGGCGCCGCAATGACATTCTCGGCCAATCCTGACGCGTCTTGAGACGTGGCCACTTCTTCCGCGTTGGAGCAAGCCATCAAACATACGGCGCCGATCGCTATTTGTAGTAAATTTTTCCCAGCCATAACCTGGATACTGCTCCCTTATGCCCAAACGCCGCGTTATCACGCACCGATATTTCCTCACTTGGATTTAGCCTGCAATGCATTTGGGTCAACACGGTTGGCACATAAGCCCATCTGGGCTTTTCAATCTGGCTCAGCTAGGTAGCACACATGACATTCGATGCCTCCATCATTACCCTCTATCCTGATGCATTTCCGGGGCCGCTGGGGGTCTCCATCCTGGATCGCGCCCGCAAGGAACAGCTTTGGGATCTTGAAACGGTGGACCTGCGCCAGTTCGGCTTGGGCAAGCATCGCCAGGTCGATGATGCGCCTGCGGGCGGCGGGGCGGGCCTGGTCTTACGCCCTGACATTGCGGCAGCGGCGATTGACAGCCTGGCCGGATCGGATCGCCCGGTTATTTATCCCAGCCCGCGCGGCGTTCCTTTCACTCAGGCGCTGGCGCAGGATTGGTCCAAAGGGCCAGGGCTGATCTTCTTTTGTGGCCGATTTGAAGGTCTCGACGAAAGGGTCATCGCCCAGCGCAACATGCAGGAAGTCTCGCTCGGCGACTACGTTCTGGCGGGCGGTGAGGTCGCGGCCATGGCAATGCTTGAAGCGACCCTGCGTCTGATACCCGGCGTGACCGGAAATCAGGCCTCAATCGAGGACGAAAGTTTCTCCTCCGGATTGCTCGAATATCCCCATTATACACTC
Source organism: uncultured Hyphomonas sp. (assembly GCA_964350465.1). GTDB lineage: Bacteria > Pseudomonadota > Alphaproteobacteria > Caulobacterales > Hyphomonadaceae > Henriciella. The sequence goes on from CAYGKE010000002.1 coordinate 4,554, forward strand.
CCTCGCGAGTGGGAGGGACATGGCACACCAGACGTGTTACTTTCGGGCGACCACAAAAAGATTGCGGCGTGGCGGAATCAGCAGAGCGAGGCATTGACAAAAGCCCGCCGCCCCGATTTATACGCCGCTTTCCCCAATGGGCCAGAATTACGAGCGTCGGAGACGGACGATGAACATCATTGAACAGCTTGAAGCTGAAGAAGTGGCCCGCGTCACCGCTGGCAAAACAATCCCGGAATTTTCACCTGGTGACACCCTTTCGGTAAACGTGCGCATCACCGAAGGCGACCGCGAACGTGTGCAGCGTTATGAAGGCGTCTGTATTGCCCGCGCCGGCGCTGGCGTGAACGAAAATTTCACGGTCCGTAAAATCTCCTTTGGCGAAGGCGTCGAGCGGGTATTTCCGGTTGTCTCACCTATGATCGAAAGCATTGAAGTTAAGCGCAAGGGCCGCGTCCGCCGCGCCAAGCTTTATTATCTGCGTGATCGCCGCGGTAAGTCTGCCCGTATTGCTGAGCGTACAAGCGGTCATGGTATCGAGCTTGTTGAAAGCACGATGTCGAAAACTGAGATGCGTCGCCAGCGTAATGCGGCAAAAGATGCACGGCGCGAAGAAGCAGCCAAATCTCGCGACGAAACAGCCAAGCTGAAAGCCGCCGAAGCGGCAGAGGCCGCGGCAGCAGCCGAGGCGGAAGCCGCTGCAGCAGAGGCTACGCCTGAGGGTGATGCCGAAGCGTAGACGACCCCGACTGCACAGATTTGAGGAGCCCTGCGCAGAACTGCGTGGGGCTTTTTTCTGTTTGCTCACCAAGCGAGCTTGCACCTAGCAGTCCCTCATGCTGATAAGGCCGCTTGGAGAATGAGACCTGACCATGCCCGGACTGACGCTATACGACAAAATCTGGAACACCCATTTGGTGAGCGAAGACGCAGCGACCGGCGAAGCGCTGCTCTATATCGATCTGCATCTGATTCATGAGGTAACCACGCCGCAAGCATTTGCTGGGCTGAAAGCGGCAGGGCGCGGCGTCAGGCGACCAGACCTTACGCTTGCTGTCGCTGATCATAATACGCCGACCGAGAATCAAGCCTTGGGCCTTGATGGTGTGAAAGACCAAGCGGCACGCAATCAGTTGCTAGCACTGACGCGAAATGTCGCCGAGCATGACATCGAGTTCTTCCCGATGGGCCATCTAAGCAACGGGATTGTGCACGTTGTCGGGCCAGAGCAAGGCCGCACACAGCCTGGCTTGACCATCGTTTGCGGCGACAGTCATACCTCCACCCATGGAGCCTTTGGCGCGCTGGCTCATGGAATTGGCACATCGGAAGTCGAGCATGTTCTTGCGACGCAGACCCTGCGGGCCCGCAAGATGAAAAACATGGCGGTCGAAGTATCTGGTGAACTCTCCGAAGGTGTCACGGCCAAAGACCTGGCCCTGCACCTGATTGCAAAAATCGGCACTGCTGGCGGCACAGGTTATGTCATCGAGTATCGCGGATCGGCGATTGAAGCGCTGAGCATGGAAGCGCGTATGACATTGTGCAACCTCTCGATTGAAGGCGGCGCGCGAGCTGGCCTGATCGCGCCTGATGACAAGACCTACGCCTATCTAAAGGGACGCCCATCGGCGCCGAAGGATGGCGCATGGGATGTTGCAATGCGCTACTGGGAAACGCTGCGGTCTGACGATGATGCGGCCTGGGATGAAACCATCCATATTGATGGTGCGAGCGTTGAGCCGACCGTGACATGGGGCACCAGCCCGGAACAAGCCATTGCCCTATCTGGAAATGTGCCTGACCCGGATGAGATTGCCGACCCGGTCAAGAAATCAGCGGCCGTGCGCGCGCTTGATTACATGGGCCTGGAGCCTGGCCAGAAGCTTGCCGGAACGCCGGTGCAGCGTGTGTTCATCGGCTCATGTACCAATTCTCGAATTGAGGATCTGCGCGCCGCTGCTGAGGTAGCAAAGACGGGCAATGTTGCCGACGGCGTTCGGGCCATGGTGGTTCCCGGGTCGGGCCTCGTGCGCGCTCAGGCTGAACGCGAAGGTCTGGACCAATTGTTCAAGACCGCAGGATTTGAATGGCGAGAGCCTGGCTGTTCCATGTGCCTTGGCATGAACCCGGATATACTGGCGCCGGGCGAACGCTGTGCGTCAACGTCAAACCGCAATTTCGAGGGCCGGCAAGGCCGCGGCGGCCGCACCCACCTGATGTCACCGGCGCTGGCAGCCAAGGCAGCGATTACTGGGGTGATAGGCGGGTGAGCCTCTCCAATTGGGAGAGCTGCGAGCGACCCGGCGGCACAGTACTGACCGGGCAGCATGTCAGGCTTGAGCCGCTCGATTGGGACAAGCATGGCGCTGGCCTCTTCGACGCCGTCGCGGGCACAGGTAGTGAGAGTATCTGGACCTATATGCCGATTGGTCCGTTCACAGACCTGAATGGTTTCAGGCGAGTCTTTGGTGCAGCACATGATCGAGGCGGTTGGCAGACGCTTGTGATTTGCAGCACTGCGGCAGCCCAAGTGCTCGGCATGGCAAGTTATATGCGGATCCGTGAGGCGCATGGCAGCTGTGAAGTCGGTGCGGTGGCCTTCAGCCACGCATTGCAGCGTACACCGGAAGCAAGCGAGGCGATGTATTTGATGGCCAGGCACGTGTTCGAGGACCTTGGATATCGCCGCTATGAATGGAAATGCCACAATGAGAATCAACGTTCAAAACGCGCCGCCGCGCGGTTTGGATTCCAGTTCGAGGGTGTGTTTCGCAATGATATGGTCATCAAAGGCAAGAACCGCGACACAGCCTGGTTTGCGATGACAGATGACGACTGGCCGAAGGTCAAGGCCGGGTTTGAAACCTGGCTAGCTGCGGACAATTTCGCAGTGGATGGGCAACAAATCAAGCGTCTCGAGGATTGCCGGGTATGATCACTGGGCTCGATCATATTGTCCTGCTTTGCCGAGATATTGAGGAAGGCGCAGCAAGCTATCAGGCCCTACTTGGCGCAGCGCCGGTTTGGCGAGCGCAAAGCACAGGTGCGGCGACGGCTATATTCAGTTTAGGCAATACCGCGCTGGAATTGATCGCCCCGCACGGCGACAGCCAAACCGCCAATCGCTTGCGTGAGATAGTGGCGGATGGCGCAAAGTTGACCTCACTCGTTTATCAAAGCGACGATCTGGAAGCTGACCATCGGCTATTCACTCGGCGGGGGCTGGAACCCGCTGATATCTCACAGGGTCGAAGCACCAATAAACTCAGCGACAGGCACAGAAACTGGACACGCTTTCGCATTCCAGACGCTAAAATGGCCGGCGTTAAGAGCTTTGTTGTGCAGTCGGGTGAGGGCGAATTACCCAAGCCTGATATCGTCGAGGGCGGCGTCAGTGCACTCGATCATATCGTCTTGGCCACTGCTGCACCTGAGCGCGTTCTGGCAATGTATGGTGCACGTCTTGGCCTCGACCTTCGGCTTGACCGCACATTTCCCGACTGGGGCACGCGGCTGATCTTCTTCCGGCTTGGCGGTTTGGTTCTTGAAGTCATGCATCGACTGGACAAGGCACAAGCGAGCGATGCGCCTGATAGGTTGTGGGGTCTCAGTTGGCGGGTCGGCAATTTGCGGGCCGCATGGAAACGGCTCAAGAAATTCGGACTTGAGGCCAGTGACATTCGGCCAGGCCGGAAGCCAGGCACTGAGGTGTTTTCGGTCAAATCCGGGACACTTGAAATCCCGACCCTATTCATTGCGCAGACCTAGGAGTAGAACTATTCCATGAAAGCTTTTACGACACTTCGCAGCACCGCCGCGCCCTTGAGAGACAAGGGCAAGCTGATGGCAAATGTCGATACCGACATGATCATCCCAAAACAGTTCTTGAAAACGACCGAGCGGGTCGGTCTGTCGGAAGGTCTGTTCTACGAGCTCAAGACCCGCGCAGATGGTTCGCTTGATCCTGATTTTGTTCTGAACAAATCGCACTATGCAAATGCGGGAATTTTGATTGCCGGTGATAATTTCGGTTGCGGGTCGTCGCGTGAGCACGCCCCATGGGCGCTCCTGGATCAGGGTATCACATGTGTCATAGCGCCGAGCTTTGCCGACATCTTCTACAATAATTGCGGCAAGAACGGTATTCTGGCGATCACTTTGCCAGACGAGATATGTGAGATGCTCGCGGCGCAGGCAGGTGGTGGCAACAGTATATTCACCGTGGATTTGAACGCTCAAAGCGTGACTGCCCCGGATGGTAATGAGTGCCGGTTTGAATTTAACGCGGGTCGCAAAGAAAAGCTGCTCAAGGGTCTCGATGACATCGCCATGTCATTACAGGCTGGCATGGCTATCGAAGCGTTTGAAGCGAAGCGAAAACTCACAACCCCCTGGCTGGAGAAGACATGATGCGCAAACTGACAGTATTGATCATTGCTACGGCTGTTCTCGTAACTGGTTGCGCGCGGGACGTGCTGAACACACAGCCTGAAGTTAAGGGCCTCGAAAGCGCTTTACCAGTTCAGACACTGGTCGAGCCGGAAAGCGGTGCCTCGCTGACACTTCGACCGGGCGGTCAGGTTTCGATTGAATTGGAGTCAAACCCGACAACCGGCTATTTCTGGTATCTGATTGAGGGTGATGCGACCGTTGCCGCGCTGAAGAGTGATGACTATCTCGCCGATCCAGCCCCCGAAGGCCTGGTCGGCAGCGGCGGCAAACAGGTCATGGTATTTGAAGGTGTTTCCTCAGGAACAACGACGCTTGTCCTGTCCTACCAGCGCCACGAAGAGGACGTCTTCGAAAAGCGCAAAATCAAGATCAAGGTTTTGAAATGATTATTGTTGAGGGTCATGTTCGGCTTTCTAATCCTGATGATTTCGGCCCACTTCAGACTGCAGCTGCAGCGCAGATTGAGGCAAGCAAGGCCGAGACGGGCTGCCTTGACTATTCCTATGCAATTGACCTGCTCGATCCCAGCCTGATGAGAGTACTTGAACGCTGGGAGAGCTGGGACGCGCTCGAAGCCCATTTCAAAATGCCGCATATGAATATCTGGCGCGAAGCTCTTAAAGACGTGAGTTTTTCCGAACGCGTTATCCGCGCCCATGAGGTGGCCGAAACGCGCAGCGTCTAAGAGGCCACCATGTCGCAAACCGTGCTACTCCTTCCCGGCGACGGGATTGGTCCAGAGGTCACCGCCGAAGCTCGCCGGGTTGCCGAAGCGGTCGCGCCAGATCTTACGTTTGAGTACGGCCTTGTCGGTGGCGCCTCGATTGATGCGCACGGCATGCCTTTGACGGACGAAACGCTTGCCTGCGCCAAGTCCAGCGATGCCATCCTTCTAGGCGCTGTTGGCGGCCCCAAATGGGTAGATGCCGAAAGGAACCTGCGCCCTGAAATGGGTCTCCTCAATCTTCGCAAAGGGTTGGACGTTTTCGCCAATCTCAGACCCGCCTTCTGCTTTCCAGCGCTGGTTGATGCCTCCAGTTTGAAGCGTGAAATCATTGATGGCCTAGACATCTTGATCGTGCGTGAGCTGACCTCCGGGGTCTATTTTGGTGAACCGCGCGGTATCAATCGTGACAAAGGCGATGATAGCTATGGCTTCGAGACGTCACGTTATACAAGGCGAGAGATTGAGCGGGTTGCGCGGGTTGCCTTCGATATTGCCCGCGGGCGCCAAGGCAAACTTTGCTCGACCGAAAAATCAAACGTCATGGAGAGCGGGCTGTTCTGGCGAGAGACTGTGACGTCCCTGCATGCCGAGGCAGGCAAAGGTGTCGACCTCCGGCACATGTATTCAGACGCCTGCGCCATGGAGCTGGTGCGTGCGCCAAAACAGTTCGACACGATCCTGGCGGGTAACCTTTTCGGGGATATCCTATCCGACGCGGCCGCGATGCTGACCGGCTCGATCGGCATGTTGCCATCGGCTTCGCTTGGTGGCGAAGGCACGCCGGGCCTCTATGAGCCCGTGCACGGATCTGCCCCCGATATCGCCGGACAAGGGCTGGCCAATCCGTGCGCGGCGATCCTGTCGATGGAGATGGCCCTGCGCTGGTCGCTTGGCCGAGCTGACGCCGCAGACAGAATTTTCGCAGCCGTCGGCAAGGCCCTCGACCAAGGTGCCCGCACGACCGATCTCGGCGGCGATCTGTCGACGCATCGTATGGCAGACGCGATCATCGCTGCACTTTAGGCGGCAAGCTTGGTCATCGACCAGCACCGCAAGCAATTCTGGCCCGAGGTCTTAGCGAGGGTCATGGCTTCGTCAGCGCGGCCAAGCGCAATCTCAAGCCTGTCATACTTGGTCAGCGGCGCGTATCCAAAACTTGCGGTTATGCGGGCAGTCTCACCCTCCAGATCAAACTCGGTGTCTGCGATACGGCTCCTGATACGCTCCGCCACCATCTGGGTTTGCGCTGGGGTTGCGTTATAGAGCGCGATGACAAACTGGTCGCCCCACCAGCGCGTGATCAGATCATGCCGCCCGCGCAGTTCTTCCCGTGCCATGGCCGAAACAGCCAGCAACACTTTATCACCCATATTACTTCCAAATCTGTCATTGAGGCGCTTGAAGCCATCAAGGTCGAAGACAATCAGGCAAGACATCTGGTCGGTCCGGCCCATGCGCTGGACCAGTTGGTTGGCCGCTTGCAGAAAGAACCGTCGGCTAAGCAGGCCGCCCAGCGAATCTGTCTGAGAAAGCGTTTCAAGCGGATCACGATGGGCCAGCAGGCGGAACTGATTATGCGAGGCGATCAAGGCAATCGGCAACGCGACGCAGGCAGAAATAGAGACGCTTGTCAGTAGGTATTTGTGAGCGTGCTGCGACATCCCAGAATGGTGTATCGCGATCGCGGTGATGAATGAAAGGCATAGCGCTGAGACAGTCACGATGACGAAAAAGACTAGTGTCTGTTTGACGTCGACTGTGCGCTTTGATGGGTATGAATGATGAGACATGGCAGAACCCTATTTTGCAGATTAAGGTGTTTACCAAAAACAATCTATGGTTGCATTTATTCCACGTATTGGATTGACTATTCTATGTTAAGTTGTTTTTCAGATTCTATCGATTGGCATCCATGACCAGAATAATTTGCGCATAACCACGTGCCATACGTCCGACATTCTCAACTGAAATTTTCTCGTCGGTTCCGTGTATACCAGCAATATCATCCGTCGAAACAATCGCTGGCATGAAGCGATAAACATTGTCTGTAATGGCATTGGCATAGCGGCTATCAGTGGCCGCGATCACGAGCGCCGGAACCACAGGTGCGCCGTCGCTGAGATCATTTGCGACAGCGTTTAGTGCGCCAAACGCAAGATTATCAGTTGGACTGACAGGCGATGCATTGCCGCCGCGCAATCCGGTTCCCTCCGTGCGCGTCACGGAGATACCTTCAATATCGTGGGTCACACCTTTGACGTGCTCTATGACACTTTCGACGCTGTCATTTGGGTGAACACGAAAATTGATCAGCGCCGTCGCGCGCTGGGCCAGCACGTTTTCCTTGGCCGAGCCAACCAACATGGTCGGCGCCGTGGTGGTTCGGATCATCGCATTGGCAGCCGGCATCTTGGCCATCTGCCCCTCGACCATTCCGCCAAACAACCAAGTGTTTGCCAGCGCCATCTTTTGCAGAAACGGCATATCCTCCGCCGAAGCCCTGAACAGGCTCGAAACAGGCGGCTTTGAAATATGCGCGGGCATCTGATTCTCGTCGAGTGCGACCAATGCCCGGGCCAGACGCACCGTCGCACTATTGCGCGGCGGGGTGGAGGAATGACCGCCCTCGGCCGTCACCGTGATTTCAAGCGTGACATAGCCCTTCTCGGCAACCCCAATAAAGGCTGAGCGCTTGCCGGTTAACGGCGATGGATCGACCACCAGCATGCCCTCGTCGAGCGCCATTTCCGGACTGACGCCGCGCGCCTTCAGCAGTGCAATGCCGGCTTCCGCTCCAGAGCCGGAGACTTCCTCATCATGCCCCAGCATGAGCAGAATGGTACGCTTGGGCTGGAACCCATCGTCCGCCAGGGCCTCAAGCGCCTCAAACAGGGCCACCATCGATCCCTTGTCGTCTAATGCACCGCGGCCATAGACATAACCATCCGCCACCGCGCCTGAGAACGCCCCTCGCGTCCAGTCGTCCCCGGTTCCCATATTGACCGGCACGACATCCTGATGCGCCATGAGCAGAATTGGCGCCAGCGATGTATCACTTCCCTGCCACGTGTAGAGCAGTGTCAGATTGCCCGGAATGGTTTCGCGCGTAGCCGCTGCATGGAAGGCGGGATAGGTCACCTGCATCCAGGCCTGCATGTCGAGCCAAGGCTGTTCCTGACCAACCCGTGGATCGCCCGGCGCGACGGTTACAGTCCTAAACCGGATCGCTTGGCCAAGCCGTTCTGCTGCGCGCTGGACGTCTATGCCGGGCGTTTCCGGAACTTCCACTTCGACCAGGTTCTGCACCGATCCACCATAGGTCAGGGTTCGCACCAGAACCACGCCAATCAGGATAGCAAAGGCACCGACCAGACCGAAGAGGACGCGCCGTATCATTCGCCAGCTGCGTCCGAGGTCTCAGCAAACAACCGCTCAGACAAATATGTAAATTCAAGCGCGCTGCGCCTTGCACGCTCTTTTTGATTAGCGGCGGCCGAGTGCCCACCATCGATGTTCTCATAATAGTAGAAATCGTGCCCGTATTCTTGCATCAGACGCGCCATCTTGCGGGCATGGCCGGGATGGACACGGTCATCTTTTGTCGAGGTTACAAAAAACGGCACCGGATAGTCATCGCGCGGCCGGAAGTTCTGGTAGGGTGAAGTTTGCTCAAGGAAAGCGCGCTCTTCAGGATTATCAGGGTCGCCATACTCGTCGATCCATGACGCGCCAGCAAGCAGCTTATGATAGCGCAGCATGTCAAGCAGGGGCACCTGTATGACCACTGCGTTCCACAGGTCGGGGCGTTGAACCATGGCAACGCCCATTAACAGGCCGCCATTCGATCCGCCCATGATGCCGAGATGCTGGGGTGATGTGATGCCCATTTCATGGAGCATTTCGCCAACCGCGATGAAGTCATCATAGATGCGCTGGCGATTGCCCTTCAGACCGGCCTGATGCCAGGTTGGGCCGAACTCACCACCGCCGCGGATATTCGCGAGCACATAGACGCCGCCCTTTTCAAGCCACATCCGACCAACGCCGCCTGAATAACTCGGCCGCATCGATACCTCGAAGCCACCATAGGCGTATAGCAATGTCGGATTGGTTCCGTTGAGTTCGATACCCTCACGATGAACTACGAAGAACGGCACTTTGGTGCCGTCTTCAGACGTCGCCTCTCTCTGGTGGACGACCAGACCGGTCGCATCGAACTTGGCCGGTAATGATTTCAAGGACGTCATTTCGCCTGTGCTGACATCATATTTGAGCAGAGAATCTGGGGTCAGGAACCCCTCATAATTGACGAAGACGGTTTCTTCTTTGCGGTCAGCGAATGAAATGCTGGCCTGACCTGTACCAGGCAGTTCAAGCGCTTCGGTGGTCCAGCCCTCCCCGCTCGGCTCAAGCTTTAGAACCTTGCTGGCAACATTGTCATTGATCGAAAGCAATGCGGCACCCTTCGCCACGTACACACCATTAACGGCCTGGCGGTCATTGGCCCGAAAAACCAGTTCAACCGGCGGCAGTGTTTTGGCCGCGAGATATTCGTCCATATTGAACGCAACCAGATCACCCGACTTGAAGCTCTCTTCCTGGCCTTCGATTTCCCAGTCCTGCTGCAGGGTGACGAATTGATAGCCTTTGTATTCATCGCCAAGTTCCGACTTTGGCGGCAGCGGCATGCGCACAACCTCGACGCCTGCGGCCAACCAGTATGTGCGCGTGAAGAATGTATCTGCTTCCACTGCACCATAAAGCATTTGCCCATCCGGTCGTTCGATCGACCACGGCCAGACGCCGACATCACTTGGCTCACCAGCATAGATCTCAGCGGCATCTTCAAGCGCCTCACCGCGTTTCCAAAGGCGTACGCTGGTTGGATAGCCTGACGTCGTCAGGGTGGCCCCATCGCCGCCCCAATCGGTGGCAACAAGCATCGTATCATGGTCGATCCAGGCAAGCCCCTGTTTGGCTTCGGGTGTCACAAACCCGCCATCGACAAAAGTCTTTGTTTCGAGATCAAACTCTCGATTGATCACCGCATCCTTGCCGCCATCTGACAACGAGACTATGCAAAGATACTTTTCGGCGTCTGCAGGCTTGAAGCAGTTGGCGCCTTTATAGACCCAATTCTTGTCCTCATCGGCGGCCAATTGGTCAAAGTCGAGAATGGTTTCCCATTCTGGCGCTTCTGTCTGGTAGCTCTCAAGCGCTGTCCGGCGCCAAAGCCCGCGAACATTCGTCTCATCTTGCCAGAAATTGTACACCAGACCATCCCGGATCGTTCCGTAAGGGATGCGGTCTTCGGAAACCGCCAGATCCATCGCCTTGGCGAGATTGTCCTGATAGACGGAACCAGCTTCCAGCTTGGCCAAAGAGCGCTCGTTCTGACCGCGAACCCAGGCCAATGCTTCTTCGCCATCAACCTCTTCCAGCCAAAGGAATGGGTCCTCCCATTGTACGTCTTTTACAGGTTCAATGATGGTTTCGGTCACAAGGGTTTCCTCGATTTCAGTCGCTGGGCTAGGCGTCGCACAGGCTGAAAGGCAAGCAGCAGCTGCAAGCAAGATTGGTAAGCGCATGTGGAATCTCCGCCAGATCTGCCAACAGAGTTAGTCCGAGGGGGTGGCGCGGGCAAGCGGTTGCGCGGCGTCAGCCCGGAACGGGGCCCGTCGATGCGCGCAGGATGAGTTCGAAATCAAAAACTTCCTCTATCGGTGCTGTCTCATCGACGGTCATCAGGCGTTCAGCAGCGCGCATTGCCATCTCCTCTACAGGCTGTCGAACTGTCGTAAGCGGTGGCCATACCGCAGAGGCAAGACGGGTATCGTCAAAGCCTGCAACCGAGATATCACCAGGGATAGACAAGCCCTCGGCCATGATGGCTGTCATTGCGCCCACGGCCATATCATCATTGGTTGCAAACACAGCCGTCGGGCGGTTCTTGGTCGCAATCAGTCGCCGCGCCGCCTCGAGACCGGAGCGCAGCGAATAGTTCCCGAATGCCAGCATATCATCGTCGATTGCCAGATCGGCGTCGGCCATGGCCTGGCGATAGCCTTCGATCCGGCCGGTCGAGGCATTGTGCCCGACCGGGCCTCCGATAAAGGCGATCCGGCGATGGCCAAATCCAATCAAGTGCCGTGTGATCTCCATCGCGGCCTCGCGGTCATCCATGCGCATGACCGGCGTTCGGTTCGGTTGGCGGGCTGGGGACAGGCTGGCATAGGGAACGCCATTGCTCTGCAACAATTCCAGAACCTCCGGATCATCACAAAGCGGCGGGGAGAGGACCACACCGTCCGCCCGCGAGGTCACCAGGAAACTCTGCAACCGATCTATGCGGTCAATTGTCCCCGGCGGCACCGGTTCAGGTAGAAGGAAATAACCGTTGGCGCGGCAAGCCTGATATATTCCCGAATTGATCGACGCGACATATTCCGGCACCGGATTGTCATGCAGATGGGCGATCAGGAATGATCTTGCCCCGGCCAGGCTTCGAGCCGCCGGATTGGGCCGATAGCCAAGATCACGTGCAGCCTTCATGACCTGTTCGCGTTTGGCCGGACGGACGTTCGGCTCATTGTTCATGACCCGAGAGACCGTTTTCGCTGATACGCCGGCGCGGTCAGCAACATCATCAATTGTAATCGCCCGCGGCGGTCGAGACAGGCCCATGAGCGGCTTTCCCCTTTGCCAAGAGTTTTGCGCAATCTGTCTCATAAGGCAATCGGTCCGTATGCTGTTGGTTATCGTAGATCCATCCAGCCGCGTTTCACAGCGTCAGGACTTAATCTCAAGCAACATTCCTGCCAGATTTGCTCAAAATTGAAGCTATCCCGCCGATTTAGGTTGTTCAGACATCGCCCGCATCATGAAAATCGGGATCGATCCGCGCTCCGTCATCACCCAATCCAGAGGGATGTCATGCGGTTCGGCAGGCAGCTCATCAACCTCCTGACCATGAAAGGCCAGCCCGCATAGAAATACGCGGCCCTGGTCGCGCAGGTTTGAGAGTGCACGATCATAGTGCCCCTTGCCATAACCCAAGCGATTGCCATGGCGGTCATAGGCAAGAAGCGGGGCCAGAATTAGTGTGGGCGTCACCGGTTGCGCCCGATCGGAGGGTTCTTTCAGTCCGAACGGGCGATCCTCCAAATCATCACCGGGCGCCCAGGCTCTAAATGTCATCGATCCGTCGGCCTCGACCCGCGGCAGGCAGATGTCAGCATTGCCTTCATTTTTTAGCCGCCTGATCAATGGCAGTGGATCGATTTCGCTGCCAATCGGCCAATAGGCAGAGACCATTGGGCCATATCGCTCCAACAGTTTCATCGGGAATTTGTCTGCGAGGGTTTCACCGGCGTCAGGATCCCGTGCAGACAGCTCAGCCCGCACCTCTTCCATCTCGCCTCTGAGCACGTCTTTGGCTTCAGCGCTCATACTGGTTCGGGTTCTTCGACAGGCATTTCAGTAATGCCGACCAGGGCGCGAGCATAGGCCTGCGCCGAGAAAGGCTGGAGGTCATCAGCCTTCTCACCTACGCCGACAAAATGGATGGGCAAGGCATGGGCCTCCGCAATCGCGACGAGTACCCCGCCCTTGGCTGTGCCATCGAGCTTGGTCATAACGATGCCGGTGACATCTGCTGTATGCCGGAAGGCTTCTACCTGGGACAACGCATTCTGGCCAACCGTGGCGTCAAGCACCAGGATAACATCATGCGGAGCTTCCGGGTCGAGCTTGCGGGTCACGCGGACGATCTTTGCCAGCTCAGCCATCAGCTCAGTCTTGTTTTGCAGGCGTCCAGCCGTATCGACCAGAACCAGATCGAGATCTTCGGCCTTGGCTTTTTCAATCGCCTCATAGACCAAACCAGCAGCATCCGCGCCGGGCTCCTTGGACAGAACCGGTATCCCGGCACGCTCACCCCAGACCGACAGCTGCTCGATTGCCGCCGCGCGGAATGTATCGCCCGCAACCAATAGTGCCTTGGCGCCTTGCGCCTTCAGCTTCGAGGCAATCTTGCCAATTGTCGTTGTCTTGCCGGACCCATTGACGCCAACGAACAGGACGACGCGTGGACGCGACCCTTCGGAGAAATCGACAATCTCCTCTCGCGGCGACATAATGGCTTCGATCTCATCGGCCAATGCGAGCTTGACCTCGTCGCCGGTAACATCCTTGTCCATACGGTTTTTGGCAAAATTCTCGATGATTTTCGACGTCACCTTGCCGCCCATATCCGAAGTCAGGAGAATGTCCTCAAGGTCCTCAAGCGCCTCATCATCCAGTTTGCGTTTGGTGAACAGGCTGGAGATCGAGGTCCCCATCTTGGATGATGATTTTGCCAGGCCCGAAGAGAGCTTGGTGAAAAAACCTGGCTCGGAAACTTCGCCATAAGGATCGGGTTCGCCGCGCGCGATTGCGGCCTGGCGTTCGGCTTCGCGGCGTGCACGCTCTTCGGCGAGCTGCTGACGCAGGGCCTCGTCAGCGCGGCGCTGTGTCAGTAATGCGAGTTCGGCCTTTGCCTTTTGCTCCGAGGTGCGGCGAGCCTCTTCAGCTTGTCGCGCGGCTTCGGCTTCGGCGGCAAGGCGTTCCACTTCGGCTTCCGCTTGTTTGGCAGCTTCAGCGGCGGCGGCATCCAGTTCCGCCTTTTGTCTGGCATCTTGGGCAAGACGCAAAGCCTCGGCGCGGGCTGCTTCTGCTTTCGCCGCCTCCTCTGCCAAGCGGGCAGCTTCACTCTCGGCCTCAGCTGCTTCGCGCTTCTGACGGGCTTCCCATGCCGCGTTGGCTTCGGCAACCTTGCGCTCAATTTCGGCCTGCTCTGCTGCCTTTTGGGTCGCTTCCTCTTGCGCCAGACGCGCGGCTTCAGCCGCTATAGCCTGTTGTGCGGCCAAATCATCCGCAGACAGCTCTGGCGCTTCCATCGCTTCGCCGGCTGCAAGGGCCTCGTCCTTTTTACTCTTCTTGCCGAACCAGAGGATCATAGGGGCGTTCCGATCAATTTATCAGCGTCATGGCCGACTATCCGGGCGCGCACGGGCCGTCCAGTCTCTGCCATATCAAAACCCTGCAAAGCAACCGGTGTAAAATCTGGCAAGCGGCCTCGTCCCACCTGCTCGACGAGCACATCGAACTCGCAGCCGTTGCGGGCTTGAAGATGGTTAAGCAGAGCTGCGTCTCCCGCCGCTCTCAGACGCGCTGCGCGGTCTTTGATCACAGGTTTTTCCAGCTGCGGCATGCGCTCGGCCGGCGTACCGGGGCGCGGGCTATAGGGAAAGGCATGCAGGAATGCGATGCCGCACGCGTCGATGAGGGACAGCGAGTTTGCAAACGCTGCCTCCGTTTCCGTCGGAAACCCGGCAATTATGTCAGCCCCAAGCGCAATATCAGGTCGTATGGTGCGCAGGCGCTGGCTAAGCTCAATCGCGTCTTCACGGCTGTGGCGGCGCTTCATACGCTTGAGGATGAGATTGTCGCCGTGCTGTAGGCTGAGATGCATGAACGGCGCGACGCGCCGGTCCGCCATCGCTTCAAAGAGAGCTTCGTCCATCTCGATGGCATCGATAGATGAGATACGGAGCTGTTGCAGCTCTGGCACCAGTTTCAGGATACGCTGAACCAGATTGCCAAGCTGAGGTCCACCTGGCAGGTCCGTCCCCCATGATGTCAGGTCAACGCCTGTCAGGACGATCTCAAAGTGACCGGTATCAACCAGACGGCGGATCATGTTGACCACTTCCCCGGCTGGCACAGAACGGGAATTGCCGCGGCCATACGGAATAATGCAGAAGGTACAGCGATGGTCGCAGCCATTCTGCACCTGAACATAGGCACGCGCGCGGCCATCCATGCCATCGATCAGGTGGCCTGCTGTCTCCTTCACCGACATGATGTCATCAACACGGATTTTTTCGGTCCCACCGAGCAGGTCGACCGGGGCCCAGGTTTCGGCTTGCATCTTTTCATGATTGCCAATGACGCGTGTCACTTCAGGCATCTCGGCAAACATATCTGCATCGATTTGCGCAGCGCAGCCGGTAACGATGATGGGCGCGTCTGGATTTTCACGGGCGGTGCGGCGAATGGTTTGACGTGCACTACGAACGGCCTCGGCTGTTACGGCGCACGTATTTACAATGATTGCGCCTTCAAGACCTGCCGCCTTGGCATGTCCCCGCATCACCTCGCTCTCATAGCTGTTCAGGCGGCAGCCAAGCGTGATGACCTCAGAGGGTCTGGTGGGGGTTTTGGTCTCGGTCATAGTGTCAGCGCTGCATATCGCGCTGGATTAGGCGTGGGGCAAGGGGCGGCCTCACACGTCCAATGTCTGTTCCAGCTCAACCGGGCCGGTCATGATGACGTGATCGGTGGTCTCCTTCCATTCTATGGTCAGGTCCCCGCCATCCAAGATAAGCTTGGCCTTGCGCTCGGTCTTGTCTGCGCGGGCAGCGCAAACCAGCGCCGCGCAAGCGCCTGTACCGCAGGCCTTGGTAAGACCTGCGCCGCGCTCCCATACACGCAATCTGATTGTTTCCCGGTCAATCACCTGTGCAAAGCCGACATTGACGCCTTCCGGGAAAGTCGGATGCCATTCAACCAGTGGTCCGATCTGCGGGATATCATAGGCCTCGATATCCTTGACAAAGAAGACGGCGTGGGGATTGCCCATCGATACGACCGCCGGGCGTGACAGGATCGGATCATCAATCGGTCCGATCTTCACATCGACACCGCGCACATCCATCTTTTCCGAGAGCGGGATATCCTCCCAGCCCATAAGCGGCGAGCCCATATCCACCGAAACCAGACCGCCCTCACCGCGAAAGCCTTTCAGCAGATCAGCCTCTGTCTGGATCCGCACTTGGTCTTTTTTCAACTCGTCCAATAGTAAAGACGCAACGGCGCGGGTGCCATTGCCGCAAGCTTTGACCTCACCGCCATCGGCATTCCAGATGCGCAGAAAAGCATCCGCGCGGGCATCATTCTCGATCGCCATGATTTGGTCAGCGCTCATCGTCTTGGCGATGTCTTTCAGCTGCTCAACGGTCGGTGCAAAATGCCGCGCGCGCGCGTCAAATACCGCAAATGCGTTGCCAGCACCGTTCATTTTCCAGAGTTTCATGCGCGTCTCCGCCCTGTCCGATCCGCTAGATAGACATGTGTTTGGGTGAAATGAAGGGATTATTTGGGCAATTGCGATGCCGAAAGCCAGCCGCCAAGCTGAACCATAGCGGCGAGAACAAGCCCGAGCTGTAGCAGCCAGTGGCCAAACAGCATCGCGGCAAAAGCGATAAGGCCGCAAGCCCAGTCAACGCGATTGTCGCTCATCAGGTAGCCCGGCAAACGTTTGGCGGCGTCGATGCGTGCCAGATTTATGTGACGCCAGATGCGGTCCATTCCGGGTGGGCCGAACACATCCTGCAGGTCTCGTGGATCGGTCACGCCAGACAGTTCGGCAAGCTCACGCACGCCCGTCATCTGCGCTCGCACCCGCTGGCGCAGCGCCATGGTCTGGATCAAGCTTACAAAGGCCGAGATCATGACGGCAATACCGACAGCGATCAGCGAAAATCCGGGAAGCAGTGACGTCATGGCGCTGCATATAAGCGCTCGCTGCAGGCGCCGCTAGTAAATCCTGTATGCTGCGACCTCATTGGCGTGCTCGTCCCAGGCCATGGCATAATCGACATTCCAATCGCCAATACAGACTTGAAAGTTCGCGCAGATGAATTCAGCTTCGCGGATCGAATTTACGTCCAGATAGCAGGTTGGGCGCTCATCAAAATCGATATGGTAGGCGCAGACTCGAACTTTTCCTGGCGGCGCGGGTGTCGGTCCCGATGGCGTATGATCGACGATCAGACCAGCTGAGCTGGCGACCGGATCTTTGACCCAACCGATCCAGCGACCGCGATACGCCTCCGCCCGAAAGAGTGGTGTGACTGTCATAGCTTATTGTGGCGTGAATTGCCGGATTAGTCCAAATGCGCGGGATTTACCTTGGCTGTCAGCACGTGATCGCGCCATTGCCCGGCAATCTTGAGATAGGATTTTGCCAGTCCCTCTTTCTCGAACCCCAACCGCTCCAGCAGCCGGGCACTGCGTTGGTTTTCCGGTATATAATTCGCCATGACTCGGTGCATGTCGAGATCGCCAAAGACATGAGCGAGGCCCGCAGAGATAATCTCATACATCAGGTTTTGCCCCTGATACTGTGCATCGATGGAATAGCCGAGCGTACATGCCTGAAAAGAGCCACGCAGAATATTCGTAAAATTGCAGGCAGCAATCATCTCGCTGCCAGACTTTAAGTGCGCGATCAGGCGCAGCGACCGACCTGACTGGAATTCTTCTTGCGCATTTTGTCCACGCTGACGCCAGGCTTCGATGGCATGGAAGCCGGCACTGCGCCTTGGCTCCCAAGGTTCAAGATGCGCTGCATTGCGCGCATAATAGTCACAAATCGTTTTCGCATATTTTTCGCTTAGGACAGCAAGCTGCGTACGGTCGGTCTCAATAAGCATCCAGAATTATTTCGGAATCGCTGCCCAATAATCGAAGTCCAGGCAGACACCCTCAGCATATTTGCCATCTGCGGCGCGTAGCGCAAAATCACCGGGGTCCTGATCTTTCACCGCCACTAGCCGCAATCGCAGCGCACCAATTGTGTCCGACAGTTCGGCCTTGTCCAGCACTTCGCTCCAGGCATAGACCGTATCGCCAGCAAATATCGGCCCCGTATGACTACCGGCATTGATCGCAAGCAGCTCCGCGGCATTGGCAAGGCCGTTGAAGCTCAGCGCGCGCGCGAGTGAAATCACGACACCGCCATAGATCAGGCGCTTGCCGAACCGGCTTTCTCTCTGGCTATGTCCGTCGAAATGCACTTTGGCGGTGTTTTGATAGAGCCGGGTTGCGATCTGATGCTCGGCCTCTTCCACCGTCATGCCGTCAACATGGTTGATCTTCTCGCCGACGGAATAGTCACCGTATCGGTGCCGGGATCCGGCAAGCGTATTGTCCCATCCGGAATAGGGTTCAGGAATACGAAGCTCGGTGGGACTGACCACATTCGGCAAGTCCGGAAGGCTCACCTCTGGCGCTGGTGCCGCATGGTCTCGTTTGTTGACCATGACCCAGCGAGCATAAGTCAAAACCTCGTGGTCGTTCTGATTGAACCCCCGTGTGCGTACATAGACAACACCGGTCTTGCCATTCGAGTTCTGTTTCACACCGATAATCTCAGATTCCGCGCGCAGAGTATCGCCTGGATAGACAGGCGCCAGAAACCGGCCATCCGCATAACCAAGATTGGCCACCGCATTTAGCGAAATATCCGGCACAGTTTTGCCAAAGACGACATGGAAGGCCAGCAACGGATCCAGGGGCAAACGTTCATACCCGATCGCTCGAGCAAATGTTTCAGCACTGTATAGGGCATGCCGACCGCCGGTCAGGGCGCGATAGAGACTAATATCGCCATGGCTAACGGTCAGCGGCGTTGCGTGCGGCAAAGCCATACCGACATGAAAGTCTTCGAAAAAGTATCCAGAGAACGATTTGGTCATGGCGCCACAAAAGTCAGGGCGCTCGGTTCGTCAAGCCTGACGATGGGTGAAGCTCTTATCCGAGACCGAATGTGATGGTCATGATGTCAAGCGCCATGGCGGTTACGGTTTCACCGCCCTGCATCAGCGCTGACGCCATATAGGGGGTGAGGGCGACCATGACGGCAACAGAGCCAAATACGCCGCCCGCCAAACGTGCTTGAGGGTTTTTCATCAGGGACGGTAACGCGCGCGGGCCATATATGACGAGCTGCGGCCCGAAGAAGAGGGCAGCAGACAAAAACAGGAAAATAGCTGCAATAATCTGGAGCGCGAGCATGGAACACCTATGAGCTTAGGTCTTCCGTATCGCTGATCTAGGTTGAATTGCGGTTTGGATAATCGATGAAATTTCACCGATTACAGGTCAGATAATATCGAGTAACCGCTCAAAAGGTCGCCCGAGCACAGCCTTATCGCCCTTGATTCCGATGGGGCGCTGAATGAGTTTCGGGTTCTCGGCCATCGCCGCAACGACATCCGCGTCGCTTGCCGTTTCAGACACTTCCTTGTCGCGGTCGCGCAGGAACGCACGTGGAGTGTCGGCTCCCATCTTCTGCACAATCTCTTTTAACTCGCCGACCGTCAGCTTCTCCTTCGGGTTCATGTATTTTCGAACCACGAATTCGATGCCCTTTTCCTGAAGCAGGGCCAGCCCTTTGCGGGATGTGCTACAATTAGGGTTGTGAATGATCGTATAGGTCATGGCCGTCCCTACTCGCTGTCAGCCTCCATGACAGGCTCGGTTTCAGCACCCCGGGAGAGCGTTTTCAGGACGCCGTCATCCTCGATAGCTGCGTCTTTCTTGGCTGCAGGAGCACGGCGCTTGCGTTTCGGCTTTTCCGCAGGCGCAGCCGAAGCTTCCCCTTCTGCGACGGGTGAGGGTGCGCCCGCATCAGACGATTTTGCTTGCGAGGCATCTGCGGATGCTGAGGCTGCTCCAGCACCTTTATCGCGGCCATTGACTTT
The DNA here is from genome assembly GCA_964350465.1 of uncultured Hyphomonas sp. Taxonomy (GTDB): domain Bacteria; phylum Pseudomonadota; class Alphaproteobacteria; order Caulobacterales; family Hyphomonadaceae; genus Henriciella. The sequence goes on from CAYGKE010000002.1 coordinate 24,324, forward strand.
CGCTTGCTGCGGCGCACCTCCTGCAGCCGCGGTTTTGTCCTGATCGTCAGAATCATCTTCGCGAGTATTGCGCTCTTCAGTACGCCCGGCGTCGCGTGTTTCGCGCTCTTTGCGCTGCTCTTCTTTTTGTTTTTCAAAAACCGCAACGATGCGGGCATAATGCTCAGCGTGCTGAAACAGTGCCTCGGCCTTAACCCGGTCACCAGAAGTTTGGGCATCGCGCGCATACTGCTGGTACTTCTCAAGGATTTGTGCAGCGGACCCGCGAATGCGGACATCTGGCCCATTGCTCTCAAAGTGCTTGTTCGGATTGCTGGAATTATTGTTGGTATTCCCGCCCGAACGGCGACGGCGCTTGCGTTGCATTGCCATAGGCAATCTTCCTGATCTGATAAGTCCGATAGGTCGGACGGTTCGCGCGCGATGGCTTCCCTTGGTTTAGTCGTGCTGTCGCGCAAACTGTAGGTGGGACATATCTTGCAAAGTCACCAACCTTGAAAACCCTGATAGCCTGAGTTTACCATTTCGCCAAGGGGGTATCTGCTAAGGCTTTGACGCAGCGATAGCCCGGTCATTTCCCGGCAGGTCATGGCGATGCGTCAGGCCGACAAATCCGGCGCTGTCGAGCAGGGCCGAAACGCTGTCTTTTTGGTCGAAGCCAATCTCGAGAACCAGATGCGCGCCTGATTTCATCTGCGCTGCGCCGAGAGAAATTATCTCGCGATAGGCGTCCAGCCCATCCTCGCCGCCATCCAGCGCTTCAAGAGGGTCATGATCCCGTACTTCTGGCTCAAGGGTCGAAATAATATCGGTGCAAATATAGGGCGGGTTGGAAATAATCAGGTCGCAATCACCCCAGCCTGTCCAGTCGGACCAGCTTGAGGCGATAAAGGTAGCACGATTTGCCACCCCCGCTTCAACAGCATTTTCCTGCGCAAGCGATATGGCGTCCGCGCTCGCATCAAGTCCAATCCCTTTCCCGTTCGCAACTTTGCTGAGCACAGCCAATAGCAGGCACCCAGACCCGGTCCCAAGATCGGCAATCTGTGTATCCGGGCCGGTTGGCAGGTGTTCAAGCGCCAGGTCCACGACACACTCACTGTCCGCGCGGGGGATCAAAGCCCGCCCATCCGTGCGCAAATCAAGGCCGTAAAAATTCGTCCGGCCGGCCAAATGCTGGTAGGGTTTGCGCGCTTCGCGATGTCTGACAGCCATCTGCCAGCCTGCTTGATGCCGAAACTCTAGTGGTTGCAGTTCAGCCGATATCAGTTCTGCGGCGGACATGCCTGTCGCCCATAAAAGAACCTTCCGCGCTTCTGCGCGTGGATCATCGATACCTGCATCTCGAAACTTTTCCGCGGCGATGCGGATCGCCTCGGCATGGGTTAGTCCGCTCACGCGTCCTCGCTCTCCATCGCTGCGAGACGCCGCGCCTGATCCTCCGACATCAACGCGGTAATCACTTCATCGAGCTTGTCACCGGCAATAATTTTATCGAGTGCGTGAAGCGTCAGGCCAATTCGGTGGTCCGTGCAGCGGTTTTCGGGATAGTTGTAAGTCCGGATTTTCTCGCTGCGATCGCCTGAGCCAACCTGGCTTGCCCTGGCTTCGGCGCGCTCTGCATCGGCGGCCAGTTTTTCGCGCTCATAGAGGCGAATCTTCAGCTGCTGCATCGCTTTCTCCCGGTTCACATGTTGCGATTTTTCAGAACTGGTCGCCATGATACCAGTCGGCAAATGGGTAATCCGCACAGCGCTATCGGTTGTGTTGACGTGCTGACCGCCAGAGCCTGAGGCACGCATTGTATCGATCCGGATATCTTCCTGCTTGATTTCAATCTCGACATCTTCCGGTGCAGGCAGAACCGCAACAGATGCAGCGGAAGTGTGGACCCTCCCTTGTGTCTCTGTCGCCGGGACGCGCTGCACCCGGTGAACGCCGCTTTCCCATTTCAGCCGTCCGAACACCCCATCGCCTTCGACATTGGCGATGATTTCCTTATAGCCGCCCGCATCTCCTTCAGAGGCACTTTGCAGGTCAATCTTCCAGCCCTGCAGCGAGGCGTAGCGCGTATACATTCGAAACAGATCGCCAGCGAAGATCGCGGCTTCGTCGCCGCCCGTCCCGGCGCGGATTTCCAATACGATACTGGCTCTGTCGTCCGAGTCTTTTGGCAGGAGCAAAAGCTGCATGGCCTGTTCGGCTTCCGGCAGGCGGTCACGGAGTTCCAGAGCCTCTTCCTGGGCGAGCTGCGCCATCTCGCGGTCTTCGCCGGATATCATGGCTTCGGCTTCTGCCAGGCCTTTGCGCATTAAGAGCAGGTCCCGTGCGGCTTCCACCACGGGCTTTAGCTCCGCATGTTCACGCGACAGGGCAACGATCTCATCGCCATCTGTGGTCGCGCCCATACGGGCTTCCACTTCTTCAAAGCGCTCGACAACCTGTTCGAGCCGGGTTTGCGGTATTGTAGCCATGGCCCGGCTCTAAACCGTTCTACAGTCTACAGGAAGACCCGAATAGCTTCCTTGCCGACCATGACGAAAAGAACCAGCGAGCACAGTACAAACATGCCGAACCGATGTATGACTTTTGGTGACAGAATCTGGATCAGCGAGTGCACAATCCGCAATCCGGCATAGGCATAGGCGAAATATAGCATCAGGCTGTCACCACCGCCCGTCAGTGCCGCAAAAAACATCACCGCATAGAAGATGGTCGGTTGCTCATGCAGGTGATTGTAATTGTCCGCGACCGCCCGAACATTCGCTGGCAGTAATTCGCCAGATGTGCCGGGATGGCGATACTCGTCCGGATTGATCTTGGCTTTCTGCATCGCCGGTATCCGGGTCGCATACATCCATATCCACATTATGCTGGTCCAGATAATAAGAACCAAAACAGGTATCAGAAACGTCTGCAGATCGGCCATTCGGCCTTCAAGCAAGGCTTGCAAAATTGCGCTGAAATCAGTGGCTTCAACGTCCATCATATTCTCCTCCCAGAGTGTAATGATGGCAGCCTAATACGATTTTGCAGTTTGCACAGCTAATCGCCCAGAAAGTGCGCGGTCATGAACTCTATGAAGGCGTCAATATCTTCGGAGATGACGCTATGGCCGCCGACCCGTAGCCAGTAGGCAATCTCTGCGCTGGGATCATAGTCCTGCATACCGCCATCCGGAAGTCCGCCAACGCCCCTGGCTTCATAGATCACATCGGCGGCCTGTGCGATCCGGAAGGTCGAGTTGGGGTCCGACCATACATCGCGGCGACCATTGCCCAGAAAAATTGGCTTGGGCGCCGTAAGCGCCAGTAAATAATGCTGGTCCAAGGTCAGCTCCGCTCCGGCCTCAAGGTCTTCGCTCAGGCCAGGCCTCAGCCAGTGTGGGTAGCTCTCGGCCATACGGGCCAGCGTCTCGCCGGTCGTCGACCGTGATGAAGCAGCGCCTGCAAAGCCCGACTGATGAGCAATTGCAGCAGCGATTTTGTCTGACCAGGCGGCGGCAATCAGGGCTGACTTGCCAAATCGCGAATGCCCCAGCGCTGCAATCGCGTCCGCCCGGATGCGCGGGTCATCATCTAGCTCGTCAGCGATGGCAGCAAAGCCAAACGCCCAGGCAATTAAGGCACCCGATGGTGCGGGCGTCCCACCGAGGCTCGCCATCACCGCTGGCCCAGCCCGGCTCTGGTCGGGCACGAAGCTTGAACCATAAAAGCTGGCATAGCCGAGGCCAGCATCAAGATACCGCTCAACCGGCGCATAGGCGATATAGGTGCCGAAAATCTGGGTCGCCATGAAGCCGCCAAATCCAGTCATGTTTGTGCCTTGGCAGACCGACCCGTCAGACGCCGTGACAGGCTGGTCAGGGAAGACCGAGCAGTTTCCTGAGAAAGTTTGGCTGATGATGAGCGGGACTGGTTTTTCATTCGATGAACTTGGCAAGGCAACAACAACTGGAAACGCGCGCGCCGTTTCGCCGAGCCCGATCGTGATTGTGATTTCCTGCAATGTGCCGCGCCCATCAAGGTAGGCATCATCTATCATGCGGAGTTCGCTTGCTTGTACCGGCAGTTGGCCCGGCCATGGACCAAAAAGCTCATCTTCAAGCGTCTGGCGCGCTGCGGCTTCGTCAAAATTGGCCGAAAGCTCAGGTGTCGGCTTCGGTTTGGAGTCCACTTCGAGGCTTGAATAGTTGAGACCCAGCATCGTGCAGCCCCACATGCCAAACAGGATAATTCCCAGAAGGACACTTCGAATCAGCCACTTGGCGATCAGTCCAATCATCAACAGGCCTCCTAAAACTCGAGTCCAGCCCTAGCCGGACCTGCTCATGGCGCAAAGAAAAAATATGTGAATCCGGCTTCACGAAACCGGGAGGCTTGCTAGGACAGAGGGATGAGACCCGCCCTCATCCTGTTTGCCTGCCTGATCGCCGGGATCGGTCTCGGCAGCGTATCGGCCTTTTGGTTCGGCGGTATGATCAGTGGCGGCCCAACCATTGGCAACGCTATCAATGTTGGCGGCTGGCGCAGCGACTGGTCGATTGGCTCAACCGCTGCCAATCCATATGTTCGCGCACGGGTTGCGCGCCATGGCCTGATGGGGCTCAGCAAGGACGAAGCGGTCTATTTCATCAAGAATGTCGATGATTTTGGCGCTCCCTTGCAGGAAACATGTGTCTACATGGTCAAGGGCCGGGAAATGCCGGCGCGCTGGTGGTCGATCACGCTTTATAACGAAACGGCTTTCCTGCCGGACAATGAAGACAACGCATTATCCTTCGACGCGACAGATGCTGATGATGACTGGGCATTTCAGATCTCTGCTGAAGCCCCGGAAGACGAGGATATGGCCTGGGTGTCCAGCAAGTCAGCGGGCCAGTTCGATCTGACCTTGCGCCTGTATACTCCCACGACGGACCTACTTGAACACCCAAAGCGAACGCTTCGTACACCTGCCATCGAGCAAGTCTCCTGCGGCGAGGTTACACCATGAGGCTCTGGCAATTGGGCATACTCGTCTTCGCTGTGTCAGCGCTGGTTGTGCATTTCTCGATCCTGCTCAGCTTTCCGAGCCAAATCATGTCCAAGGCGCGTGATACGTTCGCGGCGCGCGGTATCGTGGTCCATCAATGGTCGGCCAGCCCGCGAATGACGCCCCAAACACAATCCATTGTGCGGCCTTCGCCAGATCTTGCCTATGCGCTCTGCTTGTTCGACGTCACGCAGGGACCGGTTGAAATCACAGCGCCAGCCTGGGATGGCGATGCCTCACTCGCGCTGTTTGATCGCAAGACCAATAATATCTTCACCACCAGCCTCGACGCAGCAGTGGATGCACCGCGCGGCGTCATGGTTACGGACAAAGGCGTAGAAGGGCTGATCGATACCGATCTGCCCGTCATCGAATTGGAAAAGGAGGGCATCGCCCTGATCAGGCGTCTTGCGCCGACCGAAGAAAGCCATGCCGCAGCGCAGGCTCTGGTATCCAGAGCCGTCTGCCGCCCGCTGGCCGAAGACTAGACCTATTCGGCTGCGATCTCTGTGTTTTGTTCAGGTTTCTGTGCGCGAAGACGCGCTGCCTTGGCCTCAACCTGCTCGACAATATGGTCGATCATGTCGGCATTGGAGAGCTTGTGATCCGGGCGGCCGGAAACATACATCATGCCACTTTCCTTGCCGCCGCCAGTGAACCCGAGATCGGTCATCGCCGCTTCGCCCGGCCCGTTCACGACACAGCCAATGATCGACAGCGTGATCGGCTCTGTCACATGCGCCAGCCTCTCTTCCAGCGTCTGCACGGTCGAGATGACGTCAAAGCCCTGACGCGAACAGCTCGGACAGGAAATGATATTCACCCCGCGCGTGCGCAGGCCGAGGCTTTTCAGCATGTCAAAGCCGACTTTGACCTCTTCAACTGGGTCTGCCGAAAGCGATACCCGGATCGTATCGCCAATCCCGGCCCACAGCAGCGCGCCCATGCCGATCGAGGATTTGACCGTGCCGATACGCTGACCGCCGGCCTCTGTGATCCCCAGATGCAGCGGAGCATCGGTCGCGTCTGCCAGCATATGATAAGCAGCCACAGCCATGAACATATCCGACGCCTTGACGCTGATTTTATAGTCATGAAAGCCGAGATCATCGAGAATACGGGCATGGTCGAGCGCACTTTCAACCATCGCGTCCGGGCTGGGCTCGCCATATTTCTCAAGCAGATGCTTCTCCAATGACCCGCCATTGACCCCGATGCGGATCGAACAGCCATTATTGCGCGCAGCGCTGACAACCTCCTTAACCCGGTCGATACTGCCAATATTGCCGGGATTGATCCGCAGACAGGCGGCGCCAGCCTCTGCTGCTTCGATCCCGCGCTTATAGTGGAAGTGGATATCGGCGACGATTGGCACCGGACTGGTATCGGTAATCGCCTTCATCGCCGCCGTGGACGCCTCATCCGGGCACGACACCCGTACAATATCAGCGCCAGCATCAGCGGCGCGCCTGATTTGAGCGACCGTCGCCTCGACATCCGGCGTAGGTGTATTGGTCATGGTCTGAACCGCAATCGGCGCATCCCCGCCAATCAGGACACTGCCCACACGAATCTGGCGGGCGCGGCGACGCTCAATGTTGCGCCAGGGGCGGATCGGATTGTGGCTCATGCTGGCCTCCGGCCGGATTGGTATCTTCCCTGCATGTGGCGAAAGAATGCGGCGGGGTAAAGGCCCCACAGCGCCGCAGATAATTTTGATGAAATTTTTGGATCAGCATGAACGATTGGGAAATCAAGCTTTGCTAGACATCCTTGCTATATCCGCACGCTATTGGAGAGGGGCGCAGTCTATCATGATTACCCCAGGTATTTTTGCACCTCGATGGAAAGCCCAGTTTGAAGCTTGGGCCAGCGACAAGCGCGGCATTGCTGCGCTCGAATTCGCGCTGATCGCGGTGCCGTTCTTCTTCCTGATATTCGGTCTGCTGGAAGTCAGCGTCCTGTTTATCATGTCTTCCATTCTCGAACACGGTGTCGGCGAGGCCGCGCGGCAGATCCGTACCGGGGAGCTACAGAATGCCGGCACATCAATGGACGGCTTCCGCACCCAGGTCTGCGAGGAAATGTTCGAAATGCTGTTCGACTGCGAGACCAATCTCCAGCTCGATGTTCAGGTCTTCGACAATTTCACCGCTGCCGACGCGCCGGACGTCATCGACTCTGATGGCAACCTCGACGCTGACGATTTCGGTTTCGATGCTGGTGCTCGCGAGGAAATCGTCGTGGTTCGCGTCTTCTATGAGTGGAACCTGATGACACCGGTACTTAGCGCGCCGCTTGCCAATATGAGCAATGGGCGCCGCCTGCTGCAATCAACTGTCGCCTTCCGCAACGAGCCATTCTGATATGATGAAGTCAAAGCGCATCCACTGGCGAAATATTCGCGGTATCTTCCGGGCCGAAGACGGCATCTCGGCGGTCGAGTTTGCCTTCATAGCACCGGTCATGCTGATCATGTATTTTGGCTGTATCGAGCTGTCTTTCATGATGACCCTCGATCGCAAGGTCACCTCAGCAGCCTCAACGCTTGGCGATCTCGCGGCGAGATCGTCGACCATTACCAATGCCGACCTTGCCGATATCATCCAGGCAACCCGCATGATTATGCAGCCTAACGATATCACGACCGCGCGGATCCGCCTGACCAGTATTGCCGACCGCGACAATGACGGTGTCATGCTTGTCGACTGGAGCGATGGTTACAATCTGACGGCACGCACCGCAGGCGACGAGTTTACCGTGCCGACCGATATCGTTCCGGATGGCGGCTCGGTGATCCTGGCTGAAATCGAGTATGATTACAGCTCGCCGTTCGGCTTCTTCTTCGCTGAAAGCAAAACGCTGAGCGATCAGTTCTATCTGCGCCCGCGACGCGTCGACTTTATCGAACGCGCCAACTAGTCGCTCGCGGTCTTCATATGTTCGGGGATCTTGTCGGCCTTGACGGTTGATATGATCGCAAGCCCGGTTGCCAGCAAAACCAAAACCGGCGCAAACCCGGCCCGCTGGTCATTGGTCAGCCAAGTGACGAGAGCAACTGCCCCAGGCCCCATCCACACCGTGACGCTCCCGGACATGGCGTAGAATCCAAAGAACTCTCCGACCTTCTCTTTCGGCGCGATATGCAACAGCATATATCGGCTGGAAGAAATCGTCGCGACCAGAAATATCGTTCCCGGAATTACCGCCCCCAAATATACGATGTCCGACAAGGTCGTGAAAATCGGACCGTCCCACACATCAAACCCAGCAGGAACAAGTCCGAACAGGATCGCGTCTTTGGTGATCGATATCTGGAACAGACCAATCAGTATCGCCATGCTAAGCTCGAACATCAGCGCCTTCTTCGGCCCTAATGTGCTGTCGAGAAATCCGCCGAAAAACCCTCCAACAACCGCAAAAGACGACGCGAGAATCCCATATGTGGCGAGTTGTTGCGGGTTCCATTGCAGGACACCGCTGACATAGACACCACCAATCGTAAGCAATGCAGCAATGCCATCAGCATAAATCATACGGCCAACCAGATAGCGCATGACATTGGGGTGCTCGCGAAAACGACGCTTGACCCAATGAACCGGCTGAACGCGATTTTCGGGGTTTCTGAAATCAGCGACAGCTTGCCGCCAGGACGCGCCGGTTTTGTGAACATCAGGCATAAGCGCAAAGAATATCGGGATGAAAAGTACCAGCCAGATAGCAATCGCTGGTGCAGACAGGCGCGCGATATCCTGCTGGTCCAGGCCGAATGGCGGGTTTTCTCCCAGAACCACGACGGCAACCAGCAGAACCATCCCTGCGCCATTGCCAAGCGCAAGACCAAGACCTGAAATCATCGGCAAGGACGATGATTTGCCAGCCCCCGGCAGCATGGCGTTGTGCAACAGTTCTGAGACCGTGTACGAGCAGTAGCCGACAATCAGTAGCAGCATACCGAGCGGAACTGCGAGTGGAATGGACGGTTCTATGAACCCAAGCAACAAAGAACAGGTGGCCAATATGCCAAGCGTCCAGAACAAGAAGGGCTTTTTCGGGCCTGCATTGTCAACGATGCTGCCAAGAATCGGAGAAACGATCGCCATGATCACACCGGCAATCGCGATGGTCGCACCGACCACTGTTTGGCCAAGCTCTCCACCCTTCACCACATAGGATGAAAAATACGGCGTGAAAATGAATATGACGACGACGTTGTAATATGGATTGCGGGCCCATTCGAAAATCGCCCAGCCAATACCCTTCTTGCCGAAGGGACCGCCTTCAGTCGTTTCCGTCGATGCGGTAACCTCAGCCGGTGCGTGGCTCATTCGATGCTCCTCCCAGCCGGTCTGATGCCGATCAATCGTTACGTTAGCGAGGATATCCATCCCGGCAAGCGGTTCTCTCATGCAGGTCCAATCAAACTGCGACGTCGAGGCGCTTGACGCTCACAAAGATGACGATAGAAACGGCTCAAATGCACTGGAGAGCGCGATGGCATCGAGCGAATACACACACGGCGACATGAATGTCGATAGCCAGAAAAGCATGTATGCGGGCACGATGAAGGCAGGCCTTTGGGGCGCGCTGATCATCCTGCTTGGCCTGGCCTATGCCACTTTCACGCTTTCAATTGGCATGAACTGGTTGGTTGCGCTGGTCATCTGTGCCGGCGCTGGGCTTGCAATCGGCTTTGGCATGGGCATGGGCGGGGCCTGGATTGCCACCGTCATCGCAATGACAGGCTTTGCACTGTTTTTGCAGTTGCTGATCACGCTGTTCAGACTGGCATTCTAAGCCCTAATTCTTGGCTTCTTCGGCTGCGGCCTCAATGTCTTCGGCCACACCTTCCCACTTCTCTTGTGTACGGTCGCCTGTCACGCCGAGCGCGCCGACCAGAGCAATCACCATCAGGCTCAGCAGCAGGCCATACTCAACCGCCGTCGCGCCATCATTATCGCGCGCCAGTGCCTTTTTGATGTTCCGGAACAGACCGTTCATCTCTTTTGACTCCACACCTTGAGCGCCTCGAACAGCGGAATATCTGCTGCCGGAGCAGGATAGGTGTGAAGCGTGTCGCTCGCCGCCCAGCTCAATACCTGTCCCTCCATGGGCGTCGGTATTCCGGCCCATTCTCTTATCGCGAATAATGGCATCAAAAGGTGAAAGGTCTCATAAGCATGACTGGCAAATGTGATCGGCTCCATTAAGGACGGATCGGTTTTGATCTGCAATTCCTCGTATAGTTCGCGCGCTAGAGCCTGTTCCGGTGTTTCTGCTGGCTCGATCTTGCCGCCCGGAAACTCCCACAGACCGGCCATGGATTTACCTTCCGGGCGCTGCGCCAAAAGGACTTCTCCATCCCGGTTGAACAGAGCCGCAGCCACAACCAGAACCGTCGTCATGTCCGGTAGGCGCCATTGATGTCGATATAGGCGTGCGTCAGGTCGCAGGTATAGACCCGGCTTTGACCTTCTCCTGACCCGGTTTTGACCCTGATTTCGATCTCGGCCTTGGCGCATTCGGCCATGGCAGCGGCTTCATCATAATCGTCCGCGCGTCCTCCTGCCTCAGCCACTTTTGTATCGCCAAACCAGATAGAAAGCTGATCCAAAACAATCGCTTCGCCAGACTTACCGACCGCCATCACGACCCTGCCCCAATTGGCATCGCCTGCCGCCAATGCCGTCTTGACCAGCGGCGAGTTGGCAATGTCAGCCGCCATAATGCGCGCCGACTGGTCAGATTCTGCGCCCTCAACTGTCACCGTGATCAGCTTGGTGGCACCTTCGCCGTCCTTGACGATCTGCATGGCAAGATCGAGGCATACCTTCTGCAGAGCCTCTGAAAATGGCTGAAGACGTGGATCGTTCCTGTCGGTAATGAGCGCCGCACCGCACTTGCCGGTCGCGAACACCATCAGTGTGTCGGAGGTCGATGTATCACTATCGACGGTGATCGCATTGAAGCTAACAGCGACGCTTTCTTGCAATAACTGGTGCAGAACCTCTGGGCTGATTGCCATATCGGTGAATATGTAAGCCAGCATAGTCGCCATGTTCGGCGCGATCATGCCGGAGCCCTTTGCAATCCCGGCCAGCGCCACATCCTCGCCGTCGACCTGGCAAATTGTGCCAACCCCTTTTGCATAAGTATCGGTCGTCATGAAGGCGCGCGCGCATGCCTGCCAGTCTGGCGGGGCCAAGCGCCCGGCCATGCCGGGCACAGCGCTACCAACATAATTGGGGTCGGCGAGCGGTTCGCCAATCACGCCAGTTGCCGCAAGAAAGCAATGCGTCTTCTCTGCGCCGAGAGCTGCCGTCATGGCGGCAAGCGTCGCGTCATTCTTCAGCACCCCTTTAGCGCCCGTGAAGGCGTTCGAGTTGCCAGAATTGACCACCAAAGCGCGCGCCTTACCGCCGCCTGAAGCGAGCGCTTCACGGCACCACACGACGTCCGCTGATGCTGTCGTCGACTGCGTAAAAACACCCGCGCAGACCGTGCCTTCCTCAAACGCAAACAGGAAGACATCATCGCGCTCCAGCCCGCGCCCGGCATAAAAACCGCGCGACGCCGTGGCCGCAAGCACGCCATTGACATGCGGCAGGTCAGGAAAAGCTTCTGGTGCAAACGGAGACGGCGTCAATTTCATTCAGGCGCGGCCGTCTCACTGGTATCGGCCGGCTCGCTGGCTTCTTCAACAGCCTCGCTATTGTCCGTATCACTTTCGCTCGGCTCAGTTGTAGTTGCCTCGTCCAGGTCTTCACGCAGACGAATATCGGCACCAATTCGCAAGTCGGTCAGAATATCGCTGATCTGGGTGAAGGTCAGGAAGGTGACAATCTCGGGCCGCATTTCATCCTTTGTCTTGGGCGGCGTGGTGCGGCGCTCATCGACACGAATGATATGCCAGCCCTGCTCGGACTGAAACGGTCCGCCAAGGCTGCCCGTTTCCGTATCGCCGATATTTTCCGGAAATGGCTCGATCATCTCATTTGGGCTGATCCAGCCGAACGAACCACCGTCCAGCCTTGTTCTGGTGTCGCGGGATTTCTGGAACGCGGTATCGGTAAAATCTGCACCGCCCTGCAATTGAACAAGAACCGCATTGGCGTCATCTTCTGTGTCCAGAAGGATATGGCGCAAGCGCACCTCGTCGTCGATCTGCTGCAGCGCCACCTGAGCAGCATACATCTCGTCAATTGCAGCTTCGGTCACTTCGCTTGCGACCAGGCTCTCAACCAGAATATTGCCGAGAATACGCTCGCGGCCCGCTTCAAGACGGCGGCGCGCTGCGGTATCGACATCAAGCCCGCGGCGCACGGCTTCCTGCGCCAGCAGCCGCTGATCTACCAGCTGATCCAGAACGATCTGATAGTCTGGATGGTCTGGGTCAAACGCGTCACCCGGCTCAATCTTGCCTTGGGCTGTGGCCTCCAGCTCGACATCACTGACATAGATCGGCTCACCATTGACCAGTGCCGCAGTGGCGCTGTCGATCTGGCGCGCACCATAAAGTGTGTTCGATTGATCGTCGCAGGCCGTAAGGCCCAAAACAGCGAACAGGCCAAGGCATATCGGGGCCAAAATCCTACCAGTTCTGTGCATTTCAGTTCCTTTTTCGCCGCAGGCGATTGATTGACAGTCAATAGCGGCGTTCTTAAGTCCGCAAGGTGCGTCGGTCGAGAGGTCGGCTGTCCGTTTATCCTGATATGCACTTCCTCTAAAGACTTTTGTGATCTTAGAGGCGGTTCAAACAAGAATAGTCAAAGTGGTCGTGTAATCCATGCTGTCGTTTGCCCAGAAACTCCTCGGTTCCGTCAATGATCGTCAGCTCAAGCCACTGAAGAAGCGAATCAACCGGATCAATGCGCTTGAACCGATGATGGAAGCGCTGTCCGACGAGGCGCTGGCCGAGAAAACCCTGGAATTCCGTAAGCGGCTACAGGATGGCGCAACCCTGGACAGCCTGCTTGAAGAGGCTTTTGCGGTTGTACGCGAAGGCGCTGTGCGGTCCCTAGGTATGCGGCATTTCGACGTGCAGCTGCTGGGCGGCATGGTCCTTCACAATGGCGCCATCGCAGAAATGCGCACAGGTGAGGGCAAGACCCTCGTTGCGACCTTGCCGGTCTATTTGAATGCCCTGGCCGGCCGCGGCGTCCACGTCGTGACGGTCAACGATTACCTTGCCTCACGCGATGCCGAATGGATGGGCAAGCTGTATAATTTCCTCGGCATGACTTGCGGCGTGATCAAGCAGGGCATTCCGGACGAAGATCGCCGCGCCGCCTATATTGCTGACATCACCTACGGCACCAATAACGAATTCGGCTTCGACTATCTGCGCGACAATATGAAATACTCGCTGGATCAGATGGTTCAGCGCGGACACGCCTATGCGATTGTTGATGAAGTTGACTCAATCCTGATCGATGAAGCGCGGACACCGCTGATTATTTCCGGTCCGACCGATGACCGCTCTGACCTTTATCGCACGATTGATGCCCTTATTCCCGGCCTTGAGGATGAGACCGACATCGATCTCGACGAGAAAATGCGCTCAGTCGTCTATACCGAAGAAGGCCTTGAAAAGATGGAGCAGTGGCTGGCTGAGGCTGGCTTGCTTGAGGGCTCTCTCTGGGAGCCGTCCAATGTCACGATCGTGCACCATGCCAACCAGGCCCTGAAGGCGCACAAACTCTTCCATCGCGACAAGGATTATATCGTCAAGGATGAGCAGGTCATGCTGATCGACGAATTCACAGGACGGATGATGGACGGTCGCCGCCTGTCAGAAGGCCTGCACCAGGCCATCGAGGCCAAGGAAAAGGTCGATATCAAGCCAGAGAACCAGACCTTGGCATCGATCACGTTCCAGAACTATTTCCGCCTATATGAAAAGCTTGCTGGCATGACCGGCACAGCGATGACCGAAGCGTCCGAATTTGCCGATATTTACAGTCTGGCGACGTTTGAACTTCCAACCAACAAGCCGATCCAGCGCCTCGACGAGGATGATGTCGTCTATCGCCTCGCCTCAGCCAAATACAAAGAGATTGTAGAGGAAGTGCGCGAAGCACGCGCCAAGGGGCAGCCTGTGCTGCTCGGTACCGCCTCAATCGAAAAGTCAGAGATTGTCTCGACCTATCTTACCGCTGCGAAGATACCGCACAAAGTCTTGAATGCCCGTCACCATGCTCAGGAGGCAGAAATTGTCGCTGATGCCGGTGTGCCAGGAGCGATCACTGTCGCTACCAATATGGCTGGTCGCGGCACCGATATTCAGCTTGGCGGTAATCTTGAAATGCGTGTCGCTGGCGCTGTTGAAGCGTTCCAGGAAAAGAATGACCGTGAGCCAACCGAAGGCGAACTGTCCTTGATAACCAGCGAAATCAAGGCCGAAATCCAGGTCGCCAAACAGAAAGCCCTCGCGGCGGGCGGCCTCTATGTACTTGGCACCGAACGCCATGAAAGTCGCCGGATTGATAACCAGTTGCGCGGGCGGACAGGCCGTCAGGGTGATCCAGGCAAGTCAAAATTCTTCATCTCGGTTGAAGACGACCTGATGCGCGTGTTTGCCGCTGAGCGTCTCAACTCAATCATGAAAGGCCTCGGTATCAAGGAAGATGAGGGCATTACCCATCCCTGGATGAACAAGGCAATCGAGACGTCTCAAAAGAAGATCGAGCAACGCAATTTCGAAATCCGCAAGAACGTCCTGAAATATGATGATGTCATCAATGACCAACGCAAGGTGATTTTCGAACAGCGCAAGGAGTTCATGGAAACTGCGTCTGTGCTCGAAGAGATTGAGGACATGCGCGAGACCGTGATTGACGGGATCGTTGTCCATCATATGCCTGAAAAGGCCTATGCCGAACAATGGGATACTGCGGGTCTGACAGAACGTGTCCGCGAATTGCTGGCGCTTGACCTTCCTATCGCAGACTGGGCCGCCGAAGAAGGCGTCGCGCATGTCGAAATTGCCGAGCGCATTCATACAGCCGCCAACGACGCTTATCAGACCAAGGTCGATGCCGCCCCTCCCGGACAGTTCCGCTTTGTCGAGAAACAGATCCTGTTACAGGTCCTTGATGCCCGCTGGCGCAACCATTTGCAGCAGATCGATCAGCTACGCTCGGTCATTCACCTGCGCTCCTATGGTCAGCGCGACCCGCTCAACGAGTTCAAGGAAGAAGCCTTCAAACTGTTCTATGACATGCTGGCCGAGATGCGCCTTGAGGTCACTCGCTGGTTGATGAATGCGACGGTTGAGCCGTCACAGCCGCAACCCGTGCCGAGCAGGCCTGCTCCAGCACAAGTCTTCGAGACCCACCTTGACCCGGATACCGGCATCAATGAGCGCAAAGGCACACCGCAGGAAATTGCCGAACAGGCACCAGGTGCCATGGTCGCGCAGGCCGAAGAGAGCTGGGCCCGCACGCCGCGCAATTCGCCTTGTCCGTGTGGCTCAGGCAAGAAGTACAAGCATTGCCATGGCTCACTCGAAGCCGGACGGCAGAAGGCCTAGAGCCGCAAACCTGCCTTAAACAATCGCAATATCGGCAAGGGCTGGCCCCGCTTCAGCCTTGCCCACCTGTCATGTCCCGGCACTCCAGGAAGGACATCACAGGAGACTACCATGGCTGAAACGCCGTCCCAATCCGGCGGGGAAAATCCCGCTCAACCTCACCCTCTGGCCACTTTGTTGCCCCGTCGATCGGCCGGGCTCAAACTGCTTCTGGTCTGCGCTCTCGCGTTGGTCATGATCATTCCGGCCTTGCTTGTTTACGGCGTCGTGCATGAACGCAGTTCCGGGTTGAACATGGCTATCCAGGACGTCAGCCAGTCGGTTGGCGGAGAACAGACCGTGCTTGGGCCCGTGCTTGCCTTGCCCTATTCGCGTACGCCGGACCGTAGCAAACCGGACCAGACCGTCTACGGAATTGCCATCGCATATGCCAAAACCGGCAAGGCCGATGCAGTGGTTACTGTGACTGAGCGCCAGCGCAGCATTCACACAATCCCGGTTTTCGAAGCCGAGATAGACATGACTGCAGTGTTTGATCCTGATGAGCTACGCCGCGCCATCCCCAGCGATGCGGAGCCGATCTGGGCCGATGCCCGGCTATATGTCGGTGTTTCCGATACTCGCGGTATCAAGGATCAAGTGGGCGTCACCGCAAATGGCAGACCCGTGAGCATGATGCCAGCCAGTCAGGTCTATAATAGCGGCGGCTATGAACCGGTACCGAACGCAGCAGTGACGTTGGCAGCCGGAGAGATTGCCGGACTGGAAACCCTCAGCAGGCCACTTAATATCAAAGCGATGCTGAGACTCAGCGGCGCACAGCGCCTTTCCATGGGGCCGTTTGCGCAGGACACAACCTTGCGTATGACAAGCAATTGGCCCTCGCCAAGCTTTGATGGTGGTATCCTGCCAGATCGCCACAATGTTGGACAAGGCGAGGACAGTTTCACTGCTGAGTGGCGGGTACCCTATCTCGCCCGAGGCATTGCCGGGTCGGGCCCAAGGCTTGACCTGTCCCAAGTCACACAATGGAACTACCGCGATATGGCTGTGCGCTTCATCAAGGAAGTCAGCCCGTATCAGAGTGTCGAGCGGGCGCTGAAATATGCCGCTATGTTTATCGGCTTTGTTTTTCTGGCCTACTTCCTGTTCGAAGTGACCAGCGGCGCGCGGGCCCACCCGGCGCAATATGTTCTGGTCGGGCTTGCGCAGACCATATTCTACCTCCTGTTGCTGGCCTTTTCTGAACGCATCGGTTTCGACATGGCGTTCATGCTGGCGGCCTCGATGACCGTCGGTCTGACAGCTTTCTATGCGGCCAATGTCTTTCGGTCGCGGGCCTATGGCCTGCGCGCGTTTGGCATTCTGGCGGGCATCTACACGCTGAACTATATTCTGATGCGGGCCGAAGACCAGGCTCTGGTCGCCGGTGCGCTGGCAAGTTTTGCAGCGATTGCACTGACCATGTATATGACGCGCAATGTCGATTGGTACGGTGATCGAAAACCTGTTGCCGCCTGATTTCAAACCACATGGGCCGCTCTGGAAAGGGCGGCCTGATGGCTAGAACTTGAGGTCGGCCCCGCCTGCCAGCTCTTTCGAAACATATTCCCTGAGCGCCAGTGTGATCTCACTGGCATCTCCGTCCAGACGGCCTGGTTCGATCAAGGGGCCAAACGTCATCTCAAACTGGCTGCCCTTCTTGTTGAGCAATTCCTTGAACAAGGTAATGTCGCGCAGCTCGCCGTTCACTCTTGAAAAAAGATAATAGAGCCAGGAATTGGTCGCCTGCAGGTTGAGCGGCTGAACCGGGGCTTTATGCTTGCGCGCCAGGCTGACCACAGTCGGAAACCAGTCCTGTTCGGTCAGAACGCCATCGACTTTCTTGGCCAGTTTGCCAGACGGGAAAATCACCACACATTTTTCTTCTGCGAAGGCTTGTTTGGCGAGCTTCAGCGTTTCGCGTGTCTTGGCCGGAGACCGTTTGTCCATGACCCATTCAACCGGGATCATCGCATCGCCAAAGTTTGGGTTGACCCGCAT
>CAYGKE010000002.1:41941-101234 GCA_964350465.1 uncultured Hyphomonas sp.
GACCCGCATCGCGTCGGCATTCGCGAAAAATACCACATCTCGGCGCACCCGTTTCAAGGCTTCCCAGACCGCAACGCCGTCGGCAAGCCCGGTCGGGTGATTGGCCGCGACCACCAATCGCCCGGTCTTTGGCATTGTCTCAATCGACTTCAGCGTAAGGTCGAAATCGAGCTGGCCCGACAAGTGATCAAAACTGTCACGCCCGTTCAGCGTTGTCAGGTAATCCGCCATACGCCGCGCCTTGCCATAGCCGAGGATGTTGTAGAGCATTGGCCGCACAACGGGCCAGGACCAGTGGCCGACAAAGCTCGGGCAGCGCTCTTTGATAAGCGTATCAACAATATGATCATCGCTCGGTTTTATGTCCGCCATGAAAGCGGACCGGGCTGGATCAAGAGGAAGCGTGTCTTCGGCCATCAATATCCTATAGCGCAAAGCCTTTAACGGGCTGTCACAAGCCTATCACAAATGTTTCCGGCCTGACGATGGCCCGCCGCAGGCCCCAAAAACATTGCATTGTCAATACTTTGGTCATTTCTGCTTTACGAACCCGAAACGCTCGCGTGTCAGTTTGTGGCCATGGAAGGGCAGATCGAATCACCTGCCCAAATTTGTAGAGTTAAGAAGGCAGCGTCGATGAAAGTTCTTTGGGTTGAAGATCACCAGCCAGTAAACGATCTCCTGGCGGTTGCCGCCGACAAGGCAGCGCGGGCACGTGTTCCGGTTGATCTTGTCATAGAGACGACTTTGATGGCCGCTGAAAACCGTCTTCGCCTCGAACGTTTCGATCTGGTTGTTCTGGACCTCACCCTGCCCGACAGTTTTGACGCGGACATGACGATCGCCCGTATCGCCAATATGGGCAAGCACAGGATTGCCGTTTGCTCAGCCGGCGCCGACCGCGACAAGGCCGTTGAGACCGCGCTGCGCTGCGGCTGCAATATTGCGCCAGCCGCCGTGTTCAAAGCCAAGCTTCCCTTCAACCGCTTCATCCAGCGCGCTGAAACCTTTCACGACTTCCTGCTGGAGCAAATGCCAGGCGCTGAAGGGCGTGTGGCTGTCGCCGCCTAGTTTCCACACTGTCGACCAAAGCATTCAAAGCCCCGGAACCTGTTCCGGGGCTTTTTCATGTTCGCCCCTGATCAGGTCATGTAGAGCGGCCATTGCGATGCAGCACCGAACAGGCTTCGGCCCACATAAGCCAGCATGACGGGTTGGGCAACGATATGGCGGAGCATAGCCTGCAGATCGCGGTTTCGCCGCTCAAGTGGTGACGTTGCATACAGCGCTCGTGTCCCACCGATGGCATGCAGATCGCTCATCGCTGTCTTGGCAATTGCCATCGCATGCATTGAAGCCGCATAGAGCGCTGTTATGGATTCTTCTCCGGCGTCCTCTCCGCTTTCAGCCTGCGTCCACACATCCTCAGCTGCCGTATGCAGGCCGAGACGGGCTGCTTTTAACGCCGCCCAATGCCCAGCAATACCTGTGAGTGCTTCAGGTCGGTCACGCATATCGGGCATTGGTCCGGATGTGATTTCTGTCCGGCCGCGATCGATGATGTGATCACACGAAGCCTGAGAAACGCCCAATACCTGCGCTGCGAAGAGCGCGGTCACTGCCGACATGATTGGGACACGGTCGGACACATCGCGCGGCTCATACACGCCGCCAATCTCGAACACCCGATGCGGGGCGATTTCAGCACCATCGACAACAACATCATGGCTGCCTGTTCCGCGCAGGCCACTTGAGTGCCACGTATCGACAATCTCAAACTGGCTCTTTGGCAATGCAGCGATGCGCATAAGCGGCGTGTCGGGGGCCGCCATAATTGGCGCGCCGTCCTGCTGTGCAATACAGGTCAGGAACGCCCATTCTGAATGGTCACAGCCAGACACCAGCGTCCATCGCCCGTTAGCGAAATGGCTCCCGCCCCTGGCCTCCAATGTCCCCATTGGGCGGGTCGATTGGCAGAAAAGCGCCGAGTGGTCGGCAAAAACCTCGGCTCTCAAAGCCGGGTCCATGAACCGCGAGAAGTAGGTCACCAGACCGGAATTCCAAAGCACCCAAGCAACAGCCGCATCCTCGCGCGCAATCCGCTCATAAATCGTCACGGTATCTGGAAGCGATATGCCTTCACCTCCATCCGCACGAGGCAAAGTCATTCGGGCGAGTGAGGTTTTTCGAAGAGCGTCGATCACAGGACCGGCAATTTTCCGATCTGCTTCAGTCCTATCGCTGAACTCCCGAATGATCGGCGCCAGCCGCTCCGCCACCTCCAACAATCCCGTCATGATCTTGTCTCCGTCCATCTTGCATTCAAACATCAGGTAAGAGCGTCGGCAATTCCACTAGTATTTTCGAAGTTGATTGTGAGTCGCAGATCGAAGACGCTGCGACCATGACAAAACCATATGGACAATATTGCCCGGTTGCCCTGGCAACGGAAATTCTTGGTGAGCGCTGGACGATCCTGATCGTAATGGTGCTGGCCGACGGTTTCAGCCGTTTCAATGAAATTCAGCGCGCCTTGCCGCGCATCGCAGCATCGACACTGACCCAGAGGCTGAGGTCTTTGGAGGACGCGGGCGTCATTGAAAGGCGACCCAGCCAACAAGGCGACAAATGGCACTATCACCTTACGGAGGCCGGGATAGAACTTGGTGAACTGGTCTATTCGCTTGGAAGATGGGGCCATCGCTGGGGTCGCGATCTGGAGACAGATGACCTTGATCCTGAACATTTGATCTGGAGCATGCATATGCGGATGAATGTGGAAATCATGCCAAGGGGCCGCACAACAATCGCCTTCGAGTTTACCGACCAACCTCGAACCAAGCGCTATTTCTGGATCGTCGTGCGCGACGGTGTCGCCGACGCCTGTCTGAAACATCCCGGATTTGAGGAAGACGTCCGCGTCTGTGCCAAACTACAGCCTTTTACCGACGCCTGGCGCGGTTTCAGCTCGCTGCATAATGAGGTCAAGGCCGGGCGGATAACTGTCACGGGTCCGGCAGAGCTGA
This sequence comes from uncultured Hyphomonas sp., assembly GCA_964350465.1. Classification (GTDB taxonomy): domain Bacteria; phylum Pseudomonadota; class Alphaproteobacteria; order Caulobacterales; family Hyphomonadaceae; genus Henriciella. The sequence continues at coordinate 44,968 of CAYGKE010000002.1, forward strand.
CACGCGCATTCCCTGATTGGCTGCTGCTTAGCATGCTTGCAGACGAAGAGCGATGCCGACCCGGACGGGAGCGATCGCTTCAATCGCGCACTAGTCGCGGGCTTCACAGCCAGGCCGTCACCTAATTGTGCCTTGCACAAATGCCCCGTCTGCGCCATATGCGCCGTGGGCCAGGCATCCCCAACGATGCCCAGCCTATCTGTAAGGATAGGAGTACAAACAGATGACTGATGTCGCCAAACCCGGCGCGCGCCCTGCGTGCCCGAATTTTTCATCCGGACCGACGGCCAAGCGTCCCGGATTTTCCCTCAATCAACTCGAAGATGCCGCGCTTGGGCGCTCGCACCGATCAGCTCTGGCGAAATCCAAGCTGAAACAGGCGATTGAGCGAACCAAGACCCTTCTCGGCCTGCCTGACGACTACCGTGTCGCCATTGTCCCCGCCTCTGATACAGGCGCGGTTGAAATGTGCATGTGGTCGATGCTCGGCCAGCGCGCCGTCGATATCTTCGCCTGGGAGAGTTTCGGCAAGGACTGGGTCACTGACGCTGTTAATGAGCTGAAACTGCCTGCCTGCGAAATCCATGCAGGCGACTATGGCGTGCTGCCAGACTTTGCTTCCGCCCGAGATGATGCCGACATTATCTTCACCTGGAACGGAACCACTTCAGGCGTGCGCGTTCCGAACGCCGACTGGATCAAGCCGAACCCGGACCGCGTCGTGATTTGTGATGCGACGTCTGCCGTCTTCGCGCAGGACATTGCGTGGGAAAAGCTCGATGTCATCACCTATTCCTGGCAGAAAGTGCTGGGCGGAGAGGCTGCTCATGGCATGCTGATCCTCAGCCCGAATGCCGTGCGCCGCCTGGAAAGCTACGAGCCTGACCGCGCCCTGCCGAAAATCTTCCGCATGACCAAAGGCGGTAAGATCAACGAGGCGCTGTTCGAGGGCTCGACGATCAACACCCCCTCCATGCTCTGCGTTGAGGATTATCTGCAAGCGCTCGACTGGGCCGAAGAGGCTGGCGGGCTGGAAGCCCTGAAAGCGCGCTCGGATCGTTCACTCGATATTCTGACCGATTGGGTCGCCGAGACCGACTGGATCGAGTTTCTTTGCCCCGACAAAGACGTGCGCTCAAATACCGGTGTCACGTTCAAAATTGTCGAGCCGCGCATCGCCAAACTTGATGAGACCGGACAACGTGATTTCGTCAAACGGATGATGAAACGGCTCGACGCCGAAGAGGTTTGCTATGATGCTGGCGGCTATGCCAAAGCCCCTCCGGGTATTCGTATCTGGTGCGGCGCGACGGTTGAGCCTTCGGATGTCGAGAAGCTGACACCGTGGCTCGACTGGGCGTTCGAAACTGAACTCGCTTTCTTGTAAATCCGCTTTCCCGGCCAGAGCGCATCAGCGCGATTGAGCCGAAATATTCCTGCTACCCTTCCACAATGCCGACGTGACTCCCGATCAAGTCAGGGACCGTTGGAGAAGAGAGACCAAAATGCCTAAAGTCCTGATCGGAGATACGCTCTCCCCCGCCGCCGTTGAAATCTTCAAACAGCGCGGCATCGAAACCGTTACCAAGACCGGCCTTGATACCGAGGCGCTGATCGCCGAGATCCCGGCCTATGACGGCCTAGTTGTGCGCTCGGCCTGTAAGCCCAATGCAGATGTTATTGCCGCCGCAACCAATCTGAAAGTGATCGGACGCGCTGGTATCGGTGTCGACAATATCGACATCAAGGCTGCCACCGCCAAGGGCGTCGTTGTCATGAACACGCCATTTGGCAATGCCGTCACAACCGCCGAGCATGCCATCGCCATGATGTTCGCTGCGGCGCGCCAGATCCCCGCCGCCAATGCCGGAACACAGGCCGGCGAGTGGCCGAAAAAAGCCTATATGGGCACAGAGCTCTCCTACAAAACGCTCGGCTTGATCGGGTGCGGCAATATTGGTGCCCGCGTGGCTGAACGGGCCAAAGGCCTGACCATGAAAGTGCTCGCCTTTGATCCATTCCTTACCGAAGAGCGCGCCGTCGAACTGGGCGTGGAGAAAGCGGCTGATCTCGATACAATGCTGGCCCGCGCCGATGTCATTACCCTGCACACGCCGCTGACCGAGCAGACCAGGAATATCCTCAGCAAGGAGGCCCTCGCCAAGACCAAAAAGGGCGTCATCCTGGTCAATTGCGCACGCGGCGGTCTCGTCGATGAGGCTGCAGTCAAAGATGGTCTCGAAAGCGGCCATATCGGCGCGGCGGCCTTTGACGTCTTTGCCGAAGAACCGGCCAAACAGAACGTCCTGTTCGGCACGCCAAACTTTGTCGCTACCCCCCACCTTGGCGCTGCGACGGCTGAAGCGCAGGAAAATGTTGCGCTTCAAGTGGCCGAGCAAATGAGCGATTATCTGCTCACCGGCGCAGTGACCAATGCCCTCAACATGCCCTCAATCACCGCCGACGAAGCGCCGCGCCTAAAACCATTTGCGGTGCTGGCTGAGAAACTCGGTCTCTTCGCAGGTCAGATCAGCGATTATGGCTTTGAGGAAGTCGTCATCGAGTATGAAGGCGAGGTTGCAGAGCTCAACCGCAAGCCGTTGACAGCGGCAGCCCTTGCCGGCCTGCTGCGCCCCTCTCGCGGCGACGTCAACATGGTGTCCGCGCCCGCAATCCTGGCCGATAGCGGCGTCAAACTGTCAGAGACCAAGACCGAAGACAGCCCGGTCTATGACAGCTTAATCCGCATCAAGGTTCTGACCAAACGGACCGAGAACGACCCCGAGCCGGGCTGGCGCTCACTCGCCGGAACATTGATTGCCGGCCAGCCACGCATTGTCGAGATCAAGGGCATGGCGCTGGAAGGCGATTTCAGCCCGACCGTGCTGTATATAAACAATCTCGACCAGCCGGGCTTTATCGGGGCGCTTGGCCAGATGCTCGGTGAGGCGAAAGTGAATATCGCAACTTTCCACCTCGGGCGTCAGAATGAAGGCGGCGAGGCCATAGCGCTGGTTGGCATTGATAGCACGCCAACGGCAGACCTGATTGACCGGCTCAGCGCGCTCGATCAGGTACGCTACGCGAAAGTTCTGTCCTTCTAATCAGGTATTTCACTCATTGATTTCATATCGGGGGCCGGTTTGTCCGGTTCCCTTTCTTATTGGGTAAATACCGGTAGTCGCCATGACCAAGGCCTGCCATTTTGGTGTATCTTTCACGGTTTGGCAGCTCATGCGGCAAAAAAATGCGCAAATCTGCTTGCTATTCCGCTCACACCGGAAAAAATACCTCATCGCTTCGGGAGGGCGACCAATGCAGAAAAAAATTACTAGCGCGGCCTTTGCGGCGCGCACGCTTTCTCTAATCGTCGTCACCTTCGGACTTGCCGCGCCGGCTTTTGCCGATAGCGGCGATACGGCCTGGCTTCTGACCGCCACGGCGTTGGTCCTGTTCATGACCCTGCCAGGACTTGCGCTGTTTTATGGCGGACTGGTTCTCGGCAAGAACCTGCTGTCGGTGCTTATGCAATGCTTGGCGATTGCCTGCCTGATGTCTGTGCTATGGATCATCGCTGGATATTCCATCGCGTTTGGTGACGGCAATGGCGACGCTGACGGAACAGGCGCGCTATGGGGCGGCCTCAGCAAAGCGTTCCTGGGCGGCGTCGAAACAGACAGCATGGTCGGCACGATTCCGGAAAGCGTCTTCATCATGTTTCAGATGACGTTTGCAGTCATTACCCCTGCGCTGATCGTCGGCGCCTATGTCGAGCGGGTAAAATTCTCAGCCGTTCTGGTCTTCAGCGCAATTTGGTTATTCCTCGTCTATGCGCCGGTTGCGCACTGGGTTTGGGGCGGCGGCTGGCTGGCCGAGCGCGGGGTTGCTGACTTTGCCGGCGGACTTGTCGTTCACGCGACGGCGGGTGTCAGCGCCCTTGTCTTTGTCCTGGTCATGGGCAAGCGGACAAGTTTTCCGGATGAGTTGAAGCCACCGCACAATCTGGCATTTGTCATGCTCGGCGCCGCGATGCTCTGGGTCGGCTGGTTCGGCTTCAATGCCGGTTCCGCGCTGGCAGCAGACGGCAGCGCCGGACAGGCCATGCTGGTCACCCACATTTCGGCAGCAACCGCATCGCTGGTCTGGATGGCCATCGAGTGGATCAAGTATGGCAGGCCGACACTGGTCGGCACAGCGACCGGTACAATTGCCGGTCTGGCGACGATCACACCGGCGGCGGGATCGGTTGGGCCAATGGCGGCACTGATCATTGGCGCGCTGGCAGCCTGCATCTGCTATTATGCCGTCGTCCTGATCCGCACGAGAATGAAGATTGATGACAGCCTGGATGTGTTCGCGGTGCACGGCGTAGGCGGAATTCTCGGAACATTCCTGATCCCGCTGCTCGCCGGTCTTGGGCCAATGGCACCGGGGCTTGGCGATGTCACGATCGGGCACCAGCTTGGCGTGCAGCTGCTTGGCATCGTCTCGGTCTGCGTCTGGTCAGCTGGTATCTCGGCCATCATCCTGTTTGCAATCAAAGCCGTGATCGGGCTTCGGGTCAGTGTCGAGGACGAAGAATCTGGCCTTGATACGTCGAGCCATGGCGAGTCTGCCTACAATCACTGAATGACCTGTTCGGCGGCTCTTGGGAGTCTCCGGATACACCACAAGTGCTTGATTTTTGAGGGTTTATGGTCTTGCCCACAGGTAGAGCGTAAACAGACTCTTTACGCGATTCGCAAATCAGATTCTGATTCGGTAACGAATTGGAAAGGATCAAGCGATGGCGATGACCCAGAGACAAGCCCTCGACCTGTGGCGGCAGGCCTTGTCGGCCTATGTCCGCAGCGACGAATCCGACATGACAGCGCGCCAACAGGCTGTCCTGATGACCGTGGCGCTTGTACCTGGTCCGCACACCGTGCGCGGTCTTTCCAGCTCGCTCAATATCGCCAAGCCTGCGGTCACCCGGGCCGTCGATGTTCTGGAAAAGTCCGGCTATGTCCGGCGAACCCCCGACGAACATGACCTGCGCAGTGTGATTATCGAGCGCACTGTCGAAGGCACGACTTGGCTTCGCAATTTCGGCAGTCTTATTCTTGCCGCAGAGGCGGGCGAAGAGGACATGCAGGAGGCGGCGCGCGCTGTCGCCTAAAGCGAGGCGACATGCCGGAACCCAATGACCCACGACTGACCCTGCCTCCGGGTGGCACCGGCACGCGGTTGCAGGTCAGCGCCAATATTGCCTCCATGCAAAAGACCGCCGCGCCGGATAGCGTGCAGGTCAGCCAGCTTCTGTTTGGTGAGACAGTCATTCAGCATAGCACGGACGGTCCGTTTGCTCTGGTTCAGAATGAGGCGGATCGCTATGTCGGCTGGGTCAGGCAAGACGCCTTGTCCGACACTGTCCATGAACCAACGCACCGCGTGAAGGCAGCGCTGACGCATCTCTATCCAAAGCCATCGGTCAAAACGCCTCCAACAAGCCTCCTCAGCCTCGGTGCACAGGTTACGACTTCAGGCGACACGGACGGGCGCTATCTGCAAACCGCGCAAGGCGGCTGGCTCATTGACGATCACCTTCAACCCGTTGAGCGGGCCGAATCCGATCCGGCATCGGTGGCCTTGCGCTTCATGTCAGCGCCCTATCTCTGGGGCGGGCGCGATACGCGCGGTGTGGATTGTTCCGGCCTGACCCAGCTGGCCTTTGCCGCTTGCGGCGTCGCCCTGCCCCGTGACAGCGACATGCAGGCGGCATGGACTGGCACAGCTATTCCAGACTGGACAGTTCCCGGTGCCTTAAACCGCAACGATCTTGTATTCTGGGACGGTCATGTCGGCATCATGCAGAACAGCGCGACGCTGCTACATGCCAATGGTCACCATATGGCAACCGCGTCCGAGCCACTAGAGCAGGCCGTGGAGCGTATTGCAAAACTATACGGCGAACCTACCCAGGCTCGCCGCATCAATCTTGAATCTGAAAAAAACCGGATACCTAGCTGGCTTACTGCCCGTCAGTAGCCTCTTCCACGATCGCTTCACCGGCATCCTCTGCCGCCTCAATCGCATCTTCGACAGTCTCAGCAGCCGCCTCGCCCAGATCTTCTGCGCCATCGACGACTGTTTCAGTCATATCAGCGACGGGGGCCGGGATGGATTCGACAATCGCAGGCTCGGCAGGCTGCGCTGCGTCGACCTCAATTACGGTCTCATCAGTCGCGGCGAGCTCGCCGGCAGCCTCTTCGACCAGCGCGCCGTCAATCGCGGCTTCGTCCAGAACGGGCTCATCCGGGAGAGGTTCAGGAAAGGCCGGCGCGTTTGGCGTGTAGGATGCCAGATACGCGATCAGGTCGGCCCGCTCGCTATCGCGGCTGACGCCAGCAAAGGCCATGCTGGTACCGCGCGCATAACGCGATGGTGCCCGCAGCCATTCATCCATGTTTTCGTAGGTCCAATCGCCGCCAACTGTCGCCAGCGCGCCTGAATAATTGAACCCAGCGACATGCTGCTTGGCGACACCGATTGAAGCATACAGGTTGGGGCCGGTACCATTGGCACCGCCTTGATCAATCGTGTGACAGGTTGAACATTTGCCCTTGAAGGAGCGCTCGCCGCGCGAGGCATCGGCGCTGGCAAGTAAAAGTCCAAGATCATAAACCTCTTCGACTTCCTCGCTGCCGCCCGTATCGGCCATATCGACGCGGTAGGCAAAGCTATGCTCAGCCCAGTCATTCAGCGAATCGTAGTGTGCATCATGATGCCCGCCACCATCGCTGAAGACCATGTCTGACAGGGTTTTCAGGCCCAGCACCAGAAGAGCTGCAGCGAGTAATGCGCCAAAGATTTTATTGAGGCCGAGTTCACCCATCGGGTTACTCCTCTAGAATATCGGTGTTGCGCGCGCCTTCTGACACGCTATTGCTCTGCATTCAATACAGATAGATGTGTCATATCGCGCGCGAATCTGCTTCGCGGCGAAACGGCGCAGCGCTGATTACAGGCAGTTAAACACCATGGCAGAGCAGAAACGAACTATCACCTATCAGGGTGAACCCGGCGCCAACTCGCACATCGCCTGCAAGGAAGTCTTTCCCGAGCTAGAGCCTGTCGCCTGCCGCACATTTGAAGATGCCTTCGCCCTGGTTGAACGCGGCGATGCTGACTACGCAATGATCCCTGTCGAAAACACCATTGCCGGCCGGGTTGGCGATATCCACCACATCCTGCCGCGCACCAGCCTGCATATCATTGGTGAGCACCTGATGCGGATCAGGTTCCAGCTTATGGCGCTGCCGGGCGCGGGCATGAATGATATCAAACAGGCCCACTCGCACATCATGGCGCTTGGCCAATGCCGCGAGTATCTTCGTCAGCGCAATATTGAGGGCGTAATTGCTGCTGATACGGCAGGCGCGGCGAGGGTTGTCGCCGAAATTGGTGACCCGTCAGTCGCCGCCATCGCGCCTGATCTCGCGGCGGATGTCTATGGGCTGAAAATTATCGACCGCGACATTGAAGATGCTGAGCACAATACAACGCGCTTCATCATCATGGCGCGCGAGCCACTCGATTACGACGCCGGTGAGCAGAAATCGGTCACCGCCTTCATCTTCAATGTCCGCAATATCCCATCCGCGCTGTTCAAGACGCTGGGCGGCTTCGCCACCAATGGCATCAACATGACCAAGCTGGAAAGCTACCAGCTCGATGGCGCCTTCACAGCGACGCAGTTCTATGCCGAAATTGAAGGACATCCGGACGAACGCGCTGTGCAGCTGGCGCTGGAAGAGCTTGGCTTTTTCTCGACCTCGCTGAAAATTCTCGGCGTCTTCCCGGCGCACGCGTTCCGCTCCGGCGGCTAAGCGTCTCTCACCGCATCACGGCCTTGCTGATTGATTTCAACCATGCTTCACCATGCTGAATTGTGAATTGGAGTTAACCATGACTATTCGCACCATGACTTGCGTTTCGCTGTTTTTGACCGCCTCAGCGCTGGCCCCCGCTTCCGCGCAACTGATCGAAGAGGTCCGCGTCGGTGTCCTGCAGCACAATATTTGCGTCAATGACTGCAAGAACGCCAATAAGGAAGATGGTCCAACCGTTGAGGGCGAACTGGTCTTTGCCTCTCCGGATGTCTTCAAATACCTGCTCCAGCCACGCCCCTTTTTGGTCGCCTCGCTCAATGTCTCAGGCGACACCAGCTATGGCGGCGGCGGCCTGATGTGGAACTGGGATTTCGCGGAGGGTTGGTCGCTGGAACCGAGCCTCGGCTATGTCATCCATGACGGGGCAACCGAAAGTCCGTTTCCGCAAGGCAGCCCGGAAAGCTTTGCCTTCTCACAGGAAAACGTCCTGCTTGGTTCCGAAGACCTGTTCCGCTCCGCCCTCTCCCTCAACCGGGACTTCGGCGAAAATTGGGGCCTTCAACTGCATTATGAACACCTGTCCCATGGCCAGATCATTGGCGAGGGCCGCAATCAGGGTCTCGATAGCGCCGGTATCAGGGCCTATTGGCGGTTCGGTGGGTAGGCCAGAATGAGACGCGCTTCTGAGACTGATTTGCAGTCGCTCTGCAACTGCTTCTCACTTTCATAATCAACTGTTTTTATTGAATATTTTATTGTCTTTCACGGCGATTCCCCTATATACATGCCTATAGGTAATGTTACGGAGATCCCCGATGAAAGGTGACGCAAAAGTCATTGAGTTTTTGAACAAGGCGCTGAAGAACGAACTGACGGCGATCAACCAGTATTTCCTGCACGCACGGATGCTGAAAGATTGGGGCGTCAGCAAGATGGCTGATTATGAGCACAAGGAATCGATCGAGGAAATGCATCATGCCGATTGGTTGATCGAGCGTGTCCTGTTCCTTGGCGGCCTGCCTAATTTGCAGGATCTCGGCAAACTTCGCATTGGCGAAAGCGTTGAGGAAATCCTTGTCGCTGACCTGGCGCTCGAAAATGACGCGATCCCGCTGCTTCGCGATGCCATGCAGCATTGCGAGAGCGTCCGCGACTATGTCAGCCGCGACCTGTTCGGCAAAATCCTCAGCAATGAGGAAGAACATGTCGACTATATCGAAACCCAGTTCGACCTGATCGAGCGGATCGGTATCGAGCGCTACACCCTGCTACAGTCAGAAGCCAACGCCCATTAGGGCGGGTCTCAGACTGTGATCTGCAAAGCCGCGCCAGGCCCGCTGAGGCTGAGCACGTGCAGCAGGTCATCCGTCGCGAGCGCCACACAGCCCTCGGTTGGGGTATAGTCCGGCTTGGCAATGTGCATGAAAACAGCACTGCCGAGGCCGGGCACAACCGGATCGCTATTATGCGCCAGCTCGATGATCACGTCATAGACATGGTCGTCGCGCCATAGCGCCTCATGGCTGGCTTCAAACGGTCGTCTGACGGGCCGATTGTAGAGCGGGTGGTCTGGCGCATCGCACCAGCCATCGCCCGGTTTCAGTGGCACACAGGGCAAACCTGTCTTAGGACGCGACAGCCGGTCCGGACGATAGTACACCCGCACAAGTGGCCAGGTCCCGATCGGAGAAGCGCCATCACCCTCACGCTTTTGCTCAGCGCTGATCACCCCGCCCTTGCCGATGGCGCAGCGGCCCCTAAATTCATCAAATGAGAACAGTCCACCCGACGTCGCGGTCAATAACAGGTCACTCACGCTCGCTCTCCTTTTTGTGACACGGGCTGATCAGGCGTGTAGTTATTTTGTCAATGTCTTCGCCTATGTGACCGGTGTGAGACAAGGGAGAAATTGTAATGGCCGTGATCAAGTCCGTACTGCTGGTGGATGACGACAATGAGTTGCGCGAAGCACTGGCCGAGCAGTTCGAGCTCTATGACGGCTTCTCCATCCTCCAGGCCGACAATGCGACCCGCGGAGTGAAACTTGCCGATAGCGAGCGCGTTGACCTGATCCTGCTTGATGTCGAACTCCCCGACATGGATGGTCGCGAAGCCTGCAAGCTGATGCGCACCAAGGGTGTGCGGGCACCGATTATCATGCTGACCGGCCAGGACACAGATGCCGATGCCATTCTCGGTCTCGATAGCGGCGCCAATGACTATGTCACCAAACCGTTCAAGTTCTCGGTCCTGCTGGCCCGCGTCCGCGCGCATCTGCGCAGCTTTGAACAAAGCGAAGACGCGACCTTCGATATCGGTCCGTATGAATTTCGCCCGAGCATGAAAATCCTGGTCCAGGAAGACGAACGCAAAATCCGCCTGACCGAGAAGGAAACCAATATCCTCAAATACCTCTACCGCGCTGGCGGCAAGTCTGTTGCGCGCGAAGAGCTACTCTCAGAGGTCTGGGGTTATAATGCCGCCGTTACGACGCATACACTGGAGACGCATGTTTACCGCCTGCGCCAGAAGATCGAGCCTGACCCGACCAATGCCCGGCTGCTGCTGACCGAAGCTGGTGGCTACCGCCTGGCGCCCTAGAAATCGTCCCTCAGCGCTGGAATCCGGTCAATGATTCTCCCTGTTGGGGAAGTGACACCGGGCGTAACGCCGATCAGGTGAGTCTGCTTGCTAAACAAAGATATGCAAATACGCTGGGCTCCCATGCAAAAAGGAGGGCGCAATGAAAATCAACCTGAAGCAGTCGAAACTGCTGGGTTTCCGGCTTCACAATGACGAAGCCATCAAGGGAAAAAAGGGCACCAAGAACGGTGACTATTACCCAACCGTGGTCGCTATGGCTGGCGTGAAAACCGGCGGCGCTGCTGGCGTCAAGAATGGAACCTACTATCCAGACTGATTGCCGATTGACCAAGAAAGTATAGCCGAGTGTGCCTTCTGGCAGCATTTTGGCTCATGACTTGCAGATGTGGCGTTGGAGTTGATCCGACGCCATTTTTGTCAGTGGAGACCTCGTGAATACCGATTTTTTTCCAAGCGCCCAAAGAGCAATTGACCTCAATACCGGGATGAACACGGAATTGGGTCTAAGCCTCGCCCATATCTGCGAGCAGGCTGCCGGTGAAATCGACTTCGATCAGGATGCGCTGGCCGGACTTTGCCAGCACTTGCGAAGCGGCGGCAATGTCGCGCCAGCTGTTTTCGGCACCTATTACAATCTGGTCCAGGCGATCTATCAGGACGACGAGGCAGAAGCGCGCAATCTCTTCGCCTACCTCGCTGAAAGCCAGCCCTGGGCAAATGGCGCAAGCATCATGGCGCTGGATGATCCGCATCATCAGCGCGCTTCTGAGATTTATCTGCAAAAGTGGAATGAAAGCCTGGATGACGGCATCACGTTTGCCGCGCCCAGACCCGATATTGTAGCCGATTTTCGCACCCGGCTTGCCGAAGGCCGCGACCTGTTGCGGGAAACCATTCCGGAACTCTCTGGCGAGTTGGACGCCATCATTCGCCAGTTTGTGATCATCGGGCGCGATGGCGCGACCGACTATCAGGTTGATGGCGGCTCTCATTACCAGCTCTGGGGCGCTCTGTTCCTGAACGGGCATTTCCATCAGGACCGTGTCGCTGTCGCTGAAGTCCTGGCGCATGAAAGCGCGCACAGTTTCCTGTTCGGCTTCTGCACCCATGAAGCGCTGACGAATAATGATCAGAATACCCGCTATCCCTCTCCGCTGCGCCATGACTTGCGGCCGATGGACGGCATCTATCATGCCACCTTTGTGTCGGCGCGGATGCACTGGGCGATGATGACCCTGTCAAAGTCACCACTACTCACCAGCGAGGAACGCCAAAGGGCGATTGCCGCAGCTGAAGCCGACTATACAAACTTCTTTGCCGGGCATGGCGTCGTCGCAGAGCATGGCGAGCTGACCAGTATTGGCGAGCAGCTGATGGGCGGCGCACACGCTTATATGCAAAGCGTTGAACCCTGCATGGCCTGACGCCATGTCGCCGCAACCCAGCGTCCTGAGAAAAGCCTATACGGGCATAGCCTGGTCAACCGGCAGCGGCGGCATTCAACTCATTATCAGCCTGACGACGTTCTCACTCGTCGCCAGTCGTTTGTTGCCGGCAGAGATCGGCGCTTTTGGCATCGCCGCCATGATGGTTGGCCTCTGCGAGATCCTGACAACACGGCCTTTTGGGGAAAGCCTGCAGCAACGCAAATCGATCCGAAGGGCGCACCTCAACGCGACCTTCTGGATCATTCTCATCCTCGCCGTCGCCGGATCGCTGGCAATTGCACTGGCCTCAAATCAGATTGGTATGGTGTTCAGCTCATCGCTGGCAGGCCCATTGCTTGCGGTTATGGTGGCCTTTGTTCCGCTATCCTCGATCTCGACAGTGAATGACGCGCTTCTGATCAGGCGCTTGAAATTCGACACGCTGGCACGCGCGGGCACCATTGGCACCTGTCTCGCCGGCCTCACCGCGATTACTGCGATCCTGCTTGGGGCAGGCGTGTGGAGTCTGGTTTTTTCCGATATTGTCGGGAGACTTTATCGCCTCGTGCATCTTTGGTGGGCAGCAGGTTACGTGCCGGGTCCGATCCGCGACCTGAAGGCTGGGCGTGATCTCCTGAAGTTCAACATCAATACGGTTCTGACTTATGTTCTGGGCTTTGCGGATCAGGCCGCGCCCCGTGCCCTGACCGGCTTGCTGCTCGGACCGGCGGCGCTTGGCTATCTCATTATCGGGCAGAAATTCATGGCGCTGCTGTCCAGCCTGGTTCTGTCGCCAATCTCGAGCGTGACCATGGCGTCGATTGCCCGCGTGCAGGACAATCGCGAAGAGTTGCAGCGCATGGTCCTGTCGCTCTACAGGATTGCAGCAATTGTCGGCTACCCGGCCTTTCTTGGCGCGGCTCTGGTCGTGCCGGACCTTGCGCAATTGTTCGGTGACAAATGGGTGCCAGCGATCCTGGTGGCGCAACTTCTGCTGCTGCGCGGGATCCGCCTGACCACAGGCGTGTTCAATGTCTCAATCCTGCGCGGGGTGGGGCATAGCGGTGTGCCGCTTATCCTGCTCTCCCTTGGACTGGTCCTGAACCTCGCCCTGGTGCCCATCGGGGCAGCCTGGGGCATTGTCGGCGTCGCCTGGGCGATGCTGGCGCGCACCATGCTGACCTGGCCGATTGGCCTCGTTCTGGTCAAACGCGCGGTCGATATTTCAGTGATGCGGCAAATCCTGGTCGGCACAACTTATCTCGTGGCCGCTCTGGCGATGGCCCTGATCGTCATGTTGGCGCAGAGAATCATGCCGGTAACCGACCATATGACCCGCGCCATAGGCGCCGCTGCCATCGGTGCCATCACCTATATAGCGATCTGTTTCACCGTTCAGCGGCAAGATCTGATACCAGCGGCACGTATGTTGCTTGCTGGAAACCGAAAGGGAGCCTTTAGGCGCGTCCGACAAGCCTTCAGTCTTTGACATGCGATGATTATCCTCGTCACCACGGGAAGCCACCAGTACACGCACCGCTATGTCAGCGGGCGTATGCCACAGTTTCGCCTGATGAGTTATCCGGAACTGTTTGCCCGGCGCGCTCTCAAACAGGCGACCTATATCTTCTCCGATTTTGACCGGCTGTCCTTCTGGCAGCTTGAGCTTGCCGCGCATTTGTTCAACCAGATCAAGGCTGAAGGCTGGACGGTCCTGAACGACCCGGCCCGTGTTCTCCACCGGCTTGAATTGCTAAAGCGCTTGAAAACGGCTGGTCTTAACAGTTTCTCGGCCTGGTCGGGCAGTGAACTGGACGAGGTCGACCGGTTCCCGGTCTTTATTCGTACCCAGGCCGCGCACCGGGGCAATCTGACCGATACACTGGCTTCCAAGGAGGAGCTGGAAACTGCTTTCGACGGGTTGGTCCGCGAAGGCTATCCTGTGCGTGATCTGATGATCGCGGAGTATTGCGCCGAGCCGATGCGCGAACAGGTGTTCAGAAAGCTCTCGGTCTACAAGATTGCTGACCGGCTAATTGCCACGCCAAGCGTCTATGAAGGGCACTGGTCGGCCAAATATGGTGAGCTTGGTGCTGCGGGCGCGGAGGGTTACACCCAAGACCTAGAGGATGTCAGCTCAAACACATTCTGCGCGGCGCTTGCGCCGTGTTTCGACATGGCAGGCATCGATTATGGCCGCGCCGATTTCGGCCTCGTCGGGGGCAAGCCGGAAGTCTATGAGATCAACACCAATCCGATGGTTGAACCTTCAAGTCGGCACCCGTTTGAAGATCGCGTGACAGCCTTCAAGCTATCGGACACGGCCTATTTTGAGGGCCTTGGCGCGATTGATACGCCGTCCTCCAAAACCAAACTGAAGGTCAGTCTGCCACCACTGCTTGCCAAACGCCGTCGCCGTGTCCGCTTCTGGCCGGGCTATCAATGGATGCCGTGACGCCTGCGCCTAGCGCGGAGCCATTCGGATAGCGCCGTCCAGGCGAACACTGGCCGCATTGAAATAGGCGTTTCGGCACATCTCGACGGCCAGTGAGGCATATTCGTCCGGATCACCCAGCCTTGCCGGGTTCGGCACGGACGCGTTGAGGGACTGGATGGCTTTTTCCGGCAATCCCGCAAGAAGCGGCGTATTGAACAGGCCGGGCATGATCGTGTTCACCCGGATCAGTTCGCGCGCGAGATCGCGGGCAATCGGTAGCGTCATACCTACGACACCGCCCTTCGAGGCCGAATAGGCCGCCTGCCCGATCTGGCCATCTTCAGCGGCCACCGAAGCGGTATTGACGATGGCACCGCGCTCGCCGTCAATCGGGTCGAGCGTCAGCATCCCGGCTGCCGATTTGGCAATACAACGGAACGTGCCGACCAGATTGATCTGAACAATCAGATTGAACTTATCCAGCGGGAAGTGTTTCGGCTCGCCGGTTTCCTTGTCCCGGCTGGCCGTCTTGATCGCATTGCCGGTGCCAGCGCAATTGACCAGGATGCGCTCCTGTCCAATCGCCGCGCGGGCCTTTTCGAACCCGGCATCGACACTCTCATTAGAGGTGACATTCACATTGCAGAACACGCCGCCAATCTCGTCCGCGATTGCCTCGCCCTTGTCCTCATTCATATCGAAAATCCCGACCTTGACGCCGTAACTGGCAAGCGCGCGAGCGGTCGCTGCGCCCAATCCGGATGCGCCGCCAGTGACAATTGCGGAAATATTGGAGTCGAGTTTCATGATCTGGCTTCCCTGATTTTTTGCTGCGCTGCCCGCGCGATTAACTGCGTGACTTAACTGTCTGGCCCAACTGTTCAAGCCGCATGCCGATTGATCTTGCCCACGAACCCTTTCAAGCAAGCCGCGATTCAGCCATAGTCGCGCCAAGGGGCGACGACGGACAGGAACCAGATTGCGCACACCATTTGTCTTGCTCTGTATCGCCTTGCTAAACGCCTGCGGCGGCCCCTCCCCAGCGGAGGAAACAGCGACCCGCGTTGAGGCTTGCAGCACCATCAATCATGACGGCGACAGCTATGTCGTCTGTGCCTTTTCAGCGGCAAACCAGGACATACGCCTGTTCCACAGCGATGCCGAAGGCATGCCCTATCTACAGTTCGACACATTGGCCCGCGAAATGGACGAACGCGGCAAGACACTGGTCTTTGCTATGAATGGCGGCATGTATCATGAAGACCGCCGCCCGGTCGGCTTCTTCCGTGACCAGCAGGGCGACCAGGCCAGCATCAACACCAATGATGGTCCCGGCAACTTTCATATGAAACCGAACGGTGTGTTCTGGCTTGCCGACGGGCGGGCCGGGATCACCGAGAGCAGCGCCTATGTCGCCCAGAACCTGCAGCCAGACTATGCCACACAGTCCGGGCCGATGCTGGTCATTGATGGCGAACTGCACCCGGCCTTCAACGAGGATGGGGTGTCGCAAAAGCGGCGCAACGGCGTTGGCGTATCTGGCGACGGCGAGACTGTCTATTTCGCAATCTCGGACACAGCTGTCACCTTCTACGCGTTTGCAACGCTGTTTCGTGAACGCCTGGACGTGCCCAATGCACTCTTTCTGGATGGCCAGGTCTCACGGCTATTTGCGCCCGGTATCGACCGCAACGAGACCGGCCTCGATATGGGACCAATCATCGGCGTTCTGGAATAGGTCTACTCGATCAGCACCCGGTACTCGATCGTAAAGGTCGGATTGCCCCCGCTCGCTGTGCCATTCATCGCGCCGTTGAACTGTAGCTCGAAACTGGCAACCGCCGGATCGAAGCCGCCTGTCGGTGTCATGCTGGTCCCGACGCCATCGCGAAAGATGACGCCATCGGTGGCATCGCTGATCCCGCCAAAAGACAGGCTGAGCCCACTGGCATCGGCGCCGGTGCCGTCAGTGAACCGGAACGGGGAGCCAAGACCATTAAAGTCGCCCGTGAACAATGTCGTGTTGGTATCGATGAGATCGCCGATGGTCATGCTCCCGGCATCGACGCTGCCTGCGCCATTATTTGTGACAGTGATGGAATAGGTCGCCCAGGCACCCGGAATGCCGCGCGGATTACTGGTGCCATTGATCGGGTCCTGTTCGACAATGACATCCTTGACGACACTGAAGTCAGGGCCGGCGCCGTTGAAACAGACATCGTCGATATGCCAGTAGTCAAAATCAGACCCGCTGGCGAAGGGATAGACAAACCGAACCCGGAAGTTGGCATGCTGGGCTGCCGTCGGCAGCGCGTAGGTCCGGTTGAAGATCTGGCCCTGCGAACCACTGCCTGTAAATGTTTCAAGCGATACCCAGGTCGAGCTTGCGTTGAAATATTGCAGCGTCAGGTTCTCGCCATTGTCGGGATTCTCGCTGAAACTGTCAGCGCCGCGGCGAACCCAGACGGTCATTTCGTTGACCCCACCCGAGTTGAACGGCAGCGAGGTCGTCGTCACCGTGTCATGGCGCAGATACATGGAATTGCCGGACGAGTTGAACGTATCGGAATTGATACCGGAACGGCTTGAATTGCTGGTTTCCCAATTGCCGAATCCGTTCTCGAAGTCGTCGCATGTATTGGCCGCCAGGTTCGAACTTGGCGGCGGCGGAGCAATGGTGCCGGATTCGGTAATGACAATGTCGTCAATGTGCCAATAGTCATAGCCGATCCCGCCATTTGATGGCGGGCCGCCACTGCCGCCAATCTGACGGAAGCGCAACTGGAAATTCGCATGCATGGCATTCGATGGCAGCGCAAAACTGATCAGCTCAACCGTACCTGGCGGGTCCGCGCCGGGATAGGTGATCAGGGACTGCCAGACACCGAGGCTATCGATATATTCGAGCGTCAGGTCTTCGCCGGCATCGACATCTTCACTGAAGGCATCAGCGCCTTGACGCAGCCAACCTGTAAGGTCTGCCCCTGCCGCGCCTGACAGATCGACAACCGGTCCGGTAATCGTCACGACATCGCCGCGCGTGAACATCGAACACAGGCCTGAACTGGACGTCTGGCTGCCAATCCCGCTGAGATTCGTACTCGTCGTCGTCCAAATGCCGGTGAGCGGGTCGCAACTTGCGCCCGTTTCGAAATCGTCACTGAACAGCGTGTCGCCGGGCGCGGCGAAAGCAGGCATGGACGCGGCCGCGGCAGCGACCGACGCAGCGCATAGAATAGGTTTGAAAAATCGCGCGCCCATAACCGGGAAACCATGGCACAATCCGGTTTACTCTTTACTTAACAACAAGTTGCGCGCGCAGCTCAGAAACACACCCTAGAACAGTGGCAAGGCGGTTCCTGTAATGCCTGCACCACATAGAAGGTGGACCAAGACACCCGCCAGTTTTCGTTTTCCTTGCGCCAAGCCGACCGCTCAGGCAGCGTGAAGGTTCAAACAGCCTTCAGGGTCGGCCCGTGAAACAGATTACGCTCTCCGAAGACCAGCAAAACCGCCTCGTCGATCACCTCAAATCTCTTTTTGCATCAGAGTTTGATGAAACCCTCAGCACGTTTCGTGCAGAACAGATCCTTACCGTCATGGTCAAGGCTCTGGGGCCCGAAATCTACAATCTTGCTGTGCAGGACGCGCGGGCCTACTTCCAGTCCAAGCTCGACGACCTCGAAGGCGAGGTCTATGTCAGCGACTGACTTGATCTGAACTGGACCGCACATGACCCTCACCCTCTTTGGTCTCAAGAATTGCGATACGTGCGAAAAGGCACTCAAGGCTCTGGAAGCCGCCGGCAAGACAGCTCAGTTTGTCGATATTCGCACCGAAGCCGATCTTGCCAGCAAAGTACCGGTCTGGCTTGCCGCCGCCGGTCCGGATGCGCTGATCAATACGCGCTCGACGACATGGCGCGGTCTGTCAGAGGCTGAGCGCAGAACAACGCCAGAACCTTTGCTCACCGCCAATCCAACGCTGATCAAGCGCCCGGTTGTCGAAACCGGCGACACTGTCCATGTCGGCTGGACCAAATCCGTTCAGGACGCGCTTCTGTCCTAGGTTGCAACCAGCCAGAGACAGGCAATCCCAGTGACCAGCATGGTCAAAACCGTACCGAGCGTCCCAACAAGTCGGCCGGTGCCCGACCCGGCTCCACTGCCCAGTGTAAGTGCATGGGCAATACGCGACAGGAACAGCACACTGCCCAGGGCGTGGATCAGTACAACCGGTGCCGATAGCGCTGCCAGACCAAACAGGCCAAGTAGCGTGATCGGGACATCCTCGACGGCATTGCCCTGAACCCGCATGGCCTGGCGCATGGCATCATTTCCGCCCTCGCCGAAATTGACCTTTTCTGATGCACGCACGCGTCCTGAGTTAATCTTCAGGGCGATGAACAGTAATACAAACAAGCCCACATAAAGGGCGACGGCTTCAAATGCTGTCATGATCAGACCTCCCATTTTGCCTGCATACGATGCCAATCCGTAGCCATTGGCAAGCCGGTCGCGCGAAAGGTCCGGGTTCGGGCGTGGTGTGACATCGATCACGGCGCGGGTTTCAACCTTGCCCAGCAAGTGATACGCACAGCGCTTCGACCCTATCCGGAAGGCCGTTTTAACCCAGATGTTCGAGCAGGAAGCCAGTTGGATTGAAGCGCGCCTGCGCAGCTATGACAGTGCTGACCTGTCGCCAATCCTCGACATTGGCAGCTCGACACTCGACTTTCGAACCCAGGAAAAACCGCACATCCACGAGAAACTGTTCGCTCCGCTGGAAGCGCGCAGCGCTGACATCATCCATCTCGACCTGCAGGAAGGCGAAGGCATCGACATCACCGCCGACCTGTTAAGCGATGACGGCTTCGCCAAGGTCAGGGACATGCGTCCGCGCACGGTGTTTTGCTGCAATGTGCTCGAACATGTGCTCGATCCGGCACTGTTCATCAATCGCTGCTATAGCCTTCTGCCGCCGGGTGGCCGCCTTGTGGTGACGGTGCCACGCTCCTATCCACATCACCGCGATCCGATCGACACGATGTTCAGGCCGACGCCGGAGGAGATCAGCGCCCTGATTGAGGGGCCGTTCGATATTCTCGTTTCCGAAATCATCGAAACCGGGTCTTATCGCGACAATCTTCGCAAGCGCCCGTGGATCATCTATCGCCAGATTATTCGCCTTCCCTTCCCCTTCCTTGGCTGGGCCAGGTGGAAGCGCTCGATGAAGAAATTCTACTGGATGGTCAGGCCCTACCTTCAGTCCTGCATCATCGTTCAGAAACCGGAAAGCGCCGCTCCCCGGAGCTAGCGCCGATGGCGTGGATTGAGGTAAAGGTCTTCCTCATAGTGGTCGAGTTCGGGCCGTAGCCGGCCATGCCGAACTTTCTTCGTCAGCGCCCCGACATGCCGCCGTGCCGAGCCATTGAACTTCAGCACCGCACAGAAAAGCTGCAATACCGCTTCGAGCCTGGCATTGGCATGCGCGCCATCGAGTTTGATCTTCCAGGCGCCGCCAAGATTGATCATCCGGCTGTCGAGCGCGCCAATCTTGCGCCCCTGCTGGTCGAGCAGGGAATAGTCCGAGCCGATACAGACAAGATTGCGGCGCAGCGTATAGAACCGCGGCCCATCCTTGGCTTGCAGGAAGAAACTGTATTTCTCCGGGAAAAATGGCCAGCGATGCGCCGAGCGTTCCAACTGGATCAACTGGTCATGCCGTGACAGGTTGATCGAGAAGGCTGGAACTGACCGCCCGCCCGCGCCAAGGCTGAGCTGCAGGCTGCGTCCGAGCAGCATCTCAATCGTGCCGCGCCAATGCAGGTTCTCGGAGAACAGCTTGATCACCAGGCGGCGTTTGAAATCCTTATGCTCGCGCCACAATTCCTTGCGATAGGCGAGCAGGGAGGTGCGCTCCTTGTCGACGACGGTCTGACCGTAGATTTCCATATCCTTGGTGAACTGATCAGAGGCGGCCTCATTCTGCGTCCGCTTCATGATCCCGATCTCGACCGTGTTCAGATCGGTGGCCCAGAAATCAACCTTGAATTTCTTAACCTTGGCGCGGCCACGCCTTGCCCGGCCCTTTGCGAGCGCAGGTGCGGCTATTTCCGTCTGCAAGTCTGGCGCGAGGGCAGAGCCGTCAGCCATATATCTCTCCATCTCGGATAGAATCGTATGGCCCCGTGATCGACCAGAAGCGTCAGGATTTGGTTAACAGATCGGCGCGCGCTGTTAAACTTTACGCCATGTTGGCGCGTGAACCGGGCGTAAAGAGCAAAGCTCAATTCCCGCTCAGTGCCGTCTCGATGAGCGGCTGCAACGCCTGTTCGAGTTCAACACTCGATGTCGAGCCGCCTGACTCTTCCATGGCAACAATACCCCAATAGCCGTGCTCGAAGTCGATCCATGGCGTAAACCCGAACGCGCCGGGCGATGATATGGTCGGGTTCGCATCGCATGCGGCAGTATAGCTAAGCGCGTCACACTCTTTCCAGAACCCAAACCCGTAATGCCAATCCATCATGTCCAGCCCAGCAGGCCTGCTGCCAAAGGTAACGCTACCGGTGCGATCTTCGAGATAGCCCGCCCGGTCCGTGACAAGATCTCCAGCTAGAACCGCCGTAAGGATCAACGCAATTTCATCTGCATTGGATCGCATGTTACCGGAAAAGCGTGGATTATCTCCGCGCAGTGCTGGATACCGCGTGACCGTCAGGCCCAGTGGCTGCGCAAGTCTTTCAGCGAGCAAACTCCCAACTGTTTTGCCGGTCTTTTCAGCTGCCATCAGTCCAGCAACCTGCATGTGTTCAGGGCCATAATAATAGGCTTCACCCGGCTGTGTATCGAGACCGCCAGCGTAAACCGTTTCGACACAATCGCTCAGCGAGACAGTCCCATCACCGATGCAAGTCGGATTGGATGGCGGCTCATTAAAGCCGGATGTGAATCCCAGAAGCTGGTCCAACGTGATCTCGCTGCGCCCGTCGCCTGCCATATCAGTCCAGAAGGATATGTAGTCCTGCGGCCTATCTATCCGGCCCAGATCTCCAGACTCGATAAGGTCCCAGATCAGCAGGCCGAACATCATCTTCGAGGCGGACGCAATGGGGACCTCCGTGTCGGTGGTGAAAGTGCCTTTTTCATAACTGTAGAGCGTGCCTGTCTCGTCACCAATCATGATCGCCAGATCAGCAATGGGCGCCGCATCCGCAGCGGCCTGAAGCGCCGAAAAGTCTGGAGTTGGCGGCGATGGCGGAGGTGGTGGAGGCGGCGGAGACACGGTTACTGGGGGCGGGCTGCTGCTGCTTCCTCCGCCGCTACATGCCGCCAGGGCCATTGCCAGAATCAAAGCTATTGCAGCGAACCGTCTCATACCAAACCCTTGAGCCATACCAACCTACAACGCAGCACGCGCAGATATCCGTCGCGCTGAACTGCTGTGCGGAGCATGACGGAAGCACTCTAAAGGCTTTCCAAACCGCGCTGCAGGGCCTAACCTCTCCTCATCCGAGGGGCGCGTTTGGAAGCGCTGAGATCACTCTGTCATCCGAGTGAGCACCCTTAGAACCTGATCCGGCTAGCAGCTCTTCATCGTGAAGCGCGGCGAACCGGCGTAGGAACGGAGGAATGAATGCGCGCACTCTTACTCGCCCTTTGCCTCACGGGCTGCGCGGCTGGGCAAAGCCCTCCCGACCAGCCGGCTGATCCTGCAATCACAACCTATCTCGGTAATGAGGGCCTGATGGTCACCGACGGCCAGGCCAAGATCCTGTTCGACCCGCTCTTCCCGATGGGATTTGGCGTTTACCAGATGCTGCCAGAGGAGATGCGCAGCGACCTGATGCAGGGCCTGCCGCCCTATGACGGTGTCGATGCGATCTTTGTCAGCCATATGCACCCCGATCATTTCGATGTTGATGCAGTGATTGCCTATCTTGAAACGCACACCGAGACTCGGCTGTTCGCCCCGGCGCAGGCCGTTGACTGGATGCGCGAGGAAGCCGCACCTGACAGCCCGATCTTTGCCCGTGTCACACCTGTGCCACTGACCTATGGCGACGCAGCGCTCACTTATTCAGTTGGCGAGATCAAGATTGGGGCCGTCCGCATTCCCCATTCAGGCTGGCCGGACCGCGCCGAGGTTTCAAATCTCGTCTTTCGGGTCACCCTGCCCGGCGGTGAGACCGTCATGCATATGGGCGACGCGGACGTAAACGACATCCACTTCGCCCCGCACGAGGCCCATTGGCAGGCGCAGCGCACCGACACCGCCTATCCGCCCTACTGGTTCCAGCTCATGCCGCAGGGCGAAGCGATTATCGACACGCGCCTGAACACCGAACAGGCTGTCGGTATCCATGTGCCTGTCATCCTGCCGAATGAGCTCAACGGAACGGGCATTCCGCATTTCCACACACCGGGCGAGACACGCCCTGTCCGCCACAGCCACGATCACAGCGAGTAGACAAATGAACAAACCCACTGACCAATCCGAGTTCGAGACCCCGAAAGTCACCACCGGCCCGCTGCCCGCCAGCCGCAAGGTCTACACCCACCCCAAGGCTGACCCCAGCCTCAGCGTCCCGCGCCGGATGATCGACCTGCACCCCAGCGCCAATGAAGACCCGGTGCCGGTCTATGACACGTCGGGCCCCTACTCCGACCCGTCTGTCACGATCGATGTTGAGAAGGGTCTCGCGCGTGAGCGCCGGGGTTGGGTGCTCGAGCGCGGCGGCGTTGAGGAATATCAAGGCCGTGACGTCAAACCCGAAGATAATGGCGGCGCGTCTGGCAAATATCTCGCGCGCGAGTTCCCGACCAAGCACAAACCCCTGCGCGGCCTCGCCGGTCACAAAGTCACCCAGTACGAATTCGCCAAGGCCGGGATCATCACCAAGGAGATGATCTATGTCGCCGAGCGCGAGAATATCGGCCGCCAGGAACAGCTCGACACCGCTGCCGACACCATCGCCCAGGGCGAGAGCTTCGGCGCAGAAATCCCGCCCTTCATCACACCGGAATTTGTCCGCGACGAGATCGCCCGTGGCCGCGCCATCATCCCGTCCAATATCAACCATGCCGAGTTGGAGCCGCAGATCATTGGCCGCAACTTCCTGGTCAAGATCAACGCCAATATCGGCAACTCCGCCGTCGCCTCCAGCGTTGAGGAAGAGGTCGAGAAAATGGTCTGGGCCACCCGCTGGGGCGCTGACAATGTCATGGACCTCTCCACCGGGCGCAACATTCACAACACCCGCGAGTGGATCATCCGCAACAGCCCGGTCCCGATCGGCACCGTCCCGATCTATCAGGCGCTCGAAAAGGTCAACGGCGTCGCCGAAGACCTCACCTGGGAGGTGTACCGCGACACCCTGATCGAGCAGTGCGAGCAGGGCGTCGACTATTTCACCATCCATGCGGGCGTCCGCCTCGCCTATATCCACCTTACTGCCGAGCGCGTCACCGGCATTGTCTCGCGCGGCGGCTCGATCATGGCGAAGTGGTGCCTCGCCCATCATGAAGAGAGCTTCCTCTACAGCCATTTTGAGGACATTTGCGACCTGATGCGCGCCTATGATGTCAGCTTCTCATTAGGAGACGGCCTGCGCCCCGGTTCTATCGCCGACGCCAATGACGCAGCTCAATTTGCCGAGCTTGAAACCCTTGGCGAGCTGACCAAGATTGCCCATGCGCGCGGCTGTCAGGTGATGATCGAAGGCCCCGGCCATGTGCCGATGCACAAGATCAAGGTCAATATGGACATACAGGTGCGCGAGTGCGGCGAGGCCGCGTTCTACACGCTCGGCCCGCTGACCACAGACATTGCGCCCGGTTATGACCATATCACCTCCGGCATTGGCGCGGCGATGATTGGCTGGTTCGGCACCGCCATGCTCTGCTATGTCACGCCGAAGGAGCATCTCGGCCTGCCCGACCGCGACGATGTGAAGGTTGGCGTCATCACCTATAGGCTCGCCGCGCATGCTGCTGATTTGGCCAAGGGCCACCCGGCGGCGCAGATCCGCGACGACGCGCTGTCCCGCGCCCGTTTCGAGTTCCGCTGGGAAGACCAGTTCAACCTCAGCCTCGACCCGGAAACCGCGCGCCAGTATCACGACCAGACCCTGCCGAAAGAGGCGCACAAGGTCGCGCACTTTTGCAGCATGTGCGGGCCGAAATTCTGCTCGATGAAGATCACAGCGGAAGTCCGCGACTATGCTGACGGGCTTTCAGACAATGAAAAAGCCGACCTCCAACGCCAGGCTGCCGAGGCCAGAAAAGGGATGGAAGAGAAGAGCGCCGAGTTTAAGACGAAGGGAAGCCAGATTTATCTCGAAACGAACTAGGTACTCAATCCTCGGCCTTTTGGCCGCGCTCCTCTTCGCAGTCGCGATTTGGGGCGTCCCCAAGCTGTTGCATTTTGAAGCCGTCGACGACTGCCTCGATAGCGGCGGCAGCTGGCATTATGATAGTGGCGAATGCACAATGACAGAAGGCTATAGGTGACTGCATTGAGGTCGGGAGCTTTATGTTGAGCGATCGTCAAGAGATGAAGGAGCGTCCTTTTGATTGATTATAGCGGCCAATGGACAGGCTGGAATTTGGGAACCAACCAAGGCACTGTTGTTCTTGATCTCGATAATAGAGGTCGGGAGGTCTCCGGTCACTTCTATTTATTCGAGAAAGCAGGAGACGTTGCGGGTACAGTCGGTGAAATCAGTTTTCCATCTGGTGAACTGCCGGTTTCGGTAACAGTTTCAGTTAGACCATTCGATTCAATTACAGGAAAAGAGCTTTCAAAAGCCGATTTTGAGCAGCGGCTTCCAGCCTACGAGTTTCCTGAGCAGACATTGCTCGGTTTTGAACAGCAAGACGATCATGTACTCGTTAACTGGCGTTCAGACATCGAAACCTCAGGGTCGGTTCATCTTAAGAAGGGCAACACCCGAAAGCGTTCTCAAGTTGAGGCAATCACAGATGTCACTGATTGGAATTCATTTAAATCGCTCGTTGGAAAATGGGAACACGGAGATTTGTTGTTCCGCGGTCAACCATATCCATGGCCTTTACGAACATCTTTCCATCGTACAAGCCGATCCGACCTCATACCTTTCATTTATCGAGATATTCCAAAACTTTACGAGAAACTTTCTGGTCAGCTAAAGCACTTATACAACTTAAGTCATCCGGGAATGAACGCCTCTATTTGGGCGTTGGCTCAACATCACGGCTATCCTACTCCGCTACTAGATTGGACTTACTCGCCATTTGTCGCCGCATATTTCGCTTTTCAGGGGATCAATTCGAATGTCGAGGAAGGGAGTATTAGGATATTTGTTCTGAATAAGCGGCGATGGGAACGTGAAAACGAGCCATTTTTTATAACACATGCTGGTCCCCTAATTCGCGTCCTGGAACCGATTAGCTTGGAAAATAATCGCGATATTCCACAACAATCAGTAATGATGGTCTCGAATGTAGATGACATAGAAGACTACATTCAGAGTGTAGATAGCGTTTTTAGCGACACCTCGCTTTTTGCAATTGACTTGCCGGTATCTGAACGGCTTGAAGTGCTGAACGAGCTTCGTCTAATGGGAATTGGTGCGGGCAGCCTGTTTCCAGGAATGGATGGTACATGTCGGGATTTGAAAGAACGCTACTTCCCGGAGTTCTGAATAGTGCATCGCTCCGCATTCGTAGGGCGGGGTTCACCCCGCCACTTATCCCAAACCCCGGCGGGCCAAGGCCCGCCCTAAACGCGCCGCCCCATGGTTTGTCCCAAGGGCGCCGCCCCACGGCTTGACCGTGGGGTCCATCCCCCGCACTTGACGCCGCGCTTGCCATCCAACATTCCTCTTCGAATGGGCGGGCAAGACAAAGAGAGCAGATTTCATAGACCACCATGGCCATGGTGGAAAGGCTTTCTGATTGGCCTCGCTCTGCCCGCGATTGTCTGTTTCGGATTTGCGATCCTTAGCGTGGCTCTTTTTGTTCTGAACGGAAACGCGGATGCAAAATCTCTGATCAGCGCCACTCAAATCGGAATAGGGCTTGGTGCTTTCGCGTCGATCTTTGGTGTCGGCGAACTGGCGTTCGGAATTCTATTTACCGACCTTCCGCGCAAGGACCGTGCCTATATGGTTCTTGGATATCTCCTGATATGGTCGCTCATCGTCTCTGGCCTGCTTAAGCTTTTATGATGTTCACCACCGTCTCCCCTGTTTGCCCGACGACCGACCTGCCGCGCACCGTCGCCTTCTGGCTGAAGCTTGGCTTTCAGGGCGCGTTTGCCGACCATGAGGACCTCAGCCAAGCAAGCTATGCTGGCGTCACCCGCGATGGTCTGGAGCTGCACTTGCAGACCTTCACGCCGGAACAGATGGACTATACCCAGACCATGGCGACGCGCATTCGGCTGGAAAGCCGCGCGGCGCTGGAAGCGCTCTATGCCGAGTGGCAGCCGCACGGCCACATCACCGCCAAGCTGGAAGAAAAGCCGTGGGGGAACTATGAGTTCGGCTTCTACGACCCCGACAAGACGCCGTTCTTCTTTTACGTGGATCGCTAGAGCAGCAGCTTATGGCCTGGAGGCAGCAGCACGGCGCACATAATGCCGCGCGCCAACCCGCCCCATTCCGCAACCCTCGCCTGACGCTTACGTTCCCGTCAGACAGGAGCCCCGCATGCCCGACATCTTTCTCTACATCGCCGGTACGCTCGCCATGCTGGTCGCCGTCGTTCACGGCTATATTGGCGGCGTCAAAGTCGTGCAGCCGAGCACAGCCCCCAGCGCCGCGGCCAAGCGTATCCTGCACGCCATCATGTTCCTGTCGGCGGTCTATTGGTTCATCGCTGGCGCCGTTCTGGTCGCCGCCCCGCACCTGTTTGAGGGCGAGACCAGGCGCTGGGTCGTCTATGCGTGTGCAGCGATGCTGGGCAGCGGCGCGCTCGCGAATATGTGGGGAACGCGGGCGAAGCATTTTGGCGGCTACGCTTTGCTGCTGATCACCGGGCTTGCCCTCGCTGGCGCTGGTTCATAGGGCCTAAGCGCGGCGCGCATCATGCCGCGCGGAGCCTGCTCCATCCCGCACGGCGAGGCCGCCCGGGCGCTGCAAAACAATAAATCTATCCGACCGGGGTTTCGGCGCACTTAGGCTGCCCGCCCATGGACATCCGCTTCAATCCGCAGGGCTGTGCCCATGTCCCGGTCTATTACTGGCCATGGGTGTGGTGGCAGCTTTTCTGGCTGCGCGGCTGGGCCGAGGCGGTTGGCCGCGAGGTGCTCTATGAGGTGCTGGCGAATGGCCGGGTCGAGCTGGTCCTCGTCTCCGATGACAAGGCCGACCTGCGCAGCTGGATGTACCGGCAGGCGCAGAGCGCGAGGCCGCATCTGGACTATTGCGACAATGCTGACGGCGCCCTGAACGCGGATCCGATTGCGGTCTTCATGGGCCGCGCGATGCAGCGGTTTGGCTGCTTTGTCCGTTGGGTGTCGGCGCGGATTGTTGCCCGCGCCTTGCCGGCGGTCGACGATAGCGGTTAGCGCTGTCTGGCTTTTCTCAAATTCAGCCTCAGGCACCGCGCTGGTTTCGACCTTCGCGAATACAGCTGCTGCGGGCGTTACTGAACAACCGAGCGCGCATAGATCAGGCGCATCGCATAGAGCGTGAAGATGATCACCACAATCAGCACCGATGAGAGGTCAACGCCCTCGACATCGAAGCGCTGGCTGCCAAACACCACCAGCAGGCCTGCAATCGGCAGGATGACCAGCAGCGTCATGGCTGCGGGCAGGGTCCGCGCGGCGATATAGACCGCGATCAGGTCGATCAGCACGAAGGGCGTCGCCAGAACCGCGAGGCGCCACGGCGCTGGATTGCTGAGCCCCGGTTGAACCGCCAGAAGAGCCTGGTCGACACTGTCAAACACTGGCTGGAGGTCGATGCCGAAAAACACCAGCAGCGACGAGACGATGATATAGATCAGCACGCCATGTGCGATACACACGGCGAGTGTCAGGACAAATCCCAGGCCATTGTGGAACACTCTACGCATCTGCTCTTCGCGGTCACCTTCCTCTGAAGTGCCAATGATTGCGCTACATTTGGCGGGGTATCAAGACTGGCCCTCACAAAACGGAGAGACTATTAACGAGTTGCTAACCGTTTCGCCAACCGATGGAGGTCATGGCCTGTTTTTCTGCCGCCGATCTGGAAGCGCTCGATCAGCTGTGGCGCGGCTTGCCCGGCGATCATGTCTGGACCGGATGGTCAGCCAGCGGTGATACACCAGCCGAGATCGTTCTTTATCGCACGCGCGCGCATTGGCGGAAGTTCCCGCTGCGCAAGACCGGCGACGGGTTTACGATCTTCAATGACAAGGACCAGCCCGTGGCAAAGGCCGCGACGCTTGACGAGTTGATCATCAGGGTCGAGGCCATTCCGGGGCTGGTTGAGGAAACCGCCTAGTCCTTGAAAGCGCCGAAGACATCGTCGGCAGAGAGATTCTCTTCCGGCTTTTTTTCAGCCGGTGCGCTCATATCCAGCTCAACCGCTTCAGCAGGGGCAAGGCCTGGCCCATCGGTTTCCTTGGCACGCTCGGCGTCCATCTTGCGGCGACGGGCAGAGGATTTGAGGATAACCTCGTCGAGCTCGATCTGAGAACAAAGACCAGCCGTGACCGGATCGACCGGCTTGATATTGGCAGAGTTCCAGTGCGTCTTGTCGCGAACATTGGTGATGGTCGACTTGGTTGTACCGATCAGCTTGGAGATCTGCGGATCAGTAACCTCCGGGTGGTTGCGGATGAACCAGGCAATCGCATCCGGCTTGTCGCCGCGCCGCGCAACCGGCGTATAGCGGGCGCCTTTGCGTTTCGGCTGCGGGATATGCGCGATCTTGGAGGCCGCGACTTTCATCCGGTAATCGGGATCGTCTTCGGCTTTCTGGATTTCCTCACGGGTCAGCTCCCCGCCTGAGATCGGGTCAACGCCGCGCATATTCTCAGCGACATCGCCGTCGGCAATGCCTTTCACCTCAAGATGGTGCAGACCACAAAAATCAGCGACCTGCGCGAAGGTCAGCGTCGTATTGTCAATCAACCAAACCGCTGTCGCTTTTGGCATCAGAATGTCGGACATGAGGGGCTCCTTGAATACATGTGCCAGAAACGCAGCCGCCCGGCACTTTCGGGCCGGGCGGTCAGGGTCTCTTGCGATAAATTACCTAACGGGATCTATATAGACACGAATTACCAGACTGAAAACCCTTTGCAGGCGGTCGAGTTAGCTCGCGCTCTGGCTGAGCAGAATTTTTCCGATATGCCCGCCCTTGGCCATATGGGCCTGAGCCGCATCGGCGTCGCTGAATGGATAGACCGTATCGATCACCGGCTTGATCGTGCCATCAAGGATCGCTGGCCAGAAACCGGCGAGAATGGCGTCGCGGATGCGTTGCTTGTCATCATTCGGGCGCGCCCTGAGCGTTGTACCGGTCAGGATCAGGCGTTTCAGCATGAGCGGCATCAGGCTGAGCTCGACCTTGTGACCCTGCATATAGGCGATGTTGCAAATCCGCCCGCCAAGCTTTGCCGCCGCGATATTCTTCTCGACATACTCGCCGCCGACCATGTCGAGAGTGACATCAGCGCCGCCTTCGCTCTGAACGATGTCGAGAAAATCCTGCTCGCGATAATTGATGACTACGTCCGCTCCGAAACCTGTTGCGGCTGCGGCTTTTCCCGCACTGCCGACAGTGGTGATAATCTTGCCTGCGCCAGAGTGTTTCGCCATCTGGATGGCCATCGAGCCGATGCCGCTCGTACCGCCATGCATGAGCAGCGTCTCGCCCGGTTGGAAGGCGCAGCGATCATAGATATTGGCCCAGACCGTCATCATCGCTTCAGGCAATGCAGCCGCTTCATTGAAACTCATCGTGTCGGGCATGCGAAACAGTGAGCCTTGGTGAGCGACAGCAAATTCAGCATAGGCACCGCCAGCCATAAGGGCGCAAACCCGGTCGCCCACCGCCCAACCGGACACCTCTGATCCGGTCTCAACAATTGTGCCGGAACATTCCAGCCCAATGATCGGCGAAGCCCCTGGTGGGGGCGGATAGAAACCAGCGCGCTGGACCAGATCGGCGCGGTTCAAACCCGTCGCCTCAACCGCGATCAGCACGTCCTGGGTGCCGCATGCCGGGCGTTCAGCTTCGCCAATCCGTAGCGGTTGATCTTTGTCAGCAATAACAGCCCACATTGTTTCGGACATGCCTGTTCCTCCAGCCTCTACCCTTTGCAGCTTAGCGCCCTTGGCCTATGTTTCCAGTTGAAACAAGTGAATGACGAGGCCGAGCATGTTCGAGGAAAACGAACCAATCCCGGAAAAGCCGATCGATCTGGAGCGTCTATCCGTTGAAGACCTGGAAGAGCGGATCGCGGCCCTGAAGGCAGAGATCGCAGACTGCGAAGTCGAACTGAACAAGAAAAAGAACCACAAATCAGCAGCTGATGCGCTTTTTGGTGGCGGCGATTAAGGTCTCGGAAGGGCAAGCGCGCTATGCTCTGTTTTCATTCTGATTTTCACGGATACTTGCATGGCCAATTCCACTGAACTGAGACCCGGCGCAGAACCGGACTTGCGCTTCACCGAGGGCAAGGTGTTCGAGAAGGTCTTTATCGATGGCATGGCACTTGTTGAAGAAACGGCGTCCTATCTGGATGGTCCCGGCCGTAAATTATCACAGGACCTGCCGCGAGAGGCTGGTCTGACCTATGCAGCCTGGAGCATGGAGCTGACAACGCGCCTGATGCAGGCCGCCAGCTGGCTGGTCATGCAGAAAGCGGTGCGCGATGGTGACATGGACCGCAGTGACGCGACGCAGGAAAAATACCGCATCAGCCGCGAGGAACCTGCACTGGATACCAGCGCGCAGCGCGGGCTTGGTCTACCGGACGTATTCCTTGACCTGGTTGATCGGTGCGAAAACCTGTTCGAGCGCATTTGCCGTCTGGACGCTGCAATCTATTCAGGCGGCGAGATTGAAACCGAAAGCCCGGTCAATGCACAATTGATGGAATTGCAGCGCGCCGCCGAAACAGGCGCGTTTGATCCCCTCAGCGTCTGGGGCAAGGCCCGCTAGCGTTTGATCGCAATTCGCAGGGCTTCACGCGGCACTTCATAGCCCTGTGCATCAACAAATCCCGCGCGTACTTTCTGTCGGCCGGTCCGGTGTGTGAAGCTGATCGGTCCGCTGCCATTGCCGAGATGGGTATCGCCCCACTGCATCAGCGCCATTAATATCGGCTGCAAGCCTTCTCCCATCTCGGTCAGGACATATTCCGGGCGTGGTCGCTTGCCTTCAACCTTGTAGCTCTGCTTGGTCATCAACCCGGCTTGGTGCAACGCCTTCAACCGCCCCGAAAGAACGGTGCGAGGGATCGTCAACTCACGCTGAAAATCATCGAACCGCCGAAGGCCAAACATCGCTGATCGCAGGATCAGCAAAGTCCAGCGGTCACCGATCAGATCGATCGATTTGGCAAGATTGCAATCTTCGGGCGGGACGGGGGATCGGTGAGTCAGCGGTATCATGCAAATGCTTTGCCTGGGTTCGTTTGAGAAATCCAGACTGAAATCATGCTTGATCGCATTGCCAGCGCCGGGTCGCTCAATTAGGGGTGCAGCCAATTGACCAATACAAATATGGAGATGGCTCACATGGCTCGCAAAAAGATTGCGTTGATCGGTTCGGGGATGATTGGCGGGACGCTGGCGCATGTCGCGGCGCGCGAAGAGTTGGGCGATGTCGTCCTGTTCGATATTGCCGAGGGCCTGCCACAGGGCAAAGCGCTTGATATCGCTGAGTCGACGCCGGTCTATGACAGCTCGGTCTCGCTCAAGGGCGCTAATGATTATGGCGATATCGCGGGCGCCGATGTCTGCATCGTCACCGCAGGTGTGCCGCGCAAGCCCGGCATGAGCCGCGATGATCTTCTCGGCATCAACCTGAAAGTCATGAAAGCCGTAGGCGAAGGCATTAAAGCGAATGCACCAAACGCCTTTGTGATCTGTATTACCAATCCGCTCGACGCGATGGTCTGGGCATTGCAGCAATTCTCCGGGCTTCCGACGAACAAAGTCGTCGGCATGGCGGGCGTTCTGGACAGTTCGCGCTTCGCCTACTTCCTGTCAGAAGCGACCGGCGTTTCGGTTGCCGATATTCACGCCTGGACGCTGGCCGGTCATGGCGACAGCATGGTTCCAATGGTGCGCCACTCAACCGTAGGCGGGCTGCCTTTGCCGGAACTGGTCAAACAGGGCTGGATCAGCCAGGACAAGCTCGACGCAATCGTTGACCGCACGCGTAAAGGCGGCGGCGAGATTGTTGCGCTTCTCAAGACCGGGTCGGCTTATTATGCGCCCGCTGAAAGTGCGATCTCGATGGCGAAATCCTATCTTAAAGACCAGAAACGCGTGCTGCCCGCAGCGGCCTGGTGCGCCGGTGAGTACGGACTTGATGGCATGTATGTTGGCGTTCCGACCCTGATCGGATCTGGTGGCACAGAAAAGGTTGTCGAATTCGACTTCAATGATGCTGAGCGCGAGATGTTCGACGCCTCCGTCGCCGCTGTCAAAGGCCTGGTTGAGGACTGCAAGAAGCTCGAGCCAGCGCTCGCCTAGTCAAATGAAGATTGGGCCGATCGTCGAAACCGAGCGCCTGATCCTGCGCCCGCCAGAAGCGCAGGACTTTGACGGGTTTTGCGCCTTTATGGCCGATGACGCCTCACGCTTTGTCGGCGGTCCGCAGAGCCCGCCGCAGGTCTGGCGCGGCCTCTGTACGCTGGCCGGAAGCTGGGTCATCAACGGCTATTCCATGTGGTCGGTGATCGAGAAATCCAGCGGCGACTGGATTGGCCGGCTCGGACCATGGCAGCCGGATGGCTGGCCAGGGCCTGAGGTTGGCTGGGGTCTAAAACGCGAGGCATGGGGCAAAGGCTACGCGCTGGAAGGCGCGGCAGCCGCGATTGATTTTGCCTTCGACACGCTCGGCTGGGACCGCGTCATCCACTGTATCGATCCTGACAATGCACCCTCGATCAAACTGGCGGAACGCCTTGGCTCATCCCGGCTAGGACCGACCCGCATGCCGCCGCCCTTCGATCACATGCCGGTCGATCTCTACGGCCAGAGTAAACAGGACTGGAAGGCACGGATCTAGCGCCAGCTAGGACGAGGTTGCGGCCGGTTGAGCCGTGGCCGGTGCGGGCGTTTCTTGCGGTGAGACCTTGTCTCGCAGCCATATCCGCAAGGCGGGCCGGCGCCGCTCAGACATCTCGGCAAATGCGTAGGCGACGACCACCGGGACAAGCAAGACCAACATTTGCCGCCAACCTGCGTCCACTGCACCGGGCAGGATCGCTGCGGCGAAATGCATAACCGGGAAGTGGATCAGATAGAGCGCGAATGAGCCGCCTGCCAGCCATCTGATCGCGCGTTCGCTGGTCAGGTCTTTCGGCACGCTGATCGACTGGCAAAGCGACGCCATGCCAAGAATATGCGCCGAGGTAAGCACGCCAAGTAAGGCCGACCAGACAAATGTATCCGAAAAGCCGATCCGCGTCATCCAGACGTCGCCCAGCATGGCCGCCGTCATGTCTTTCAACTGCACATGCAGGAAGGCCTGATGCGCAAGGAAATAGATCACTAGCGGCGCCAGCGCGAGGGTCAGGGCGAGCGCGCGGCCATAGCGTGCTGTGCGGCCTGCCGCGATCATCCGCCACACAACCACACCCAGGATCCAGCTTGGCGCAAGCAACCATATTTTTGGACCGGCAATCATAGCTGCGCCGCCCGCCAGCCACCAACGCCATCGCGGCGGCGCAAAGAACGCTGCGGCAAAGATCAGATAGTACCAGGCCTCATAGCCAAGCGACCAGTACGGGCCATTGGTGCCAGGTTGAACGCTGCCAAACCATAGCTGGTTGGTGAAGGTCGCGCCTGAGACAATTGCTTGCCAGGACACGCCGCCCTCATAGCCAATCATGGCATAGAGTTGCGGCGCGGCAGCTTGCCCAAGGACATCAAAGGCGTAGCAGGCCAGCAGGGCCGGGATCGCCACACTCCACAGGCGCGAAAGGCGATCCGCTGCAAAGGCGCGTGGCCCATCGGCGCGGCGCTTTTCGGCTGCATACGAGATCAGCAGGCCGGAAAGGACGAAGAAGATCACCACGCCGTCGCCGCCAAGATCATGGTGCCGCATCCACATATGATCGCTGCCCGTGAAACGCGGGAACGCCCAGTGAGCCAGCAAGACCATCACCGCTGCCCAAAGGCGCAGCACATCAAGATATAGAGAAAAAGCACGCGACATCAGCGCGGTATCGCATAAAGCGATCTAAAATCGGTTAAGATCAAGCTGAAAACAGCTCCGCTGCTCTGCCAGAACTGACCTCACGGACAAGTGATTCATCTCGCGCCTACAAAGCCTATAGACCGAGGCCTGAACAAAAGGAGTGTCCTCATGATCCGCAAGCTTATCCTCGCCATATCGCTGGCCTGCACTGCACCCCTAGGTCTTGCGGCAGCAGACGCCGAACAGAGCGCAGCGATGATTGGGCCTGTTGTTGGGACAGAGGCGCCGGACTTCAGTGCCGTATTGCCAACTGGCGATGCGGCGGACTTCGCCGCGATCACCGGCGACAAAGGCGCGGTTCTGGTCTTCAGCCGGTCGCTCGATTGGTGCCCGTATTGCAAGAAGCAGGCGCTTGAGCTGAAAGATGCCGCAGCGCCCCTGGCCGAGGATGGCTGGGCGCTCAACCTGATCACCTATGACCCACCGCAAATTCTGGCCGATTATGCCGAGGACGAAGCCCTCAATTATACGCTTCTGTCCGATACCAATTCTGCCATGATCGATGCGTTCAAGCTTCGCAACATGGGCGTGACAGCGGGTAGCCGGTTTGATGGCATCCCGCACCCGGCTGTGGTGTTTGTCAGCAATGATGGCGTGGTACGCGCCTTCATGCGCGAAGAAGGCTATAAGGATCGGCCACCTGCCGCGATGCTGGTGGAGTCTGCTGGGCTGCTCAACCAGACAGGACTGTTTGAATAGGACCCTGATCAGGTCTACGCGGCGACTGGACGTGCTGTGATATTCGCCTAATCTCTCGGTCAATTCGGGAGAGGCTTAGCCATGACACCACGTATGATGATCGCAGCTTTTGCGGCAATGGTGCTGCCGCTGGCTGCAACCGCGCAAGACGCCGCGCCGCTTGAGGCAGAGATTGAAAATACGACCAAGACCCTGATCCAGCAGGGTCTGGAAGACAGTGTTGGTCTTCGCTTTGTCGAAGATCTCAGTACAGAAGTCGGGCAACGACTGGCCGGCTCTGAAGCCGAAGCACGCGCCCGGGATTGGGCCGTCACCGAACTGACAGAGCTTGGTTTTGACAGCGTGCGGGTCGAGCCGTTTGAGATCCCGTTCTGGTCACGCAAATCGGAATCTGTTCGTGTCACGTCGCCGGGCGAGCAGGCCCTGGTTGCAACGGCGCTTGGCGGTTCGGCCGCGACACCCGAAGGCGGGGTTAGCGGCGAGCTGGTTCGATTTAAAAGCCTGGCCGAGCTGCAGGCGGTGGAAGATGGGGCGCTCTCAGAAAAGGTGGTTTTCATCGACGAGCGCACGATCAAGACGATGGACGGCTCCGGCTATGGCATGGGTGTGCGCAAACGCAGCGGGTGCGCCGCCGTATCAGCCAGCAAGGGAGCCGTAGCCTGCCTGATTCGTTCGGTCGGAACCCAGCCGCACAGGATGCCGCATACCGGGATCATGGCCCGGGAGGGTGCGGAGGGCGCTGGGCCCGTAGCGGCGATATCCGGCCCGGATGCCGACCAGCTGACGCGCCTGCTGCAACGCGGGCCCGTGACCGTAAATGTCGATATCCAGACCGAAACCAGGACCAATGCGCCGTCTGGCAATGTCATCGCTGAACTGATCGGCACCGATCTGAAAGACGAAATCGTCCTGATCGGCTGCCATCTCGACAGCTGGGACCTTGGCACTGGCGCGCTGGATGATGGTGCTGGCTGCGGCATCGTTGTTGGTGCGGCGAAGCTGATTGCCGGCCTGAAGGAACGCCCGCGCCGGACGATCCGGGTCGTGCTCTACGGCGCTGAAGAGGTCGGGCTGTTTGGCGCGGCTGCCTACGCAAAGCTGCACGGCGATGATCTCGACAAGCATGTTCTGGCCGCTGAGAGCGATTTTGGCGCTGGGCCGATCTGGCGTTTCCAGACGCGGTTTGGCGACGCCGCCCTGCCTTACGCGCGGACGATGCAGAATCTGCTGATGCCGCTTGGCGTCACGCGCGGTGACAATAATGCCTTCGGTGGGCCGGACATCGGTGTCCTGATGCGGGCTGGCGTACCGGTGGTCACACCAGGCCAGAATGGCATGGACTATTTCGACTATCATCACACGCCCGACGATACATTCGACAAGATCAAGCCGGATGAATTTCGCCAGAATGTCGCCGTCTATGCGGCTTTTACCTATCTCGCAGCGGAGACCGGCTGGGATTTTCGAAAACAGCCTGAACCAGCATCTGTTGGCAGTGAATGACGCCAGAAGAAAGCCTGATCACAACGGCGCGTTTTACCGCCGTACATGCCGGATTGTTTGCGGATCAGGCCGAAAGTGCGCCATGGCTGGTCACCGGCGCGGTGCTGATGGCGCAGCAGGCGGCTGCGATGGCGCTGGTCGCGGCCGGCGACGGGGTTCCGGCCCAGGCGGGGGCAACAGAACTGGTATTACGGGCGGCATCGAAGGATAGGCTTAAGCCGCCATTTACCCTGCCCATGCCCATGAGTGCTCGGCATGCCTTCGATCGCCTGGTCGAGAGCCGCAACATGTTCATGCATCCGCGCGCGCTGGCTTGGCATCTCGGCCCCAACACGTTAGCGCGTGGTTTGCCTGTTAGCGTACGTATCGTACGCCACCTGGTACTGACGCAACCGGTTGTGCCACACCTGATTGGCACGAGCGCACAGGCCGATTTGCGAGAATACCTTGAACAGATCGGGGTCCTGGCAGACTTTCTGGCGGACGAATAAAAAAGCCCGGCACGTGGCCGGGCTTTCTCATCACAAATTGAAAGCAGACTCTAGTCTTCTTTCTTTTCTTCTTCAGCAGGGGCGTCTTCGGCTTTGGCTTCCTCAGCCGGAGCTTCTTCAGCAGCCGCTTCGACAGGTGCCTCAGCTTCAGCCTCTTTTTCGGCTTTGGCAGCTTCTTTTGCTGCCTTAGCAGCCTCTTTCGCGGCTTCCTTGGCTTCTTTTTCAGCTTCCTTGCGGGCTTCTTCCTTGCCTGCTTTTTCTTCTACGCGCTCCTTGGCTTTTGCGCCCGGCTCACCTTTTTGCGGATTGTTGCCGTGGGCCCAGGCGTAGATCGGCGCTTTTTCGCCTTCGAGCGTCATGGCGTTGAGAAAACGTGCAACGCGGTCTGACGGCTTGGCGCCTTTCTTGATCCAGTCAGCGGCCTTGATGCCGTCAATCTTGACGCGGTTGTCGCTGTCTTTTGGCTGGCGCGGATCATAGGTGCCGATCTTTTCAATAAAGCGGCCATCGCGCGGCATGCGGCTATCTGCAACAACAACAGAGTAGAAGGGACGTTTTTTTGACCCGCCGCGGGCGAGTCTGATTTTGAGGGCCATGGTGTTCTCCTAAATGTTCGGCGTCTCGGGGTTCGGGGCTTCACCCCGGATTTTTTCGTGGTGACGGATGACTTCCGCCACGATGAAATTCAGAAATTTTTCGGCGAAGACAGGATCAAGATTGCTGTCTTCGGCAAGTTTGCGCAGGCGCTCGATCTGGCGCGCTTCGCGATCCTTGTCGGCGGGCGGCATATCATTCTCGGCCTTCAGCTTGCCGACGGCCTGAGTGACCTTGAATCTTTCAGCTAAGGTGTGCAGCAGGATGGCATCGAGATTGTCGATGCTGGCGCGATATTGAGCGAGTTGATCGAGCGAGGAGGTCACTTCTTTGGTCCCCCAAGTCCGGGAATATTCGGGACGCCGCCTGCGCCGGGCATACCGCCTGGCATCGCAGCGCCTTTGCCCATCTTGGCGAGGTCCGTGGGCGAGACGCCCGCCTGACCCATCATGTTCATCATGCCCTTCATGCCGCCCTTGGACATTTTCTTCATCATCCCGGCCATCTGCTTGTGCATTTTCAGGACCTTGTTGACGTCCTGCACTTCGACACCGGCGCCCGCGGCAATCCGCTTGCGGCGTGAGGCATTGAGCAAAGCAGGCTTGGCGCGCTCTTTCTTGGTCATCGAGGAAATGATTGCGCCCTGACGCAGCAGGACCTTGTCGTCCATGCCAGACGCGTCGAGCGCCTGTTTGGCCTTTTTCGCGCCGGGCAACATGCCCATAATGCCGCCAAGACCGCCCATTTTCTGCATCTGCTGCAGCTGCTGGGCGAGATCATCGAGGTCAAACTGACCCTTGGCCATTTTCTTGGCCATCTTCTCGGCCTTGACCTGATCCATCTGATCGCCGGCCTTTTCGACCAGCGAGACGATGTCGCCCTGCCCGAGAATGCGGCCCGCAAGACGCTTGGCGTCAAAGGCATCAAGCCCGTCCAGCTTCTCGCCCGTGCCGAGGAATTTGATCGGCAAGCCCGTGACCGCCCGCATCGACAGGGCGGCACCGCCGCGCCCGTCGCCGTCCATTCTCGTCAACACAAGCCCGGTCAGCGGCAAGCGTTCGTGGAAGCGCCTTGCGGTTTCAACCGCGTCCTGTCCGGTCAGTGAGTCAGCGACCAGAAGTGTCTCGTTTGGCTGCGCGATCTTGGCGATCTCGGATGCCTCGGACATCATCTGCTCGTCGATACTGGTTCGGCCAGCCGTATCCAGGAAGACGACATCATGGCCGCCAAGCTTGGCCGCCTGTAGCGCGCGCCGGGCAATCTCGGCCGGGCTCTGATCCTTGATAATCGGAAGTGAGCTGACGCCCTCGCCGACTTGGGTCGCGAGGATTGCAAGCTGTTCCATCGCCGCTGGGCGGCGGGTATCGAGTGAGGCAAGCAGGACTTTTTTCTTGTCTCGCTTGGCCAGGCGCATGGCGATCTTGGCCGTTGTGGTCGTCTTACCGGAGCCCTGCAAACCGGCCATCATGATCACAGCAGGCGGGTTATCGACGCGCAGGCCCGTCTCGGCGTCTTCGCCGCCGAGCAGCTCGACCAGACCATCATGGACAATCTTGACGACTTGCTGGCCTGGTTTGACCGAGCGGATGACATCCTCGCCAACCGCCTTGTCTTTGATTGAAGCAATGAAGTCCTTGACCACGGGAAGCGCGACGTCGGCCTCAAGCAGCGCAACCCGGATTTCGCGCAGCGCAGCCGTAACGTCTTTCTCTGACAGCGCACCGCGCCCGAGTAGTCCGTCAAATACACCGCCAAGGCGGTCGGTTAGCGCGTCAAACATCGCGTCGTCTCCATCTGCTTAGTCAGGGTCTCCCCTTAAATAAGCGCTCAAAGCTTCAATACAAAGCGGTAGCGCCCCACTGAGCGAAGCTTCGCCGAGTGGGGGACATCGCTGAGGTCAAGCCTCAGTCAACGCGCACAAACTACCAGTGCGTTGAATGTTCAGGGCCTAAAGCATGGGCGCAGGGTGAAATCAAGCCTCGGTAGCGGCGGCAATCACCATGTCGAGGCGTTTCAGCGCCTCCCTCGCCTCATCGCGCAACATGGACAGGATCGCGACATCAACCCATTGGCCATCAGCAAAGCGCTCATAACTGCGCAGCACGCCTTCATGCACAGCGCCGAGCGCCTGCACTGCATTGATCGCCCGCTCATTATGGGCCTCGATTGGCCAGCTCATCCGCTTGGCACCCCAGTCAAGCGCGCGCTCAATCATCAGGCGCTGGATGGCGGCATAGACACCGCGGCCGCGCAAATAGGGTTCGAGCCAGGTATAGCCGATCTGGACCCGGCGATGGGTTCGATTGGGTTCGATATAGGCTGTCACGCCGACAAAGCGATTGTCCTGTTTCGGGTCGAGCAGGGCAAATGGCAAATACTCGCCGCGCTTGGCGCTTTTCAGGGCGTGATCATAATAGACATCGAACCCGGCACCGCGCTGGATCGCTGGCAGCGAGAGCCACATATACTCGACGGCGTCACTCGCTCGCAAAGCCTCACGGTAAGTCTCGTCGAGAGGCGCGAGTGTGATAAGGTCATTGCCAAGATCAGGGGCGTCTAAATCCATCGCCTGTTATGTGTCCTGGACCGCCAAAAGGGCAAGTCAAAAATTGGCAAGGCGGCCAGGTAGGTGTCTATAGCATTCGGAGAAATTGATATTTCGGCCAGTATCCATAAGTTAGATCTATGCATCTTCCGACCCTTAGACAGCTTGAATTTCTATGCGCGATTGCGGACGAGGGCTCGTTCTCTCGCGCTGCCGACGTTTGCCATGTCACTCAGCCGACGCTGTCAGCGGCCATCAAGGAAGTCGAGGCGCTGCTCGGCATTCAGCTGATTGAACGCGAAGCGCGCGGGGCCTCATTGACCCAGGCCGGTGAAGAGGCGGTCAAACGAGCCCGCACGATCCTGTCCAGTACAGCTGATATGGTCGCAGCAGCACGTCAGGCCGGGGCCCCGCTAAGCGGTCGGTTTCGGCTTGGTGCCATTCCGACCATCGCGCCGTTCATCCTACCGAAGACCGTCGCCGCCCTGCGCAAGAGCCATGGTGACCTGAAACTCTACCTGCGCGAGGACCAGACGGAGCGTTTGCTTGAAGCCCTGCGGGCGCGCAAGATTGATGCAGCACTGATCGCCCTGCCCTGGGACGCGCCGGGGATTGAGACCGAACCGCTTTGTGACGACGAGTTTCTTCTGGTGGCGCCTCAAGGGCACAATCTGCTGACGCGGAAAAGCCTGCGCGCGGCAGACCTCGCCAATGAGGATGTCCTGCTGCTTGATGACGGTCATTGTCTGCGCGATCATGCCCTGTCTGTCTGTCAACTGCCGTCCCGCCGGGGTGAGGCAGATGTGACCGCGACCAGCCTGCCAACCCTGGTGCATATGGTGGCGGGCGGGCTTGGCGTGTCATTGCTGCCCCGGCTTGCGGTG
Organism: uncultured Hyphomonas sp.; assembly: GCA_964350465.1. Classification (GTDB taxonomy): domain Bacteria; phylum Pseudomonadota; class Alphaproteobacteria; order Caulobacterales; family Hyphomonadaceae; genus Henriciella. The sequence goes on from CAYGKE010000002.1 coordinate 86,445, forward strand.
GATGCAGGCGTGACCGCTGGCACGGATGCCCAGTTACGTGCTTTCGACAGGCCGATGATCGGGCGCCAGATTGGCATCGCCTGGCGGTCCGGCTCACCGCGCGCAGCAGAAGCCCGGATGGTCGGCGAAGCCGTTCGGAAAGTCCTGCACGCCTAGCCGGGTTTCACCCGGTCATCGACATGCGCCGAAAGATTGTCCTCAGCGCGGAAGACGTCTTCATCGAGCTCACCTTCCCATTTCGCGACAGCGGTTGCGACAGCCGCGTCGCCGGTGACATTGGTCAGTGTCCGCATCATGTCGAGCAAGCGATCAAACGGATAGATGAAACCTACGATCAGCAGGGCCTGGCCTTCGTCAATGCCGATCTGCTGCAAAGCGGCTACAGAGAGTAAGAGCCCGGCACTGGGAATCCCTGCTGCGCCGATCGAGACCAGGCAGGCCATGATCGCAACAATGACATACATGCCGAGGGACATGTCGATGCCGAGCGCCTGAGCACCAAACAGCGCAACCAGCCCGATATAGATCGCCGTCCCATCCATGTTGATGGTTGCGCCTAGCGGCAGGACCGACCCGGCAACCGCCTTGTCGACGCCAAGGTTTTCCTCCGCGCAGGTGATGGTCACGGGCAGCGTCGCAGATGAACTCGCGGTCGAATAGGCAACCGCCTGGGCATCAGTAATACCGCTCATGAACCGGCCAAAGGGCAGGCGCAGCAGGCCCTTGATGATGCCACCATAGGTGAAGACGATATGGATAGCGCAGGCAAGATAAAGCGCGATGGCCAACATGCCGAGATTTTGCAGGATGCCAAAGCCATGTTCGGCCATCTGATAGGCGATCAGGGCAAAGACACCGACAGGGGCCGTCTCCATTACGATTATGGTGACCTTGATCATCGCCTCGGCAGCACCGTCAAACCAGCTGCCGACGCCCTTTGCGATTGGGCCTGCCATCAGGATACCAACGCCGAACATCACCGCGAAGAAAATGATCGGCAGGATGTCGCCGCTTGCCAGCGCTTCAATTGGGTTGAGCGGTACGATTTCCATCAGCCGCTCACCGAGACCGCCCGCAGCTTCGGCGGCCTGCTTTCTTTCTTCAACGGTCGATGTGTCTGCGCCCGCGAAGGTTTCGGCCGACAGACCTTTGCCCGGTTGGAAGATCGAGCCCATGATCAGACCGAGCGTGACGGCGATTGCCGTTGTCCCGAAATACATGCCAAGCGCACGCCCGCCAAGCGAGCCGAGCCGCTTTGGGTCGCCCATGGCGATGACACCGGACACAAGTGTCGTGAAGATGAGCGGCACGATGAGCATCTTGATCAAGCGCAGGAAGAGATCACCCCATGGCTTGATCCAGGTCTCGGCAAAATCGCCGCCTGCCTCGGCGCCCAAGCCCGCACGCAGTCCAAGGCCAACAACCAGACCCAGCGCGAGGCCCGCCATCACCCGTTTCCAAAGATCAATCTTGAACCACCAGGACATGCCCGCTCCCATCTTTTTGACTTGATCGGACGCTAGACCGCATCGCAGTGCTGTTCAACGATGAAGCGCCGCGATATGAGGCGGATATGGATATGCTCGACCGTCTCTCCTCCGGCTGGAAAGCCTGGTTCATTCTGTTTGCGATCACCTTTACCGCCGCGGCGCCAGGGGTCTTCAACCTTCCCGCGCTAGACCGCGATGAGAGCCGTTTCGCGCAGGCCTCCAAGCAATATATCGAGACCGGCGACTATCTGATCATCCGCTATCAGGACGAGTATCGCAACAAGAAGCCAGCGGGCATCCACTGGCTACAATCAGGTGCAACTCATCTGCTTGGCGATGAGGACAAGCTTGAGATCTGGACCTACCGCGTGCCAAGCTGGCTTGGTGCAGCGTTTTCGACCTTAGCGGTATTCTGGGCCGGGATCGTCCTGATCGGGCGGCGCGGCGCGTTCATCGGCGCTGCTATGTATGGCGCAACTTTGCTGCTGACCAGCGAGGCGCATATCTCCAAGACCGACGGCGTCCTCGTCCTGTTGACGGCGTGGGGCATCGGCGCGCTGGCCCGGCTCTATATGGGCAAGGCGACCAGGCCGAAACAGATGGCGCTGCTATTCTGGTTCATTGTCGGGCTCGGGCTTTTGATCAAGGGACCGGTCATGCCGATGGTCGCCGCCTATGCCGGGTTTGGGGCATGGGTGTGGGCCAAGGCAGCCTATGGCGAAGGCGGCGATTGGTGGAAGCCGCTGGCCTGGTGGCCAGGACCTGTTCTGGCGCTTGCCATGTTCCTGCCATGGCTCGCGGCGATCCAGCTTGCGACCGACAATACGTTCCTGCAGGGCGCGGTTGGTAAGGACCTTAAAGACAAGTTCGCCGGGGCGTCTGAAGGCCATGCTGGCTGGCCGCTCTACCACCTGACCCACATTCCGGCCTGGTTCTTCCCGGCAACCCTTCTCGCTGTTCCCGGCGCCGTTGCAACCTGGAAAGCGCTGCGCGGTGACACCGAGGCCGGGCGCAAACGCGGGACCGATGCCATCCTCATCTTCATGGCGCTCGGAGCAGTGATTGCGCTTGCGACTTTCGTCCTGCCGGGCGAACTCGGCAATGGGGCACCATCTGCCTATTCAGCGCTGGTCATTCTCGGTTTCGGGTTCGTCGCCAGCCAGTCCAGATGGCTCCGACGGTGGCCGCAGGACATTGACGCGGCAAATGATGAAACCAAGGCCCTACGCTTCCTCGCAGCATGGGCAGTGCTGACACTGATTTTCTTTGAGCTGATGCCGACCAGGCTCAGCCATTACATCCTTCCGGCCTATCCGGCATTTGCGCTCCTGTGTGGCTGGGCAGCCGCCAAGATGATGAGCGGTGCCCGGCTTCCAGTCTCGCGCTGGGTGTCACTCGTTCTGTTCGCAATTGGCGGCGGGGCCCTGGTCCTGCTGAGCTCGCCTCTGGCGGTGGAGCTGACACAGGCTGAGGCTGCCGGCGACTTCAAGACCGCCGAAAGCAGCGCTGTCCTGTCGGAATGGGCACAATATAAAGGATACCCACTATGGCTGTGGTGGCTCGGCAGTGCCGCGACATTGACAACCGTCATCACCTTCGCTGCTCGTAGAATTGGCCTGGCTGTCACCGCCGGTGTCCTGGCCAGCGTTCTGCTGGGCTGGCATGCGCGTATCCATTTCCTGCCAACCCAAACCTGGTTCCAGCCAACCGAGAGCGCCCGGTTGGCGCTTGAGCAGATTTGCGGTGTACCCTCGGAGAGGTGCAGAGACGACAGACAAAGCCCTGACCGCATCCTTGCCGTGGGCTATGCCGAGCCAAGTTACGTCATGACGTTCGGTACGCAGAACCTGCACCCGCCAGAAACGCCGATTGGGCTGCCGCACGACGATACCGCCTACCCGGTCGTGTACCTGCTTAATCTGGAGGACGAGGCCAGCGCGCCTGCCCTGGCTCAAATGCAGCGCGAAGCGGACACCCAAGGGCGCTGCATCACGCAGTCAGAGCCGGTCTATGCTCTGAACTATTCGAATGGCGATCCGGTGCACTTCATTGCTGTCCGGTACGACGCAAGCTGTTCCTAGCCGTTGGCGCTCCGGGCAAGGTCAATCCAGTGATTGACCTCATCCTCTTCGACCTTGGCGGAGGCCCCCCAAAGTACGCGTGAGCCGCTCGGCGTGTCGAGAAAACTTGTTGCTGCGTTCAAAACCTTACGGGTTGAAGACCCGGCGAGCGCTTTCGCATCGCGAATACCTGCCCCGACCAGAATCTGGGAATCCAGCACGCGCAAGCCTGGCATCGCCAGCATCAAGCTGGTTTGATCCTGCCAGTCCTTAAGCGTCTTGGTTTTGATATAGCGTACATCAAGCGACGCTGCTGTCTCCTCCGGATCAGCATCCATCAGATCGCCAATTGTTATGATATTGACTTTCTCGAGCCGCGCCGCCGTTTTTGGACCAATTGATGGCGCATCAACGACGGGGGACTCGCGTGTCAGGCGTTCGGTTTTCTCAGCCTTTGAAAGTGGCTTGTCAGTTGTATCGTCCGAAAGCGCAGACGATTCAGGTAACGCCGAAGAGTCCACCGGTTCTGCCTCAAGGACCGGTTCGGATTGTTCGACAATATCTGTCTTATCCAGCTCCGCCAGCACTTTGTCAGCTGGCGTTGGGGCTGGCTCTGCGAGCACAGGTTCAGGCTCGGGCTGCGGAATAGGTTCGGGCTGAGCCTCTTCAGTGACTGACTCCAAAGCCGCATCTTCTATGGCTTCGGTTTCAGGTTCGGACACCGGCTCGTCCGGCACAATTTTCAGGATTGGGCTTGGCATACTGATTGGCTTGCGCACGTCTGCCAGCGCTGGCGGTTCAGCCGAAACAGTCGGCACTTGCGCTGGTTTCGCCGCCTCAACCGGACGGCGTTTCGGCACCACCATTGGCGGCGGTGCGGGTTGGTGCGGCCCGGCATGTTTTACGCCCAAGGGCTTCAGCGCCTGCTGGTCGATTTCTGCCAATGGTTTGCGCAGGACCTGCTTGGCATGCAGCTTGCGGATTGCCTTGTCGTCGGCTGGCAATGTTTTGATGACTTTGCCGGTTTCCAGCAACTCCTCATACATTGCCTCGACGGTCTTGCGATCACGGCCCTCAGCCATACGCTTGGTGATCTTGCGGATCGGTATGTCGAGCGCGGCAAGATAGCCAGGCAAATCAAGATCGACCTTTTGCGGTTTGACCGCTGCCTCGGCAAAGGCCCGTTCGAACAGGACGGCAACGCCCGCCGTAGCATAGGCGACAAGGTCAGAAATGATATCGATCAGGGTTTCGTCCAAGCCCGCTTCCGGGTTCTTCACGCCGGCATGGATGTCATAATGGTCGATCAGGGTCTGGTAGTGCGGATGCGAGCGCTCGGCGCCAGCCCGAACCATGTCCGCGACGAATCCAGTATCCGTTCCGGCTGTAATGATTGGGTAACCGCGCTCACGGATGCATGCCTCAATCGTCTGCCGGGATTTAGCGATGCTCCATTCAAGCGCGCGGTGCATTGCGCCCTCTTCTTCGCTCTGCGCAGTATGGAAAGGCTGGATCGGATCAGCATAGTAATGGGTCAGAACACCAAGCGCATAGGCCGCATCGCCCCACTTTTCTGCGCGCAGCGCTGCAACCGAGCGGCCATACCAATCCATCGCGGCATCGCAGGCTCCGCCCCATTCGCCTTCGCCAACATGCAGGACGTGGTTCTTGAAATCCTTGAACTCCTTGTCCGGGGCCTTGGCACCTTTCAGAAGCTTCTCGTGATGGCGCAGCAACAGATTGCGCCACAGGCCAGAGTCCTTGCCATCCAGCAAGGACAGCGCGTCAATCGCGATGAAATGATGGGTCGAGCGACAGCGATGCGCTGTGATGACCAATTCCAGCAGTGACATGTTCAGCCCCTGAATGCCGTTTCGATGTCTCGGCATTAGGATGATTCGTTCAAATGAGGCTGCTACAGCCGCCGAAACACAAATGCCGGTCGATCAATGGTTAATAACAATTCTACGATTCCCGGAAATTGATTAATAGCCACTTAACTTTCGGCCATGATTACAAGTGGCAGATTAGCCAAAGGCCCCGTATGCCTGCGCAACTGCCAGCGTTGTCTTGTGCAACAACTGGTCAATTTCATCCAACGGTTCAATAATGTCCTGATGCAACTGGTCATAGCCATGGCCTTTAAGGTCTTCAGAGACATGGCCTTTTTCCGTCAATTCTTCGAGCCGATCAACATCGCCCTGCGCCGTCGGGAAGATCTTGCAGAGTAGCTCTACAGCTTCTGACAAACGCATCTCCAGAACCATATCGATAATATCGGTAATACTGGCATCATGACGTCCGGAAATATTCGGGATCGAGGCAATCAGCGAGAAGGCCTTCATCATCAGCGCCTGACGAACCGCATGCAAAGTATGGATGCTGAGGCGCCCCTCATGTCTCTCTTCGGCGGATGGCGCGTCATCAAGCTGGTTCAGCAAGCGGTCAAACTTGCCGAGATCAACCGACAGCTTGTTGGCAATGGTCATCATCGAGCCGAAGGTTCGCCGCGACTGCAAGCGATAATAGATACGGCGATAGGCTGTTGCTTTCTCACCCAAGCCGGTGCGTGCTACAGCGACCCAATAACTCGGGTCATAGACATGCGCATAGGCGCGCAAGGCTGGAACACTGGTTGAAACGCGGGCCTTCAGCGCCAATAGGATGAGACTACGCAAACGCGGCGAATGATTGAGAAGGGCAACAATCTGATCGTTCTCCCGGCGCAAGGCTGAACCGATGCCAGCTGCCGTGTTCAGCGGCACACCGAGCTGCTGTAGTGCGGCATTGTGCAGGATGGCCCGCAGTGACCGCGGGCCTGCCGGGCCGGAGCTACGACGCTTCGGCCGCGACCCAGCCGAGACCAGGAAATTGGTCGCAAAATCGCTCAGCAAGCTGGCATAATCGGGATTGTCGAACAGGGTTTCATGCCAGCGGCGGAGCGAACGATAGAAGTCCCAGACAAGGTCGGTGCGGGTGTAGAACTCGTCAGCCTGGTCGGTCACTGGATCAGAGAGTAAGTGCTCGCAATAGGCGGCGTAAGTCGTGTCAGCCAGCGGCTGGGTGGCAAAATGCAGAAAACCATCGCCGCCCTGAAAGCTTGTCTCATGCCGGAGGCTGATCCCGCGTTCCTGACAGTTTTCCCGCGTCCATTGCGTCAGCAGATGATCAAACCGCTGCTTGAAACTGCCCGGCCAGGCGCCCCGGCCCATGGATTCGCCATGCGTGTTGAAAAATAGCAAACCAAGGCTCGCATCCTTCTCGGCCAGCGCCAGACTGATCAGATTGTGAATGCGCTCAATCGCCATATCGGCGGCGACCTGACCAATGAAGCGGCCGGCATCAGAGAAGCCAAGCTGGATCGAAAGATAGCCGCGCTGCCGGATATAGGTGAGAAATTCAGGCTCTTCCAATAGCCGTTCAACAAAGCGCCCACCCGTCTCGAGCGCTTCAGGGGTCTCAAATAGCGGTGAGATATCCAGCTGATGGTCGACGCCATATTGCCGCGCAAGGTAGAGCGCGCCCATCACGGTCGCAGGGTTCTCGCTTTCAGCAATCAGGAAGCGGATGGTCGAGCCCGCATCGATATGTTTGAGAAATTGCGCGCACATCATGAATTGGCGCCGGGCCGTGGATTGCTCAAGGAAGAGATCAGCAAAATTGACAGGATGTATCTGACTGACATCGGCGCGCTTGGAGAGCTCCTTCAAAGCCAGGCGGCCAAGGTCGCGATCCTCGGTTTCGAGACCGAGATCGCGGCTGATTACGGTTCGGATTTGCGCCGCATTCAGGCGCAGATGGATACGAGCCGTGCCAAGTTGTAGCGCATCAATCTCAGCGCGCAGCATCATCAGTTCGGCAACCAGATCGCCATCCGAATGCCCATCGGCAATCGCATCCAGCGCGCCTATGATCAGGCCCGCATCATTGATCCGGTCAGGGTTTTCCGTCGTCAACGCATTGCCCGCTATGAGCAGATTGTCCGGATCGGTTAGATCGGCCGCAAACAGGCCTGCTTCGTGATCTGTCAGGGCAAACGCCCGCTCAAGGCGACCTGCGAGATCATTCAGGGCAGCTTCATCCGGCCAGCGCGCGGCAAGCGCTTGCAGCGAGGCGCTATAGTGAGCCAGTTGGCTCGCCTTTTCTCGAAGACGGAAACTGAACGATTGCGACCAGTGAATATCGCTGCGCCCATCAAGGTCGTAGCCGACCCATGAGGCGATGGTTGGCAGCGCCGGACGCAGATTGCGCCAGTGTTTGGGGAATTTCGACCGCGCCAGATCCACCACACGCCGCGCATAGGTTCGCAGAGCGCTGGCCGCGTGCGCAACCGCTTGCTGGGCCTCTGCATGTTCGCCGCCGAGTGATATCGATTTCTCCCATTCAGGGCCGTCGGCGTGCAGCGCTTGCTCCAGAGCCGCTTTGGTATCGGAACTGGGCGTACTGACAAAATTGGCAAAGGCCTGACGGGCATCTGCCGATTGCGCGAAGGTTGGGTGCGCGGTGAACACGATACCGCCAGCTTCCGTTTCAGCCGCTGTCTTGAAGGCATCCCAGCCCTGCTCGACAAGCGCTCCCAGCCGCGCTTCAACGGCGCTCCAAGCGCGCTCTGGATCAGCGCTGCAATGCTGGACGCGGAAGGTTTCAGCCCGCTTCAGGGTTAGATCGAGACCGACCTCCTCAACCAGGTCCTGCAAGGAGCTGATTGTGATCTTGTTCGCTTCGAGGTCCCGGAAAAGCTCCGTAGCATAGTCGAAAACGGAGTTGGTCTGAGGATCAATCTTGATCCGCTCGGCATAAGCCCGGAGGGCGTCATATGATGATAGCGCTGTCAGCATATCGGCCTTTTGCGGCCAAGCATACGCGGCGTCAATCCTGTTTCGGGCGGATCGGCCGCATCAGGCCCTCTTGCGCCACACTTGCGACCAGTTTGCCGTCTCTGGTGAAGATCGATCCACGGTTGAAACTTCGCGCACCCCCGGCAAACGGGCTGTCCATGGCATATAGGTGCCAGTCATCAAAGCGAATCGGCGCATGGAACCACAGGGCGTGATCAAGACTGGCCGACATCAGGTTGCCTGACCACCAGTTGACGCCATGTGGGCGATTTCCGGTCCCCAGCAGTGCCATGTCAGATGCATAGGCCACAAGGCAGTGATGGACCCAGGGCGCTTCATCAATCTTGCGTGCGACCCGGAACCAATTCCGATTAATGTCGCTGACTGGCTTGGGATCGAATATATCCTGCGGGTCAACTTCACGAATCTCGATCGCCCGCGCACGCAAAAGCTCCGCACGGTAGGCACCTGGAATCTTGTCCTGGTGGCGCTTGCGCAGTTCAACCCGGTCTTCCAGCTCATCCGGCGGCGGCACATCCGGGACATCGTGCTGGTGGTGCCAGCCAGGTTCTTGCTTGTGGAAGGAGGCTGCGAGATTGAAAATCTGCTTGCCATGCTGGATGGCAACCACGCGCCGCGTCGTGAAACTGCCACCATCGCGCGACCGATCAACTTCGTAGATGATCGGAATCGATGGATCACCTGGCCGGATGAAATAGGCATGCAGCGAGTGGCACGACCGAGTTTCGGTATCAACTGTGCGATAGGCCGCTACCAATGACTGGGCGATAACCTGCCCGCCAAAAACCCGCGTCGAGACCTCATTGTCGGGGCTGAATCCGCGAAACATGTCGACTTCAAGTTGCTCGATATCAAGCAGATTGAGCAGCTTGGTTACGGGATCCGTCATCAATACCTCACGCATCAAATATTAACTGGAATGTGCCTTAACAGTCTCAGGCGCGCCTGCAAGCTAGCGACGGCGTTTGATTGATGCATGCCGCCATGGCAGCGGTGAACGGAAAGGGTGTCACGCATGAACGTGCTGGATATTCTCAAACGCGAAGTTGAGACATTCTTTGTCCTTCGTCGCACCCTGAAATGGCTGGATCGACTGGATCCAGAGTCCAGAGATCTGGTTCCCGATGACATTGAAGCCGTCATTGATCGCTATGGTGACAATGTTGCGTTCAGGTCCGCCGCCGGGGTCATCACCTATAATGAGTTTGAGGCCCGCGCCAACAAGATCGCCAATTGGGCGCTCACTAAAGGTCTCAAGGCGGGCGACACAGTCGCGCTGTTCATGGAAAACCGGTCAGATTATGTCGCCGTCTGGTATGGGCTTTCCAAAATTGGCGTGGTTACGGGTCTGATCAATCACAATCTGACAGACGAGGCCCTTGCACATTGTATCAATATTGCTGAGGCACAGCTGGTCATTACCGGCGCCGAACAGGACGCAGCGATCAAGGAAGCCCAGCCGCTTCTCGAAGGTGAACCGACTGTCTGGACACTTGGCGGCGGTTTTGGCGAAGACCTTGACATTGCCATCGCCGGAGCGAGCGCGAAACGTCCAGACCGGAAGCTGCGGTCACACCTGCGAGCCCGCGACCTTTGCATCTTGGTCTACACGTCAGGCACGACGGGCCTTCCAAAGGCTGCACGGCTGACCCATTTGCGCACGAAAAGCATGATGTGCAGCTTCATTGGACTTTGCGACGTGAAGTCCCGCGACCGTGTCTATGTTCCCCTACCGCTCTATCATAGCACGGGCGGCATTTGCGGTGTCGGCGCCGCCTTGCTGACCGGCGCGAGTCTGGTCCTGCGTGACAAATTTTCTGCCACCGCTTTCTGGAGTGATGTCAAGACGCACGGCGTCACAATGATTGTGTATATTGGCGAGCTTTGCCGCTACCTGATCAACTCCCCCAAACACCCTGACGAAACCGGACACGATATCCGCACCGGCTTTGGGAACGGTCTGCGGCCGGACATCTGGACTGAGTTCCGTGAACGGTTTGAGATCCCGAACCTGGTTGAGTTCTATGGCTCGACCGAGGGCAATGTCACACTGGCGAGTTTCGATGGAACCGTTGGTGCAGTGGGCCGTATTCCAGGCTGGCTCAAGCATCGTTTCTCGCACATCGCGTTCGTCAAGTTTGATGTCGAGAGCGAAATGCCCGTTCGTGACGCGGACGGGTTTTGTATCCGGACAGAAACCGATGAGGCGGGTGAAGCTTTGGGCCGAATTGGGGATAGCGCCCGCGAACGGTTTGAAGGCTATCAGGACGAGGACGAAACCAGCAGGAAAGTCCTTCGCGACGTCTTTGAGCAAGGCGACATGTGGTTCCGCACGGGTGACCTGATGAAGATGGACGAGCATGGCTATATTTATTTTGTCGACCGGATTGGCGACACCTTCCGCTGGAAGGGTGAGAATGTCTCGACCAATGAAGTCTCCGCTATCCTCGCCAAGGCGCCTGGCATAGCCACCGCCAATGTTTACGGCGTCGCAGTACCAGGGACCGATGGCAAGGCCGGCATGGCGGCGATCACTGCGCAGGCCAAGGTTGACTATGACGGCCTGTATGCGTGGCTCGCTGAGCGACTGCCCAAATATGCCATCCCGCTCTTCATCCGCGTGCAGAAGGAAGCTGAAACAACCAGCACATTTAAATATAGCAAGGTCGATCTGGTGCGTGAGGGATTTGACCCGAACGAGGTTAATGAGCCGGTATGGTTTTACGATCCGCAATCGGGGCGTTATGAACCGCTGACGCCGGACGCCTATGAAACGATCAAGTCCGGCGCGGTGAAATTCTAAGCGCGGACAACATCATGTCAGACAAAGATGACAAGGCAGTGGTCGGCCGCGTGTTGATAATCGCTGGCTCCGATAGTGGCGGCGCTGCGGGCATCCAGGCCGACATCAAGACCGTGACCGCCCTAGGCGGGTTCGCGATGACTGCTGTGACAGCGATCACGGCCCAGAACACACTTGGGGTGCACGGCGTCTGGCCGATGCCAACCGATGCTGTTGACGCGCAAATGCGCGCCGTACTCAGCGATCTCGGCGCGGATGCGATCAAGACCGGGATGCTGGTGGACCGCAAGATTATTGAGCAAGTCGCCGAGACCCTCAGCGACATGGCACCTGCGCTGCCACGCGTGATCGATCCCGTCATGGTCGCGACCAGCGGCGACCCATTGCTCGATCGCAGCGCCGTGGAGACCTACCTCTCACTTCTCATTCCCGGCGCAGCTTTGATCACACCAAACGCTCCAGAGGCCGAAATCCTCACCGGCAAACCGGTAGAGGATATTGATGGACAGCGCCGGGCCGCTGAAGCCCTGCTGGAGCGGGGCGCGAAGGGGGCGCTGGTCAAAGGCGGCCATGTTGACGGCACGACGCTGTTTGACGTTCTACAGACAGAGCACGGCGAGTGGATTTTCGAGAGCGAGCGGATTGACACGACCTCAACCCATGGCACTGGCTGCACGCTGGCCAGTGGCTGTGCCACTGGCCTTGCGCTGGGCCAGACCGTCAACCAGGCCACGCAAGTTGCCCGTGACTATCTCTATGGTGCTATCCTGAATGCAAAGCCGCTAGGCAGCGGTCATGGCCCGGTCAATCATGGCTGGAAGATTCCAGATCAGGAAAGCTAATCGACCCCCCAGAATTCATCGTTTGTGATCGATCCAGGCGCGTGCCATGCCTGTGCGCCATTGGGAGATCACGATGACAGATACTCTGCCTTTTGCTCAGATTGATGCCTTTGCGTCAAAGCCCTTCGAGGGCAATCAAGCTTGCGTCATGCCGCTGGAAAGCTGGCTGCCGGATCCTGTCCTGCAGGCTATTGCTGCTGAGAATAACGTTGCTGAAACGGCCTTCATCATCGCCGATGGCGAGGCGAGCTGGCAGCTGCGCTGGTTCACCCCAGGTGTTGAAGTACCGCTTTGCGGTCATGCCACGCTCGCTGCTGGCCACTGGCTGTATCAGCATGGCGGTTATGATGGTCCACAGATCACCTTCAAGACCCGAAAGTCTGGCGAGCTTCATGTCAAGCGACTTGGAGACGGCCGACTTGAAATGGATTTTCCGAGCTTCGGGTTCGAGACGGTCGAGATCGATCCGTCTATAGTTGCAGCGCTTGGCGGCGTTCGCCCAATAACGGCTTATGCCGGACCGTGCCTCGCCTATGAATTTGGTTCTGTGGCCGATATCGAGCGCTTGGCACCAGACTACAAAACACTCTCCAAGCTAGGCCATCAGGACCCAGCCTGGGGCATCGGCAATATCGGCTGCTTTGCACGTGATGGTACTGAAAGTATTGACGTTACCAGCCGCTTCTTTGCGCCAGGCAGCGCGATTGATGAAGACCCTGCGACAGGCAGCTGGCACTGCTTTCTTGCCAGTATCGTCGGGGCCGATATGGGCCGCACGCTCGCCTGCTACCAGGCTTATCCGGGTCGCGGCGCAAAGATTGAGGCAGAGCTGGCCGGTGCCCGTGTCAAATTGCGGGGGGCTTGCGTTACGGTGATTGAGGGGGCGTTCCACCTGTAAGCACCGCACGCCCACGCTGCGACAGCCAGACCCCGCCAAGGATCAGCGCAAAGGCAAGCACCGCATTCAAACCTTGTGTTTCACCAAAGGCAAGATAGCCAATCACGACCGACACTATCGGGATTGTATAGCCGGTCAGCGACAGAAAGGTTGCGCTCGTTCGCTGGATTAAGGTCATATAAAGCACCGATGCCATGGCGGTTGGAAACAAACCCAATCCAATAACGCCAAGCTTGGCGCTGAGCGACGGATCGATTGCGGAAAAGTCGACCAGCAATAGAAGTGGCCAACTCGTGACGGCGCCAATCGAAATGAAGCCTGCGGCAAACACAAATGACGGGATATGTCGTGCAACCCGCGCGGTCAGAGTCGATATCGCATAGAAGGCCGTGCCGAGCAGGCAAAGCGCTTGCGCCGTGGTGCTGGCCGATCCGAAGGCACTTATCGCTGACGGGCCAAACAGCACAGCTACACCGCCAAAGCCGATGATCAGACCGGCAATCTTGTTGCGGCTGAGCCGGTCATCGTGAAACATGATATGCGCAAACACCGCCACAAAGAGCGGTGAGGCGGCAACGTAAAGTGCTGCAAGACTGGAATCGATCGATTTCTGAGCCGTCGTGATAACAAAGAACGGGGCCGCCGTTCCGACCACGCCCATCACCGCCATGGCCAGCCAATCCCGCCAGCGCGACAAAGGTGGCCAGGCTTGCCGACTCAGCCAGGCTGCGATGAGCAGGATGACGGCACCCATCGTCAAGCGGGAGGAAATGATCACCAGCGGCGGTATTCCGGTCTCCGGCGCATCCGGGCTGACGGCAAGGCGCGTAAAGCCATAGGCGCTCGCCCAGATCAGGGTCAGGAAAGCGAAGAGTAGCCAGTCCATAGCGCCGCGAGAATATGCCATACATGGCTCCGTCTACCTGCTCGCGAGACCTAGCGACGCATCATGGGGCGTCAATGCAAGAGATCACACATGGCACAGACTTGCAAAAAACCAAGTGCAAGCCAGATCATCTTCGTTTAGTCCGATGTTATGGCTGATTTTTCTCTGTTTCCGGCAACAATGATGCTGATCGCGGCGAATGTGATTGCCAGCTTCCTGGCATTTTCAAACCCGCCCTTCATGAACGCAAATGTCTTTCATGTTGGCCCGATCCTGAAGCGCAATGAATGGCACCGCATGATCACCAGCGGCTTCCTGCACGGCGGCCTGATCCATCTGTTCGTCAATATGTATGTGTTGTGGAATTTCGGCGCCGAGCTTGAGGCAGGCTTCCTTGGATCGATGAAATTCCTGGTCGTGTATTTCGCAGCCCTGATCGGCGGTAGCCTTTGGTCCTTGTTGGAAAATCGCAGACGGCTTGACTACCGCGCCCTTGGGGCCTCTGGAGCGACTTCGGGTGTTGTGCTCAGTTTCTGCCTGTTCAGGCCATTCGAGCAATTGGTGATCTTTCCTATCCCGATCCCGATGCCTGCCGTTGTCCTGGCAATTGCCTTCATCGTTGTCAGTGCTGTTCTCGCTCAGCGCGAAGACAAGGTGATCGGACATGAAGCCCACCTTGGCGGGGCACTGGCCGGTATCCTCGTGACCATCGCCGTTCAGCCACGTGCTCTATCCAATTTCTCTGAGCAAATCTCAGCCTTCTTTGGCGGCAATTAGGCATGGCCACTGTCTCGGAAATATTGGCGGCTCGCATCGCCGAAGGACAGGTGACCGAAGACCCGGCGCAGCTTGCAGCGGCAGCGCAACTCGACCGCGTTCTGAGGGACCTGCAATCCAGCAGCAAGGGGCGCTGGTTTTCCAAGCCAAGAGCCGTGAAGGGGCTGTATCTCTG
>CAYGKE010000003.1:0-51809 GCA_964350465.1 uncultured Hyphomonas sp.
CAAATAGACTCAAGCATCCGAGGTTTTTACACGGGCTGGGTCATGAGCAGACATAGAGGTTGATGCTATTCGCCAGATTTGATTGAAGGGGTATCATGAAAGATCGCCTCATCTTCGTCGAATTGAAATCTGGCCATTCCGACAATGGTCCGGCGTGGGTTGGTATTGCTGGTTCGTCAAAGACTGGAGCTACAGTTTACTCGAACGGAAAAGCGTTCAAGAGCCTCAAGGGTAGTGGCATCGGTGCCAATTTCTTCGATATTGAAACCGGCGACGAATACTGGATTTCAGGCATCAAGAAGAACAATCAAGATAGGCATTGGGCTGGCGGCGGAAAAGTGGCAATCGATCGCCTAGCTGTGGACGCTTATCTCGCCGAAACGGGTCTTCAATCATTGCCATCCAAGCTTGTTCCGACTGATTTGCTACCCGCTGAACAGCAGTCACATCATCGCGAACTTGAGCACGACACTTTGGAGCACAGTTCGGAACGGTACGATAGCGGAGTTCCGGATAGTCGAGCTAGAGCTATCAAGCGCAAATCGTAGTCTCGTCGAATGCCTGCAATGACGCCGGGAGCCGACGAAACAGCATCAGCGCGACTTTTTGAGCACGTAGTAGAATGAAGTGACTGAGCTCCAAGCAATGTATCCGCACATCCCGAAGAACGCATAAGACCGCAGCATTTCGCTGTCTTGTTGTTCCCCGGCCATGAACAGTCCGATCAGTAAAATTGCGAGCACTATGTTCACGGCGATCAGCCACATAGGAAGTCGTAATAGCTTCATACCATCAACCTAACACTAGAATTGTTCAGAATCCATGACGGACAACCTAGACGCATTAGTGCCCAACGTCAGCTCCGACGCCGATAGGAGGCGTAGACCTCGTGCCGATCCATTGGTTTTGCCCATTTCGGATCGGCGTTTCAGCAAACTTATCCTCCCCCACCTGGACTGGCCCTATACTGAGCCTCGATTGACCCTTTTATGACCCTGCTTTGGACCTTTGCTGTCGCCGATGACCCTGCGTGTGCTCGACCCGAAATACTATGAGGACCTGGCCGTCTGGCACTGGCCGATTGTGCTGTGGCAGCTCTGGTGGCTGAAGGGCTGGATGGAGGAGACCGGGCATCAGGCCCTGTTCAGCATCTGCCCAGAGACAGGCCAGGTCACCATTCTCTACACAACCGAGCCGCTCTGGCCGCAGCGTGGCTGGCAGGTGGAGGAGATCTATGACGGCCTGCCGGACTGGCGGCTGTCTGAGCTCCTTGATGATGGCGGGGCGAGGCTCAACCTGCTCAACCTGATCGGCGTCTATGTCAGCCGTGATCCCAGTCTTTCCATGGAAGTGTGGGGCGGCGTCTTCTCATCTGAAACGCTCGCCAGCACATCAGACCCGCCTTAGCAGCGTGCATTCCGCAATTCAGACCACCTGCCGACCGTCATAGCGACTGGGCGGTTGTAGGTGCTGGATCAAACAGCCTTGAGCCTGGTCTATGTGAGGGCCGAAGGCCCGATACGAGACCTGCTTGCTGCTGCTGCGCCGCAGGCGCTCAGAGCAGCACAATTCAAAGCGCGGGCAAAGGTGCTGGGTTACGCGACCTCCATCTCACCCGGCTCATAATTCAGGATCGGGCCGAGCCAGCGCTCCGCCACACGCACTTCCATACCCTTGCGGCGGGCATAGTCTTCGACCTGATCGCGCTCAATCCGGCCGACGGCGAAATAGGCGCTTTCGGGGTGGGCGAGGTAGAGGCCGGAGACTGACGCGGCCGGGGTCATGGCGCAGCTGGTGGTCAGCTCCATGCCGATCCGGCCCGCGTCGAGCAGTTTGAACAGGGTGTTCTTTTCGGTGTGGTCGGGCTGGCAGGGATAGCCGGGGGCGGGGCGGATGCCTTGATAGCCCTCCTTGATGAGGTCCGCATTTGAGAGCGCCTCGTCGCTGGCATAGCCCCACAGTTCCTTGCGGACGCGCTCGTGCATATACTCGGCCATGGCCTCGGCAAAGCGGTCGGCAAGCGCCTTGACCATGATCGCCTGATAGTCATCGCCCTTGGCTTCGAACGCTTTAGAGATGGTTTCCGCTTCCGGGCCGGACGTGACGGCGAAGCCGCCAATATGGTCGCCCACTTCGGCGACAAAGTCTGACAGCGCGAAATTGGCGCGGGAATTATCTTTCACCATTTGCTGGCGGAGGGTGTGGAAGACCTCGCCGCTCTCCAGCTGGATGTCATCGCCTTTGCGGGCAGCGGGCCAGAAGCCGATCACGGCTTTCGGTTTGAACCAGTCCTGCCCGAGGATCTGCTGCATCATCACTTCCGTGTCGCGCCAGAGGTCGCGAGCCGCCTCGCCGACAATCTCATCCTCCAGGATTTGCGGGTAGCGCCCGGCCAAATCCCAGCTCGCAAAGTAAGGCGTCCAGTCAATATATTTGGCGACAACGGAGAGGTCGAACTTTTCAAACACTTTGGTGCCGGTAAAGGTCGGGGCAGGCGGGGTCGGTGCTTCGATCTTGTGGGCGAGTTCGCGGGCCTTCTTGATCGGGTGGCGAGGTTTCGGCGGACCACCTGCGCGGCTGTCCCGCATGCGCTGATACTTGGCCTGCGTCGTCTCAACGAAGAGCGGGCGATCATCATCAGACAGCAGCGTCGAGACAACGCCCACGGCGCGGCTCGCGTCGGTGACATGGACGGTCGGGCCATTCTGGCGGGAGGGGTCGATCTTGACCGCCGTATGCGCCGGGGAGGTCGTTGCGCCGCCAATCAGCAGCGGCTGGGTCATGCCCGTGCGCTGCATCTCTCGCGCGACATAGACCATCTCGTCGAGGCTTGGCGTGATCAGCCCGGACAGGCCGATAATGTCGGCGCCGACTTCTTCAGCCTTAGCAAGGATATCTTCGCAGGGCACCATGACGCCCATGTCGACAATTTCATAGCCATTACAGGCGAGCACAACGCCGACAATGTTTTTGCCAATGTCATGCACGTCACCTTTGACCGTCGCCATCAGGACGCGGCCTTTGTTTTGATCAACCGTACCGAGTTCGACTTTCTCGGCCTCCATGAACGGGTCGAGATAGGCGACGGCGGCCTTCATGACGCGGGCGGATTTGACGACTTGCGGCAGGAACATCTTGCCGGAGCCGAACAAGTCGCCGACGACATTCATGCCGTCCATTAGTGGGCCTTCGATGACGTGAAGTGGGCGGGCGGCATTGGCGCGGGCTTCTTCGGTGTCCTCGGTGATGAACTCGGTAATGCCATTGACGAGCGCGTGCTCGAGGCGTTTGTTCACCGGCCCTTCGCGCCAGGACATGTCCTTCTCGGCGGTCTTGCCTTTCTGGCCTCGGAACTGTTCGGCATAGTCGACGAGCGCTTCGGTGCCCTCATCATTGCGGTTCAGGATAACGTCTTCGACCAGATCGCGTAGCTTGGACTCGATCTCGTCATAGATGTCGAGCTGGCCGGCATTAACGATGCCCATATCCATGCCGGCTGGGATCGCATGGTAAAGAAAGACCGAGTGCATGGCGCGGCGCACCGGCTCATTGCCTCGGAACGAGAAGCTGACATTGGAGAGGCCGCCGGAGATGTGGCAGCCGGGACAGGTCTCGCGAATTACCTTGGTCGCTTCGATAAAGTCGACGGCGTAATTATTGTGCTCCTCGATGCCTGTGGCGACGGCGAAGATGTTCGGATCGAAGATCACGTCCTCTGCTGGGAAGCCGACCTCTTGCGTTAGAATTTTGAAGGCGCGCTGACAGATCTCGATTTTGCGCGGCGCGGTGTCGGCTTGACCAACTTCGTCAAACGCCATGACCACGACAGCAGCGCCATAGGACAAGCATTTGCGGGCCTGCTCGCGGAACTGGTCCTCGCCTTCCTTCATGGAGATCGAGTTCACCACCGCCTTGCCCTGCACGCATTTCAGGCCAGCTTCGATCACCTCCCACTTGGAGCTGTCAATCATCACAGGAACGCGGGCAATATCCGGCTCAGCGGCGATCAGGTTGAGGAATGTGGTCATCGCCTCTGCGCCGTCCAGCATCCCTTCATCCATGTTGACGTCGATGATCTGCGCGCCG
This sequence comes from uncultured Hyphomonas sp., assembly GCA_964350465.1. Taxonomy (GTDB): domain Bacteria; phylum Pseudomonadota; class Alphaproteobacteria; order Caulobacterales; family Hyphomonadaceae; genus Henriciella. Next base: position 4,087 of record CAYGKE010000003.1, read on the forward strand.
TTCTCGACTTGCTGGCGCGCGACCTCGACAGCGGCGGCATAGTCGCCAGCGGTGATCAGTTTACGGAACCGAGCTGAGCCGGTGACATTGGTTCGCTCGCCAATATTGACGAAAGTGGTGGAGGCTTGGGTCATTTAGTGTGGTCCGATCAGGTCACGAAACAATTGATCAGCATGTCTGCGGATGTCGTGTGAAGGGTTAGGCTTCTTGGAGACGTTTTGTTTTGCCCATTTCAACTCTTCGAGAATTAAAGCATCAAGCGAGTCGATGCGCTCGCCCACACCAATCTCACTTACCTTCGCTTTTGCATCGAGAAGTGTATTGATTTCTGCCTGCAAGCCTTCGGCAACAGTTGTGCCGCGAACCAGAGTCTGAAAATTCATGGGTGGTAGGTGATCCGGGTTCAGCCTGATCCACCTAATAGCCAAGATGGGGCGTAGGACGTAAAAATACTTCTTCAGCTTGACTTGCGTCTCACCGTCAATGTTTCTCGACCAACCATTTTTAGCCAAGTGGAAATAGTGGGCGAGACATGCTTCAGGCTTGACATTCTGCGCCGCAAATCTGTTAAGCGCCTGACAGTCAACCTCATTCCAGCGATAACGAATCGGACTTGATAGCCATTCCAGCAGCACTGGGTTGGGCTTCAGAAGAAGACCGAGAGCTTTTTTTATATCCCAGCCATTGATGTCCCAGTCATCTTCCAGCGGGACTTCAATGACGTCCCTGCCAGGCGCGATGCTCAGGTACCAGTCTTGGCTATGAGCGTAGACAAACCTTACATCGAAATCGCTATCCGGCGATGGGAAGCCCCATGCCCGGCTTCCGCTTTCTATTGCAAAAAGGAATCGAACGTCGTGCTCATCTTCGATGGCATCCAGCTTCAGCTGAATTTCGGCTTCAATTGCGTCAGGTATATCAGGCTTGAATTCAAACAATTCACTCGTCCGAAATCGTCTCGAAGCTGCCAAAGATCATGCGCTTGCCGTCAAAGGGCATGTCGCTGCCATCGCCGCTAAAAACCGGATCGGCCATGGCCTGTTCCATGCCTTTGTCGCGCACCTCTTTTGACGGCCATTCGATCCAGGCGAAGACAATCGTTTCGTCAGGCCCCGCTTTCACGGCCATCGGGAACGAAGTCACTTCACCATCGGGAACTTCAACACCCCAAGTGTCGACACAGCGCAGCGCGCCATATTTCTTGAAGACCGGAGCGGTCAGTTTGGCGTGCGCCAGATAAGCGTCTTTGTTGGCGTTTGGCACCGCCGCAACAAATCCATCGACATAGGTCATTTTAGGTCTCCTCTTTCACAAGGCCCGGAAGCCCATCAATGCTGGTCGCATTCTTTTCGTAGCGGCTTTCGGTCCATTCTTCCTTCGACTTGTTGTCGATATAGCGGGTGAGCTGATCGCGGTCGGATTTGAATTCCATAAACGGTACGCCCCAGCCGCAGCTGTCCTGAATGCGGTTGAGCTTGACGCGGAAGATGCCGCGCGCGCGGTCGAAGTTCGGGAACAGGGCCAGCATCTCGCCCCATTCGGTATGGTGCGGATTGACCACTTCGCCCGTGCCGAACAGGCGAAGGATATTAGCCGGTCCCTCAAAGGCGCAGAACATGATCGTGATCCGGCCATTCTCTTGCACGTGGGCTTGGGTCTCAATCCCGGAACCGCCAAGGTCGAGCCAGGCAACGGTTGTGTCATCAATCACCTTGAAGGCGTCATAGCCCTTGGGCGACAGATTGATATGGCCATCCTGCGAGAGCGGGGCTGTGGCGACGAAGAACATTTTCTGTTTCTCGATGAAGGCAATGATCTTCTCGTCGAGCTTGTCATAGACTTTCATTCTCGCCTCCTAGTTTCGTGTCTTGCCAGCATCTAGCGGCCAGTTGCCGTCCTTGACCAGCGGCTTGCCGGCTACCGGCTGATTGTACCAATAGATCCAGGCCTGTTCGCCGGTGACCGCGCCGGTGTCATCTAGCAGGGGTATTTTCAGGCGCATATAGAGCGAATATTTCGGGTCATTCAGAACGACATCCTCGAACGCATCAAGCGCCGGGGCGAGCTTTGCATCATCCAGGCGGTAGCGCACGCCGTGGCAAAGTGTTTTGCCATTCGCGACGCCGGGAAAGCCGCCAAGGTCATACATTTCACCGAGGAAGCGGCAGGGGCCGAGAAACTCGCCCGCCGCGTCCAGATCGATGTCATCCGGCATACCGGATGCGTCCTGTTTGAGCAGGCCATAAAAGGCGAACAGGTCGCCAGACGAGACAGGGCCGTTTATGGTCATGACGCGAGTTCAAAAGGCTCCAGGCCGGACAGGCGCATAGCCGGGTCTTCCTGGCCGGGGATACGCGGCTTCACGCCCTCAACAGCTTTTGCGATGGCAGCGATATGGTCAGGTGTTGTGCCACAGCAGCCACCGAGAATGTTGACCAGGCCATCGCGCGCCCATGCGCCGACAGAGCCTGACGTCTCTTCTGGTTGCTCGTCATACTGGCCCATTTCGTTGGGCAGGCCGGCATTCGGATAAGCGGCAACCAATGTGTCGGCGACGCGCGAAATCGCGGCAATGTGCGGGCGCATCAGGTCAGCGCCGAGGGCGCAGTTGAACCCGATGGCAAACGGTTTGGCATGGCGAACCGAGTGCCAGAAGGCTTCGACCGTTTGACCAGACAGGGTGCGGCCCGAGCGGTCGGTAATGGTGCCGGAAATCCAGATTGGCAGCTTTTCCATGCCTTCGGCTTCGAGGTCCATGATCGCCTTGATCGCCGCCTTGCAATTGAGCGTGTCGGTGATCGTTTCAATCAGGTAGAGATCAACGCCGCCTTCATTCAGAGCCTGAATCTGCTCCCTGTACGCCTGGTACACTTGGTCGAATGTCACCTCACGTGCGCCGGGATCGTTCACATCGCTGCTCATGGACAGCATCTTGTTGAGCGGGCCGATTGAGCCAGCCGCAAAGCGCGGTTTGTGCGGCTCTTTTGTGGTCCATTTGTCAGCCGCCGCGCGGGCGAGCTTTGCGCCCTCGAGATTGATGTCGATCACGCTTTGCAGGTCGAGATTATAGTCATCCTGCGCAATCGTCGTGGCCGAGAATGTATTGGTCTCGGAAATGTCGGCGCCAGCGCCAAAATAGGCGTCGTGCAGCTCGGTCACGCGTTCCGGGCGGGTCAGGCAGAGAATGTCGTTGTTGCCCTTCATCTGGCCGGGATAGGTTGCCGCGTCGAAGCGGTCGCCGCGATAGTCAGCTTCTTCCAGGCCCATGCGCTGGAACATCACGCCCCAACTTCCGTCGAGCATGAGGATGCGGGTCTTGGCGGCAGCTTTCAAGGCAGCGATACGGTCTTGGCGGTTGGTCATTGGGTGACTTCTTGTGATTGTGGTTTCAGGCCGAGCAGGCGGCAGGTCGAGAGGGCGAGGCCAGCGCGGTTGAGCGTATAGAAATGGAAATCCTTTACGCCCTCATCGGCAAGCTTGTGGCAGAGTTCGGCCGCGACATTTGCGGTGATCAGGTCGCGGGTTTCAGTGTCGCCCTCAGTGCCCTCATAGAGGGTTTCGAGCCATGCGGGCAGAGATGCGCCGCAAAGCTTTGCGATCCGTTTCATACCCTCGAAGTTGGGCTGTAGCATTATGCCGGGCAGGATCGGCATGGTGACGCCGCCCGCGCGGGCACGCTCAAGGAAGCGCAAATAGGTATCTGGCTCGAAAAAGAACTGCGTAATGGCACGGTCCGCCCCGGCATCCTGCTTGGCTTTCAGGAAGGCAATATCACTGTCGCCGCCCTGGCTGTCAGGATGTGGCTCAGGATAGGCCGCAACCGAGATTTCGAAGGCCCGGCCAAGATCAGGTCTGGCGCCGCGAAGCCCCTCGATCAGATCGACACTGTCGCGAAAACCGCCGGGATGTTGCTGAAACCTGGCGCCCATACCCTCAGGTGCGTCACCGCGCAGGGCGACGATATGCCGAACACCTGCATTCCAGTAATCTTCGGCAACTTGCAGCACATCCTGTTTTGTTGCTGATACACAGGTCAGATGCGCGGCAGCCGAGAGGGATGTGTCCTGCGCGATCTTGCTCACCGTCTGATGGGTGCGGTCGCGCGTTCCGCCGCCAGCACCATAGGTGACCGAGACGAATTTTGGTGCCATCGGCTCCAGCCGGGCGACATTTTCCCAGAGTTTCGCGGCCATGTTGTCAGACTTTGGCGGAAAGAACTCGAACGAGACATTCGGGGCGTTACCTGATTGGCGTGATGCTGTGGACAGGGCGGTCATGCCGCTGCCTCCTTTGATTGGGTTTTGGGAGCGGCGCGCCAGACATTGACGCCGAGACCTTGTTCAAGGGTTTCGGGTGGATCGAACTGGCGTGCGGGATCAAGTTTGAGCCCGGCCTGACCAGCCCAGTCCGACATATCCTCGTGGCGGATACCGAGGCGTCGGTGGCCTTGTTCGTCGCGCAGATATTCCAGGCTATGTGGGGCAAAATCGACGATCAGAAGCAGGCCGTCAGGGCTGAGGATCCGCGCTGCTTCGAGCAAGACCCGTGCAGGATCTTCGATGAAGTGCAGGACCTGATGAATGATCACCAGGTCGGCGCTATTGCTCTCAAACGGGGTGTTGCAGACATCGCCCTGGCGCACTTTGGCATTATCAACGGCTGCGCGCTGCAGGTTCGCGCGGGCGACGGTCAGCATCTGGTGTGACATATCCAGGCCTTCAGCAGCCTCGCAATGCGGCGCAAAAAGTGTGAGCATCCGGCCTGTGCCCGTGCCGAGATCGATGACACGGCGAAACCGGCGTTGGGCGACGATATCGAGCAGGGCCTGCTCAATCGCGGCATTTGGGAAGTGCAGGCCGCGCAGGTGATCCCAGTCATCGGCGATATTTGTGAAATAGGCCTCAGCCGCTGCGGCACGCGTTTCCCGGACCTGTTTCAGAGCCTTGGCATCACGCGCAAATTCGCCAGCACTGGTGTCGATTTCAGAAAATATTGTATTCAGCAAACGTCCTGCCCAATGGTGTGCCTGGGCGCGGTAAAACACCCATGATCCCTCCGGCAGGCGCTCCACAAGGCCAGCGCTTGATAACGTCTTGAGATGATGAGACAGGCGGGGTTGGCTCTGTCCCAGAACCTGAACCAATTCACCGACGGCGAGATCACCCCGGCGCAGAAGTGACAGGATACGCAGCCGGGTTGGCTCTCCGGCGGCGCGTAAAGCCTCGGTTATCTGATCGGTATCCACATCCATATAAACATATAAACGAACATTTATATGAATTGCAAGACCAGAAAACTGTTGTGCAGGTGCAACACGAAAGTGGCTGCGTGTTCTGTTCACGTAAGGTTTAGTTGAATTATGATCAATCGAATTCCATATCGCCTTTCGATATTGAGGATTGATTCTTATGCGCAATTCGATGGTGGCGGTAGGTGCGGCATTGACCGCTGCGGCTTGTACGACGGTGCAGCCCAGCGAGGTTCGCGGCGAGGTTTATGACCCGTTTGAAGGCTGGAACCGCGGTGTCTATGCCTTTAATGAAGGCGTCGACAAAGCCGTGCTGGAGCCTGTGGCCAAGGGCTATCGCGCTGTCACCAATGAGCCGGTGCGTGGCGGCGTCACGAATTTCCTGCGTAATCTCAACCAGCCCGTCGTCTTTGCCAACGCAGTGCTACAGGGCAAGCCTGAGCCTGCGCTTGATACGCTGGCACGCTTCTTTCTGAATTCCACTGTGGGTGTGGCCGGTATTTTTGACCCGGCGACATCGGCGGATGTCCCGCGACACACAGAGGATTTTGGCCAGACACTGGGCGTCTGGGGCGTGCCTGAAGGTCCGTACCTGATGCTGCCCTTTATGGGGCCGAGCAATCTACGTGATGCCGTCGGCGGCGGGGTTGATACGGCCTTCGATCCGTTGACCTGGTCGCAATTTGAGGGTGACACAGAGTTCCGCATCACACGTGGTGTCGTGGGCGCGATTTCAGTGCGCGAGCGGCTAATTGAGCAAGTGGAAACCTTGCGCGAGCAGCCAGAACCGTATGTCGCGCTGAAGCGCAATTATACGCAGCAACGTCAGGCTGCGATCAGAGATGGCGAAGAAGAGGCAGATCCGTTCAAAGATTTGCCCGATTTCGATGATTTTGATTTTGGGGACGAAGAACAAGGACAATGATGATGGGACATCGTAAGTGGATGGCTGCGATCGCAATCGCCGCAATGGCTGCAGGAACGGCTTTTGCCGATACCAAGACCGAAGAATATGTACGTACGAACGCTAATGACGTGCTGCGGTCATTGAATGCACCTGATGTGGATGCAGCCGCAAGACGTCTTCAATTCCAGGCTTATATGGATGAGTTTGCCAATCTCGACGCCGTCGCGAAGTTTACCATTGGCAAATATGCCAGCCGCTTCACGCCGGAAGAGATGGAGGCCTATCTTGCCTCGTTTCGTGCTTATGCTCTGGCCGTATATGAGTTCTACTTCAACGAGTATCGCGGCGAAGAAGTCGATGTGACCGGATCAACGGACCGCAACCCGCGAGATTCGATTGTTGATACGCAAATCCTTCGCGCCGATGGCAAGACGATGGAGGTACGCTGGCGTGTCTTGGACCGGGGCGGCAAGTATCAGGTTGTGGACGTTGCTCTGAATGCTGACGGCAACCTGATCTGGTTGGCAATTGAGCAACAGGCGCAGTTCATTTCGATTCTTGATACTGAGAATGGCAGTGCTGATGCCCTGATCCGTAAGATTGACGGGATGACAGCTGATCTTGTGTCTCGCCGATCAGAGTAATTGTAACTGATCACACGCGAGGCTTAACCGCACATCGGGATCTATATACACGTTTTGGTTGTAATTTTATGATTACAACCACGTATGGCGCGTTTAGGTTTTAGAGTTCCAGACTGGTTGGGCGGCGCCAACCCGCGCCAGCGGCTGGTGCGCTTTATGGTTTGTTGCGCCGGGATTGCGGCCCTTATGGCGGTCGCCGTGGCCGGCCTTATCGCGGCTGTCGACGTTCAGCCGACGCTGAGTCGGACCTATGACATTGTTTTCATGTCACTGTTTGCGGCTTTCATCCTGTTCCTGCTGACCATCGTTTTTGAGTTCTGGCCCCTCTACCGCTTGTGGCGCAGGACGCTTCTTCAACTCGCACAATTGCTTGAGGAACAGACCGGCAAGATTGAGCGGTTGACGGGCTTTGCCAGCATATCGGCTGATCTGTTGTGGGAAACTGACCTTGAGGGCTACATCACTTATTTTGGCGGCCGTATGCGCGCTGAGCTTGCGCTTCGCCAATCTGAAGTTGTCGGGAGTCACTATCTCGATATCATCCGTCTGGCCCCTGACGATTTGAATGCGATGCGTGCAGCGATCGCTAAATTGCAGCCGTATAGTGGTCTCTTGACCCAATTCCATGACCGCGATGGTGCTTCCTATATATTTGAGCTGGATGCCAGGCCTTTGCGCAATGGGGCCGGCAGCCTCATCGGTTATCAGGGCGTCGGCACCGATGTAACGGAGAAGATCGCAGCCCGAAGCGAAATGGAGGCCCTGGCGATCCGTGACCCCCTGACCGGACTGCTCAATCGGCGGGCATTTTCCGATCGGCTGGAACGCCTGTTCGGGACCGGTGCGATTCGCAAAGGCGTTGCTTTGCTCGCCATGGATTTGGACGGGTTCAAACACGTGAATGACACTTACGGGCATGATATTGGAGATGGACTTTTGCAGCAGGCGGCGGCCCGCATCAGCCACACGATCCGGGATGATGATTGGTGCGCGCGGCTCGGCGGTGATGAATTTGTTGTGGTCTGTGAGCAGCTCGACAGTATCGCGCACGCAGAGCAAATTGCCGAGCGGTTGCTGAAGTCGGTTTCGGACTCCTATCAGGTAGACGGGGTCGGCCTGATCGTAGGCACCTCGATTGGAATATCTCTGGCGCCCGCACACGCTGATTCAGCAAAGACGCTTATCAAACATGCCGATTTGGCCCTGTATCAGGCCAAGGCGACGGGCCGCAGCCGAACCTGTACGTTTAGTGCCGACCTTGGGTCGTCAACTCTGCGGCGAAAACTGGTTGAGGAAAAATTGCGCCGCGCCATCACTAACCAGTCTCTGGAGCTGGTGTTCCAGCCGATTGTATTGCTCGAAACGGACGAGATTACCGGCTTTGAAGCGCTTGCGCGCTGGACGGACGAGGAGGTTGGCGAAATCACACCGACAGAGTTCATTCTGGTCGCTGAGGAGTGCGGCCTGATTTGCGAGCTTGGACATCAAGTCATCCGGGATGCATGTTTCGCGGCCGCCGACTGGCAACAGAATATGGATCGCCGTACGACGCGGGTTTGCGTCAATGTCTCGCCCGCTCAGTTTCGTGACATTGAGTTTGTGCACGTTGTCGAGCAAAGCCTGACCGATAGTGGGCTTCATCCAAACAATCTCGAGCTTGAAGTCACCGAGAACCTCTCGCTTGAGAATTTCGAGCGACACAGCGAAATCCTAAAGGAGCTGAAAGCATTAGGGGTCTCTGTTGCAATCGATGATTTTGGCGCTGGGTATTCCTCGCTCAGCCGCCTCAACAAATTGTCCATCGACCGGTTGAAAAATTATCGTTCAATCATCGAAAACATTGCCCAAAGCCCGGAGAGCCGAACCATCACCAATGCAATCGTTCAGCTGGCGAGGAACCTTGATATTCGGCTCGTGGCAGAGGGAATCGAATGCCCTGAACAAGTCCGGCTTCTGCGCGCCATGGGCTGTCCAGAAGGGCAGGGCTATGTGTTCTCAAAACCTGTTCCTGCGGATCAGATCGGGCGGTTTTTCGCGCCGGGCATAATGAAAGTCGCCTGAGCCAGCTGTAAAACTGTTTGGCACATTGTGTATCTGCTGGTTACGTTTCTCGGACGCACAAGAGGGACGGACGCTATGAGAACACGGCACCTAACCGCCTTGATGGCTCCAATAATCTGGGCGGGCATGGCTTTTGCCCAGCCTGAGCCTGACCTGCCGGAACGCGAGGTGTGCACAGTGCCGCAGAAAGTCGACGGCGCGAAAGTCATTGGAGGGCGCAATGCACTTGCCGCGCAATGGCCTGGCATTGTTTCCATTCAGGCCGAAGAGCCGGGTGGTGCGTTTCATTTTTGCGGCGGCACCGTCATTCATCAAGACTGGGTGCTGACAGCTGCGCACTGTGTTGAGCATATGAACGCCTACAATGGAAAGATGTTTCAGTACGAGCTAAACCGCGATGGCACAAAGCTGCTTCCGGTCGGCTCTGTGCGGATCGTGAAAGGCGCTGACCGCCTCGATGATGTTGCGCCGGATGATGTCTTTCACGCGACTGATATTATCATTCATCCTGATTATGAGACCGGGCAGGCAACGCTCGGGCACGATATTGCGCTGATCAAGCTCAACAAGCCAGCGAGCGGCGAGAAGACGACGCTCTCGATGCTGTCGGAGACCGATCGCTTGACCAAGTCCGGGGAGCTCGCCTGGATTGGTGGATATGGGTTGCTTCAGGAAATCGGCGGCACTGGGCGCGTGCCATGGCAGAATGGTCAGGCATTTGGGCGGTCACGCATAAGCGCGCCAAGCCTTCGTTTGCAGGAAACCGGCGCACCTACTGTGCAGGCCAGTAGCTGTTCTGCGCGGATATCGAACGCCATGAAACGCTGGCCAGAATGGGCTATGGACTATGCGATCTCGAGCGGGCAGATTTGTGCCGGATTACCTGAAGGGGGCAGTGATGCCTGCCAGGCCGATAGTGGCGGCCCGTTGATCAAGATCAACAAATCCGGCTGTCCATACCAGATCGGCGTTGTCAGCTGGGGGGTTGGTTGCGGCCGCGAAAATACCCCTGGGGTCTATACCCGCGTGTCGGCCTACGCTGACTGGATAAAGCAACATATCGATACGGTTAGCACGGAACCGGCTGACCCTGACGCAAAAGAAGATTTCGGCGTGGCTGAAATGTTCGATTCGCTTGTCAGCCAGTTCAGCGGGGTCATAAAACCCATTCAAATGGACATGCTGAACATGCGCGGTGAATCGGTTGCGGTGATCGAGCTGGGCGACCGCGTCGATATCAGAATCACGATGCCGATTGCTGGCAAGCTGGTCCTATTTGATTTCAATTCCAATCGTGAGCTGTCGCAGCTCTATCCCAATCAGGATGAGGCCTCGCGGATCGATGGCTGGCCGGTCTTTGCGGCCGGTCAGGAAATCGCTGTTCCGGGAGATCTATTCAATTTCTCGCTCCACGCGGGGCTACCAAATGGTCGGCAAAGCGTGATTGCGATGGTTGTTCCTGAAAATGCCTCTATACCCGTCGATGCGTCTCAGGGACTGACCAGCATTGCTGACCCGACCGACTATTTGGTTCAGCTGGTCCGTTCGGTGTTCAAGCGAATTGACCCGCAACGCGGCTTGTTCCGGCGTGATGTTTCAGAGGTTGAAAATAGCGATCAATCCGGAGACAGGGTCATCATGCAGCGCGCCGGCGAGTTTGCCTGGGGGCAGTTGGAATACTGCATCGATAGCAGAGTATGCGGTGAGTGATATTCAATCGCAGACAGTTTAGACGAGTTTTTTGTTGTCCCGGTAAAAACCGGCATTGCGTTTTTTGCGAACAGGTTTCTGGGTCCGGAAATGCGGAAATGCTGTGTATTTGTTGATGTTTCCTAAATCTCTAACTGTACTTAATCTCATTTGTACGAAGTATTTTGTGCGCGCCGAATTTTGCAGAATATAGATGCGGTTCGAGTTTGGGGATGTTGATGACAAATGCGCAAAAGACGTGGGCAGATTTCACAGGCCTGGCTGTGTCGCACCAAGCCGTTCAACATCTCGCGATGATTGGCACCCCACAGGCATTTGATGCTGGGGCAGCCCTGATCAAGCAGGGTGACAAAGTCGAGTGCTTTACGCTGATTGCGCAAGGGCGATGCACAGCTTTACGCTATACCAAAAGCGGTCAGGAAGTGTGGTTGTCCGACCTTCAGCCGGGTGATGTTCTGGGTGATTTGGCGATGTTCAAACGCGTACCGGCTGCGGTCTCGGTGATCGCCCAGACGCCGACCAAAGTGTTTAACATCGGTCTGTCTCAATTCGAAGAAGCGATGCGTCAGTACGGCGACCTGTCATTCAGTGTGGCGTCAAACCTTTCCTATAGGCTGCGCGGGTCGATTGGCCTGATTGCCAACCTTACGACGCTGCCGGCTCATGCGCGTGTGCTCGTCGCTCTGGAACGCATGGCAGATAATGAGCCGAGCGACGGCGAGCCTGCGAAAGTATCAAATCCGCCAAGCGTTTCGAACCTTGCTGCGCGTATTTATGCGACCCGGGAGACCACCTCGCGGGCGCTTTCCAGACTGAAACGCAACGGTCAATTGAAGGATCTGGATGGCACGTGGATCGTCATGCCTGCCAGTCAGAAGCTGGATTAACGCGGCGCCCGCTTGGCCAAAATGCGCTGCAATGTCCGGCGATGCATGTTCAGACGACGTGCCGTCTCAGAAACATTATGACCGCAGAGTTCATAGACGCGTTGAATGTGCTCCCAACGCACCCGGTCAGCGGACATTGGATTTTCTGGCGGTTCTGGCAGGCCATCGCCCGTGTTGACCAAAGCGCGGACAATATCCTCGACGTCGGCAGGTTTGGCGAGATAATCCACTGCACCGGCCTTTACTGCAGCGACAGCGGTGGCGATCGCGCCATAGCCCGTGAGTATAACGGCGCGCGCATCAGGTTTATAGCGATGAAGAACCTCAACAACATCCAGCCCTGAACCATCCTCCAGGCGCAGATCAAGCACCGCGAAGGCAGGTGGGTTCAGCCGCGCAATGTCTCGGGCCTCAGACACTTTCGATGTTGCTGAAACGAGGAAGCCCCGCTGCGTTAGCGCGCGGGAAAGCCGCTGCAGAAATGGGCCGTCATCATCGAGAACGAGGCACGTTTTGTCCTCAACATCCTTGAGGCTTTCATGTAGTTTGACTGTGACCGGGGATTCCATTTTGAGCTCCTTCAGGTCCTATATTTGTGTTTTCATCAAGATTGTCCAATGGCTCGAGCACCATGCGCGGCCAAACAGCCTGTACAATAGCGCCGCGGCGCGGTGCCGCGCGGTTGCGTGTCGCGATCCTGCCTCCGGTTCGTTCAATCAGCGTTTTTGCAATAAAGAAGCCAAGTCCCATGTCTCCGCCGCCAAGATGTGCCTCGCCGCGATCAGAGACATAAGGTTCGCCGAGCTTCGGCATGACCTCAGCTGAAAAGCCGGGCCCGTCATCCCTGACAGTGACGATGATCTGATCCTCGGTCCAACTGGCAACGGCACGCACTTCCGTGTCAGCAAAGCTGACGGCGTTTTCGATAAAGGCGCCAAGTGCGTGCAGGATTTCCGGGCTGCGGCGAATGATCGGTACTTTTTCCTCACCGCCCTCGCCAGCCTCATAGGTGACCCGCAGTGCAACCCCCAGGCCTTTGTGAGGTGCCGCAGCTTCCTCGATCAAGGCACTGACCGGCATTTGGGCATGAACAATATCGCTCGCGTCTCGGGCCTGTCCGAGTTTGCGGAGGATGTCCCTGCAGCGCTCCGCTTGTTCCGCCAGCAAGGTCACATCTTCCAGGTGCCGGTCATTCTCGCTCAGCTCTGCTGCCAGTTCCTTCGACACCAGATGGATCGTGGCGAGCGGTGTGCCAAGCTCATGCGCGGTCATGGCAGACATGGCGCCGAGTGCAGAAAGTCGTTGCTCACGGGACATGACAACACTCGCCGCATCCAGCGCCTGCACGAGTTTGGCTTCGTCTTCGTTTATACGCTGCGCCGATAGCGCAAAGAAGATGATGCCGATACAAAGCGCTGCAAAATGCCCCCCCTCAAACAGGACAGGCAGGGTCAAGACTTCACCTTCCCGCCACGGTAGATCTGAAGCCAGCATAGGCATCAAGGCAGCCAGACCGATCGCCAGTCCGGCGATCAGCGTTGTATAATGCCAGCGCAGGCTCGACGCCGCGACGGTCACGGGCGCAATCAGGAACAGAAGGAACGGGTTTGACAGGCCGCCGGTCAGACCGATCAGGAAAGCCAGCTGGGCGGTGTCAAATGCAAGCTGCCATGCAGCCTCCCATCCCCTCAGCAATTGCTGACCCACAGACGCGAAAGACAGAAATACATTGAGCCAGGCCGAAGCAGCGATCACGCCAAGGCAGGCTCCAAGCGGCAATTGAAAACCCAGTCCCAGATAGACGAATAGAACAGCGCCTGTCTGGCCAGCCACGGCCAGCCATCGCAGCGTCATAAGTGTACCGAGCCTTGTACGTCCGCGCGCTGAACCGACAGTTTCCAGACCTTGCGGCAAAAGGCTGTAGAGGACCTCGTCCAGGCCTGCGCTGGTTGCGCGCGTATCTTCCATTACGGCTCCATGTGGCACTGCGCCGCTTGTTCGAGCAGTCCAAGTCACGCCATTATAGGGCGCATGAGAACGATTCAACGAATTTCCGTCATTGCAAGTGTCCTTGCCTTTGCTGCGTGCGGTGCTGCGCCGAGCGATCCGCCGAGTGCCGGCGGGGCTGTTGCTGGCTGCTCGACGCGTGCCTATGCTGAAATCGGCGGTCCGATCAGCCTGGTTGACCATCGCGGCAACCGTGTCACCGAGGAAACGTTCAAGGGCCGCCCGACTTTGATTTATTTCGGTTTCACCTATTGCCCCGACATTTGCCCCGGAACTCTGGTCGCGGTGCGCAATGCCTATGAGCGTCTGCCTGACGGTGTTGAACCGCCGCAAACCCTCCTCATCACCGTCGACCCGGAACGCGATACGCCGGAGGCTCTGGCTGATTATGTTTCAACATCGGCCTTTCCGGACAATCTGGTTGGGCTGACGGGCACGGCAGAAGAGATCGCGGCGGCTGCGGACGGTTTTATCGCTCAGTATGAGCGCATTGAGACCCCAAGTAGCCTCAGTGAGTATACCATGGATCACACATCCTTGCTGTACCTTATGGACGCAAACTGGTCGCTAAAGACCTTCTTTGCCGAAGGCGATGGTGATCCGGACTATATGGCGGCGTGTCTGGCTGAGCACTTGCAATAGCAAGCGCAGCTCGAACTGGCGTAAATATCTTTCATTTATGCGATTTCCGGGCTATGCTGCGGTGCAACAAGGCTGGATTATTCAATGCTGTATTCCTTCGTGGAAATGAATCGCGCTGCAATGGCGCCCATGCGACTTTATGCAAAAGGGGTCAAAGCGGCGCTTGAGAGCCCAATTAACCCTCTCAAAAACTCGTCACAGGGCCGCTCGGCATTGGCGATGGCGAGCGTGTTTGAGCGCTCCACGCGCTATTACGGCAAGCCTGAGTGGCAAATTCCTGCGACCGAGATTAACGGCAAGATGCTGCCTGTGACGCCGGTCCCGGCCTGGTCGTCGCCTTGGTGTAACCTCATTCATTTCAACACCGTTGGTGCGCCCGCCGGTCGTCCCCGTCTGCTGATTGCAGCGCCAATGTCTGGCCATTTTGCAACTCTGTTGCGCGGCACGGTTGAGGCCTTTCTGCCAACCCACGAAGTGTACATTACGGACTGGACGGATGCCAAAATGGCGCCGGTCTGGCTCGGCCGGTTCGATCTCGATGACTATATCGACCATATTCGCGATATGCTGGGAGTGATTGGGCCTGACGCACATGTTGTCGCCGTTTGTCAGCCCGGCCCGCCGGTACTGGCAGCAATCTCCATGATGGCTGAAGACAAGGATCCTGCCTTACCCGCGACAATGACCTATATGGGTTCGCCAATCGATGCCCGCCGATCACCAACCGTGCCAAATCTTCTGGCCGAAGAGCGCAGTCTTGACTGGTTCAAGGACAAGATGATCTTCAATGTACCGGCCCCATGGCCGGGCATGTTGCGGCGGGTCTATCCGGGCTTTGTTCAGCTTAGCAGCTTCATGCACATGAATTGGGATCGCCATGTCGATGCCCAGGCGCGCTTCTTTGATCACCTGATCGAAGGGGATGATGACAGCGCCGACAAGCACCGCGCTTTCTATGACGAATATCTGGCCGTCCTGGACCTGACCGAAGAGTTTTACCTGCAGACCATCCGACGTGTTTTCCGCGAGCACCGGCTTGCGCGCGGGACGTTCCGCTATCGCGGTGAGCGTCTGGTGGACCCGTCCGCGATCGAGACGGTCGGTCTGATGACGGTCGAAGGCGAGAAGGACGATATTTCAGGCATTGGCCAGACCCAGGCCGCGCATGACCTCTGCACCAATATTCCGGGCAATATGCAGACGGATTATGTTCAGCCAGGTGTTGGCCATTATGGTGTGTTTAACGGTCGCCGGTTTCGCGAGGAAATCGTGCCGCGGGTCATCGCTTTCCAGGAACAGGTCGTAAAGGCCTAGGGCTTGGCAGACTGGCGCGCTTCAAACGCCGCCATCTGCTCCGGGGTGGCAGGCTTCTGGAATTTCGCCTTCCAATCTGAATACGCCATGCCGTAGACCCGTTGCCGTGCAGTTTCCTTGTCCATCGCGATGCCGTCGGCTTCCGCAGCTTCGCGATACCAGTCGCCAAGGCAGTTGCGACAGAAATCGGCGAGGATCATCAGATCGATATTCTGGACGTCTTTGTGACTATCCAAATGCGACAGAAGGCGCCGAAACGCTGCCGCATCGAGCCTGTCTTGTTGCTCTTGGGTGAGATCCATCGGCTTTATTCCCCTACCACTCTGACATCGGCTTCAACCACCAGGGTCAGGTCCTGGTCATCGCCATGCTTGAAGTTCAAGGTGATATCGACCGTTTCACCACCAGTGACGTCAGTACCGATATCATACATCATGAAGTGATTGCCGCCGCGCTTCAGCTCCAGCGTCGTGCCATCAGCGATTTCGAAGTTTTCGACAGGCCGCATCGTCATTTTGCCGTCCTGCATTGCCATAGTGTGCAGTTCTATCGTGCCAATCGAAGTAGAGCTGGCACCTGTCATAACGACATCGCCGCCTGTGACGGACAGGGTTACACCGCCCATCGTCATGTCACGCGCGCCAATCGGCTCCATTACAAAGGCATCGCTATAAGACAGCACTGGGCCGGTTTCAGGCGCAGGAAGGGCAGGTGTACCCGGCGCGGGCGAACAAGCAGCCAGCACAGCAAAGGTCGCGGCAGTCAGAAATAGTCGGGTCATTAAACACTCCAGATTTTCCTGAACCCGGCTTAGCCCGGATTTAGACCTGCCAGAACCCCGCGACACGTCGCACCTCTTCAATAATCGGTGCGGCGGTGGCAGTGGCCTTGTCAGCGCCCTTGCGGAGCGCCAGGTCAATCTCAGCCGGATCATCCAGAAATTCGCGCATCCGGGCTGTAATTGGACTCAGTTTCGATACCGCCAAGTCAGCAAGCGCCGGTTTGAATGTGCCAAACCCCGCGCCGCCAAATTCACCCAAAACCGTCTCGACCGTGACACCCGAGAGCGCCGCGTAGATGCCGACCAGATTCTCGACTTCAGGTCGATCTTTCAGTCCCGCGGCATCAACCGGCATATCGCCGAGCGTGTCTGTCTTGGACTTCTTGATCTTGCGGGCAATCGTATCGGCATCGTCAATCAAGTTGATGCGTGAATTTTCTGCAGGGTCTGACTTGGACATTTTCTTGGTGCCGTCTTTCAGACTCATGATCCGTGCGCCCGGGCCTTTGATCAGTGGCTCTGGCTCAGGAAAAAAGCCTGGCACGTCAAACTGTTGATTGAAGCGAGCAGCGATGTTCCGGCTGAGTTCGAGATGCTGTTTCTGGTCTTCTCCAACCGGCACATGCGTTGCCTTGTAAAGCAGGATGTCGGCAGCTTGCAGCACGGGATAGGCAAATAGGCCAACAGAGACACGTTCGGCATTGTCGCCGCCCTTGTCCTTGAACTGGGTCATCTTTTCGACCCAGCCCATGCGCGCCACACAGTTGAAAATCCAGGCCAGCTCAGAATGCGCGCGCACAGCCGATTGAACGAAAATTGTGGAGGTGTCGGGGCTGAGGCCGCAGGCCATCATCGCGGCTGCAATCTGCCGTGACTGGTCGGCCAATACCGACTGGTCATAGGGCATGGTGATCGCGTGCAGATCAACAACACAATAGATACCTTCCCAGCCGGTATTCTGCAGGTCGGTAAACTTCTTCAACGCCCCAAGATAGTTACCAAGGTGCAGGTTGCCGGTCGGCTGTATGCCTGAAAAGACCCGCTGGGGGCCTGAATAAGTCTGTTCGTCGCTCATCCGCGCGGGTTTAGAGTATTTCGGGCGCTTGAAAAGCCCCGGATGTTAGGTGCTGCGGCGTGTAATCGATCGCAGATCACTCCATCTGATGGCGCCGAACACAATCGCTGCAATGCCATAGACCACGGCCCCGATCAGAATGAAGGCCAGTGTTTCACTTAGCTTTCCCCAAGGAACATACTGCGCGATCATTTCAGGTCTGCTGAGAATGAGTATGAGGGCGGCGCCCATGGCCAGGCTGGCCAGCGTTACGGAGACAAGCCGCCATAGAAGCCGGGGGCCTGGCCGATACCAGCCGCGCGATGCCAGACCAAACAGCAAAGCAAACGTATTGACCCAGGCAGCGATGCTGGTCGCCATGGCGAGCCCCGGGAAACCGGCCCAGCCTTGCGACTTGAACCAGAAGAACAGGCTTGCCCCAAGCGCCGTGTTTATCGCCACACTGGTCAGCGCGAACCGCATCGGTGTCTTGGTATCTTCGCGAGCAAAGTAAGCCGGAGCCAGCACCTTGATCAGAACGAAGGCGGGGACGCCCCAGCCATAGTGGACCAGCGCCAATGCGGCCTGCGAGGCGTCATTGAGGGTAAACGCACCGCGCGCGTATAGCCCCTCTATCAGGAAAGCAGGGCCGACCATCAGCGCAATCGCTGCCGGTAGCGTAAGCGCCATGGCGAGGCCAATTCCGTCATCCATAAGTGATCGGCTGGTACTGTGGTCCTCGCTGCGTGCCGAGCGTGCAAGCCTTGGCAGGATGGCGACGCCAACGGCGACCCCGACCAGGCCGAGTGGCAGCTGATAGAGGCGGTCTGCGTAGAAAAGCCACGACTTAGCGCCGGACTCAAAACTTGCCAGCGCCTGACTGACGAGGATGTTGATTTGCGTACCGCTGGCCGCAATCGTTCCCGGAATGGCCAGCGCCACAACTTTTTTGACGCCTGGCGTGAGTTTCGGCCAGCCCAGAGAGAGTGAAACCTTTTGGCGGGTGACGCCCCACCAAAGCAGAATGACCTGTGCGATGCCGGCGACAAAAACCGCGATTGCCGCAAAGATAGATGTCTCCCGTGCGCCTTCGCCGAGAAGCGCGGCGCTGATCAGGGCAATGTTGAGCAGGGTCGGTGCACCGGCCGATAGAACGAACCGGCTTGCTGAGTTCAGGACGCCCGATAGCAGTGCTGCGAGCGCCATGCAGGACAGATAGGGCATCGTGATCTGCGTCAACAGGATGGCAAGTTGGAAACTCTCGCTGTCCTCGGCATAACCGCCATGAATGACCTTCATGATCCATGGCATGGCGAACTGGGCTGCTATAACCACGGCGGCTGTTACGGCAAACAGACCGCGAAAGGTCTGGCGAGCAATGTCCTCTGCAGCGGCTTCGCCCTCGGCCTCCAGCGTGCGGGCATAGGCCGGCACAAATGCCTGCGCGAACGCCCCTTCAGCAAATATCCGCCGAAACAGATTGGGAAACATCAGAGCCGTAACAAAGGCGTCCCCGATGGGGCCGGCGCCGACCTTGGCGGCGATCAGGATATCGCGTGCGAAACCTAGAATACGGCTGCCCAGCGTCAGGCTCGATTGGGTCAGCGTATTCCGGACAAGGCTCATGTTGATCCTTCAAGCAGTCTAAAAACTATCTGCAGCCGCGGCGCGCTGAAGCTTTCGTGCGGGCGTGCTCGGTGCATCTGGTTCATCGCGACCGACCGCGGCAAGCAAACGCTCACGCAGTGACGATTTCATGGCAGCATCAAAGTCACCTGGCAGGCGCACATAAAAGGCATCGAAAACCCGCTCGCCATATGAACCGACATGCGCAGATACAATTGAGATACCCGCCTCTGCCAGAACCATCGCGACATTGCGCAAAAGTCCGGGCTGATCGCGCCCCGAAATATCGATCACTGTGAAATCACGTGAAGCCTTTTCGGAAATGGTTACTTGCGGCCTGATCATGAAGGCAGCTTCGCGGCGCGTTGGCGTCTGCTTGATTTCGGCTGGCACGGCATCAGGCGACAGAGCAGCCCGTACCGACTGTTCCAGACGTTTCAGACGGAACTCATCCCCGGCGGCGTAAGGCAGACCCTCATCGTCCTGAAGGATGAAAACGTCGACGATCCTGCCGGACTTTGCCGTAAAAACCTGGGCGGCGATGATGTTGGCGTTTTCGGCACTTATTGCTGCAACCAGGCGAGCAAATATGCCGACTTCGTCTGGGCAGGTTACGAACAGCTCTGTTCTGGCACCATCATTCGACATTTGCGCCACAACCACTGTGTCGTTCTCGGCGGCCAGAATGCCTGCATGCATGGCCAGTGTATCCTGGTCAAATCCGGTCCAGTAAGAATCGTCCAGTTCCAGCATCAGGCCCGGTACGTTGTTCAGGGCTTCGAGAAGTTCACTGCGATTGGTGTTGGCGCGTTGATGCAGGCTTTCAACAATGCTCGCTTCATCGGTACGCCCGCCGCGAAGTGCCGCCTCGGTTGCGTGGTAAAGCTCAGACAGAAGTTGGCCTTTCCATGTGTTCCAGACATTAGGGCCAACTGCACGGATATCGGCCACCGTCAGAATATATAGCAGGCGCAAATGTTCGGTATCACCGACCAGCTTGGCGAAAGTGGCAATTGTACGCGGGTCTGAAATATCACGTTTCTGCGCAGTTTCACTCATTTCAAGATGGTTCCCGACCAACCAGGCAATCAGCTCTGTTTCACCTTCATCCAGACCAAGGCGCTTACCGGCGGCGCGCGCCGTTTTCATGCCCTCAACCTGCTGATCACCTAGCCCCTTACCCGTGTCGTGCAGCAGCATTGCCAGATAGAGCGCACGTCGATGACTGATTTTGTTGAACAGACCTTCGGCAAGTTCGAACCCGGTTTCGCCGCGCTGCATGGCCGCCATATGGCCGACCGCACGCAGCGTATGCTCATCAACTGTATAATGGTGGTACATATTGAACTGGGTCTGGCCGACAATACCGCCAAATTCGGGCACAAGCCGACCCAGCACACCTGCTTCATTCATGCGATTGAGTGCCAGTTGAGGGGTCTTGCTCTCCAGCAGGATACTAAGAAAGGCCGTGCTCAGCCTTGGGTCGTCGCGATTATCCTGGTTGATCAGCCTGGTGTTTCGTGACGCCAGAGACATCGCGTCGGGATGGATATCGATTTCCTCCATGTCAGCTGTCATGAACAAGCGCAGCAAACCTGTTGGATCGCTTAGGAAGGCTTCTTCATCCTTGATTGCCAGTCGGCCAGCTTCGATGTGAAAGAGTGGATCCTCGACCGATTTTGGTGCCCCTGTCGGCAGAAGCCGCCGCCAGCCCTCGGGCTTTTTCTTTTGCTGCGCCTCCAATTTGGCAGCGAGAATACGTGTCAGGCCGCCAACATCCTTTGCGGCCAGGAAATACCGTTTCATGAACCGCTCGACACCGAGTTGGCTGCCGCGATCCGTGTAGCCCATCCGGGCGGCAAGTTCAGGCTGAAGATCAAAACTCAGCCTCTCATCGGCGCGCCCGGTCACGTAATGGAGGTGGCAGCGCACGGTCCACAGGAAGCGGGCCGCCCGCATGAAGACATGATGCTCATGATTGGTGAACATGTCATTCGCCATGACGTCTTCAAGCGATGTCGTATTCACCGGGTCGAGATGTTTGACGATCCAGTAAAGCGTTTGCAGGTCACGCAGGCCGCCTTTGCCCTCTTTGACATTTGGTTCGACGACAAACCGGGCATCGCCCTGGCGCGCGTGCCGCCGGTCACGCTCTTGAAGTTTGTCTGAAATGAACTGCGCATCCTGCCCGAAAACAACCTGTTTGTTGAACTGGGCAGCTGTACTTTCGGCGAGTTCCTTGTCACCAAACAGGAAGCGCGTATCCAGCAGGCTGGTCTTGATCGTGACATCTTCCTTTGACAGCCGAATGCATTCTTGCGGTGTCCGGAATGCGTGGCCGACTTTCAGCCCCATGTCCCACAGCGTGTAGAGCATGTATTCGATCACGCTCTCAGCGAAGGGAGAGGATTTGTAAGGTCGCAGAAACAACAGATCGATATCGGAAGATGGTGCCAACACGCCGCGCCCATATCCGCCCGTTGCAAAAACAGACAGCCGCTCACCCTCGGTCGGGTTTCGGGCCCGAAATACGTGAGTTGTGGTGAAATCGTACAGAGCATGCAGCACTTCATCCTGAACGGCAGCGAGCAATCTTGCTGTGTCCAGGCCGTCTGCGCCTTGTTGCAGGCGCTCCTGAGCAATCAGGCGTCCACGAAATAGAGCCGAATGAAGGATGTCCAGCGCTTCGCTTCGCATCTTCTTTTCGTTGCCTTCACTGTCAAGCGCCGCAGCAGTGAGTTTCACCCGTAGAGCTCGACCGTCAATGATGTTGGCAATCCGCCAGGGACCGGGGCGCCGGGGCATGCTGAGGCGCCGTTCGGCGACCGAGGATGAGTCTTGCTCTGCCATTGCGCTGGTCTAGCCTAGTTCGTAGCCTGCTGGCCAGTATCGATGCAGCTAGTCTGCAGAGCGTCGCAGCGAAATCAGCGCCTGGTCGAGAACAGCCTGGCTTGATGCGCAAACAAGCTGGCCGCCAGGCTTGGCAGGCCCGCCGCGCCAGTCACAGGCAAGACCACCAGCGCCGCGTACCACAGGTATCAATGCTGCCGCATCGTAGGCTTGCAGGCCGGCCTCAGCGACGAGGTCAATGCTGCCAGCCGCAAGCCTTGCATAGGCGTAGGCGTCCAAACCGTAGCGCGTAATCCTCGCCGTATGCCGCAGATGTGTCCAGGCACCCTGTTCAGGGGGTGTCATGATAAACGCATCGGTGGTTGAAATTATCGCTTCTCTCAGGTCGCGGCAGTCTGATACGCTGATATCCTGGCTGCCCTGCGCGGTTTCCAGATATGCTGATTTGCCATCGCCATAGTAGCGTTCTTGAAGGAATGGCTGGTCGATCAGGCCGACATGCGCGTGATTATCATCGTCCACCAGGCCAATCAGCGTCGTCCAGACCGGCAAGCCCGCTACAAAGGCACGTGTGCCATCGATCGGGTCCAGTACCCAGGTCCAGCCAGAGGTTCCAGGCGTTTTGCCGTATTCCTCGCCAAATATTCCGTCCTGCGGACGTCGCTCGGCCAAAACGTCTCGCATGGCGCGTTCTGCGCCACGATCAGCTTCCGTGACGGGATCAAAGTCCGACAGGCCGGATTTATTATCGATGGAGGTCAGGGCCCGGAAAAGCGGCAGCGTTGCTGTTTGAGCAGCATCGGCCATGGCCTTGGCGACGCCTATGGCGTCAAATTCAGGAGAATTGGTCATCTACCGCGCTTAGCCATGCACGGCAGGCGCGGTCAAGCAGCGCCGGTGTCAGAGGCGTCGGTTTCCAGCGCTTTTGCCAGTTCGAGAAGGCGTTTGCGTGGGCGCTCGCCCAAGCGGTAATAGGCGCGAACGAGTTCAAGCGTTTCTTTCTGGCTAAGCACATCGCCGTCCATACGGTCGGCATCATTGGCCGCCAGGCCCTGCATTTCTTCACTGTCTATGCCGTCAAAGAAATACTGGACTGAGACGTTTAGCGCTTTGGATAGATCGTACAGCCGGGAAGAGGTAATACGGTTGGCCCCGCATTCATATTTCTGGATCTGTTGGAACCGCACGCCCACCATTTCGGCCAGGTTTTGCTGCGTCAGCCCCAGAAGCCTGCGCCGACGTCGCAGGCGCTTGCCCACATGCAGGTCAGTATTATCTGTCATTCTGCTCTCCCAAACGAGCAGGACCCATTAGGAGTCCCATAATTGGATAATCGCCCGACAGGTCAGCAAATACCGTGCCGCTTTGAAAAAAGTTGCTTTGAATTCAGCATCCCACATGCGCAGGGGAGTTATGCGGCGGTGCAGCATGAAGGGGGTTGTGCTTTGTGCGCCGCAGCATATCTTGATTAACAGCACTGCGGTGCTAACGCCTTCTGGCGTTTCCTCCCTTACCTTATCAGCCGCGCTTCACAGCGCGGCTTTTTTTTGGTCAGAATTTTGGGGGGCTAGCCGAACTCATTCTGCGCGAATTCGACGATAACGTTGACGATTTCATCGGTGATGTCCTTGAATCCGATAAAATCCCGAGATTTTTCAACGTTCATCTCATTCATATAAAGAGATCTATTGATTTCGATCTGCAGAACGTGGACGCCGCGCCTTGGTCTGCCATAGCGGCGGGTCGTGTACCCACCTGCATAGGGTGCATTTCTCGAAACATGCAGGCTTCGCCGCCGAAAGGCGCGCTCAACCTGGCTCGTCAGCTTGGCACTGCAGCTCGATCCAAAACGGTCGCCTAGGACAATATCCGGTGCGCGCCGGCGTCCGGGCTGTTTTGACGGCATTGAATGGCAATCAACCAAAATTGCTTCCGGCCAAGTCTGCATCAGGCGTTCCAACTCGCTTGTAATGGCCTGATGATAGACATCATGCACCAGCCCAAGCCTCCGCTCGCCCTCTGCCTTGGTCAATTTGGCAGCATATATCTCCCTTGCTCCGGCACCGACACGCGGGAAACAGCCAAGGCCGGCCTGGACCCTGGTGCCCGGTGCCCCGGCCTCGCGGGGAATACCATCCTCGAACATCGATGCGTCCAGTTCCCTGGCATCGCGGTTGAGGTCGACATAGGCGCGCGCATAATTGGCGGTAATCAGTGTCGCGCCGACTTGGCTGGCGCGGGCGAACAGTTCGTCAACGAAGGCATCCTCGGTACGACGCAGGTCAATAAGTGGCACTTGCAGCTTCGTCACGAGATCCGCCGGATAGACTGAACCACTGTGCGGCGAGGCAAAGATGACAGGAACGGCCCTGCCGCTACCGCGCAAGACATCGCAGGCAGGCGTAGCCAGACCGTCTGTCAGCTTGGTTTCCGTCAGTGATCTCATATACTTAGGATCGACCATTATCCACGCAGGTCAAGAGAGACAGTGCCGAGATCTTGACGGAAAAGCCGACACGATTAATCGAGTGTGGACAAAATCGGGATTTCGCCCGCTTGTTCACTGTGGGTTTACCGATTCAGGTTCTATAGTCGGCTCCGACTTTAAAAGAGGGGTGTGCAGTGATGAGCAAAATCTTGCTGGCAGAAGACGATCAGGCAATGCGCACCTTTCTGGCAGCCTCCCTGCGCCGTGCAGGCCATGATGTTCAGGACTATGAGGACGGTGAGGGCGCTTTGGAAGCGCTTGAACGCGAAGTCTTCGATTTGCTTCTGACCGATATCGTTATGCCGGGTATCGACGGGATTGAACTCGCTCGGCGAGGCGCTGAACTCGATCCAGCCATGAAAATTGTCTTCATTACCGGATTTGCAGCTGTTGCTCTGTCCGGCGGTACTCCAACGCCTGCGGGCGCGAAAGTCCTGTCCAAGCCGTTTCATCTGCGCGAACTGGTTGATGAAGTAGAACGGGTCATGGCGGCCTGACATTTGCCGCAACAGGTGCTTGACTTGGCGGGCGCAAAGTCCGATTACGCCTCTCTTCGATGATGGTCGATTAGCTCAGCGGTAGAGCACTGCATTGACATTGCAGGGGTCACAAGTTCGAACCTTGTATCGACCACCATTTTTCTAACAAATACAATGCGTAAGAATTCGGCCAACGCTGTGTCATCACGGGCAGTCCATAGAGGTATCTACCAATGACTGCTGACGACGCGCCGAAACTTTTCGCAGGATCAGTGAGACTAAGGACACATCATGTTTGCTCACAGCATCTAGTGAGGGTAAGAGTTATGGTCTGTCAGAACGTGGTGCTTAAATGAATTTCCAGGGCAATTTCAGGAAACTGGGTGAGGCGGATATCAGCGAAATCAAGGGCTTGGTTGAACAGCTCACCGACGCACAGTGGTTGCAGGATGACACCCGCCAGAAACGCTACGAGGTGCATAAGGACACGCAATTCATAGGTCTGGTCTATGATGAGGACTTTCGCCATACCGATGCAACGCGGCGTCCAGCCTTGCAGGTTTTCGCGCCCGCACTACAGCCTTTCCTGGCGCAGATAGCTGATTTCTATGAGTCAGACGCCGAAACCCTCGCCAAGTTCGATGGCGAAGTGCGTGGCTATTTCATCCGGGTCAGCTTGGCCAAGCTCGTCGCGGGGGGCAAGATTTCGATCCATCAGGACATGAACTTCTCACTGACACACTCGCACCGCGTCCATATTCCGATTGTGACCAATGACCAGGTCTATTTTTATGTCGGCAAGGAACGGATCAATATGAAAGAAGGCGAGATCTACGAGATCAATAATCGCCGCATGCACTATGTTGCCAATCATGGTGACGAAGACCGCGTTCATTTGATCCTCGATTGGGTATTTCCGTGGGAGCCCTGTTGCTGTGCGAACAAGCATCACCCGGGCGTGCCGTGTACGCCGAAAGCCTGTGTGGATACGGTTCAGCTGCGCGTGCCATGCAATTGCCATCCCGAAGAAAACGATATGGCGAGTGAGTTTACGCTCAGCGTGAGCTAGCGGACGGCCATGATGAAACGCTTGCCCCACCTGAAACCAGCAGCGCGACAGGCGACGGCTCATCTCTCGGACGAGGCTGTACTCGACCTCGTTGCCGATCCGATCATTATCGTTTCAGCGCCGCGTTCAGGCAGCACGCTTTTGTTCGAGCAGGTGTCACGCATTACCCCATTCTGGTCGATTGGCGGCGAGAGCCATGGTGTCTTTCGTGAATTCCCTCATCTTCGGGCAGAAAACGCCGCGCTTGATTCCATGGCGCTGGATGAACGCCACGCCGACGATGAGACTGTCAGACTGTTTCGGCGACTGTTCCTATTACTGGTCCGCAATCATCAGGGCATTCGTTATCTGGAGCTCCCTGAGGCGCAGCGTCCAAGCAAGATTTTCCTGATTGAGAAAACCCCGCGCAACTCACTGAATATTCCGTTCCTGCTCAAAGTATTTCCCAAAGCCCACTTCGTTCTTCTGCGCAGGGATCCAAGGCAAAATATCTCAAGCCTGATCGAGGCTTGGTCGATCGGTATGCAGCGCGGAAATTTTGTCACCTTCCGTGACTTGCCAAATTGGCATTTGCCGGGCTGGTGCTTCCTGTTGCCGAAAGGCTGGCAAGCCATGCGCGGTAAATCGGTCCCGGAGATTGCTGCGTTCCAATGGGCAGCCAGTAATCACGCCATTATGGATGGGCTGTCTAACCTGGATCGCGGCCGCTGGATGGCGTGTGACTATGCCAGTTTCATCGCAGACCCAGGGGCAGTGTTGAACAGCATTCGGGCTTTTGCGTCACCGGGCACTGAGGTCGCCCCTCTTAATATTGGCGCATTGCCGCTGTCACGCTCCACTGTCTCGCAGCCCCATCCTGACAAATGGCGCAGACATGAAAAGGAGATTGAGCTGCTCTGGTCATCTGTGGCCGAAATACAAGACAGGATTGAGCGATTTTGCGCCGCACCGTAGCGATCAGAACGGCTTTGACGTCTCGTTCGCCCAGCCTGCGGGTTGATAACCGGAATAGTTGAAAGCAGGGGCACCGAGTGCTTGCTGTAACCACAGATCATGCGGTGGCAGTTTGGTTTGGGCGGCCCGCAAACGCTCAATAATCGCCGGCGTGACGCGCGACTTGGGTGCATCTGGCGCGGCGGGTGGTAAAGGCTGTCCGCAAAAATGCATGCCATACATGATCGCTTCATAACTTTCATGATTCCACAGTCCGGCAACATCTACAGGCGGGCGGGGGTCACACCCCGGAATAACACGCTCGAACCCGCCGCTGCCACCTGGGAAGGATTGATCATCAAAGTCGGACGCACTTGGTGGTTTGGTTTTCCAGTACTCAAACTTGGCTTTCAGGCGCTCCGTTATGCGCTCAGGCTTCTGCACCTCTCGCCAGAATTCAGTATCAGTGCGCCGCGATAGGCAATAGTGCATGTTGATGAAATCGAGGATCTCGAAATATCGATTTGAGACAATGCGATTGTAACGAAATGCCATTGTTTCGAACATGTCGTCTCGATGCGGAAAATGCTCAGCCAGCATAACGGCGCCGAGGTCGGAAAGATAAAGGCCGGTCGACTCTAGCGGCTCGATAAACCCTCCAGCCAGGCCAATCGCGACACAGTTCTTGTGCCAGGCCTTCTGGCGCTGACCGACATGGAATTTGATCAGCCTCGTGTCGAGCGTCTCACCATGTGGTCCTTCATAGGCGCGTAACTCTTTTTCGGCGTTTTCAGGCGTGGTGAACTGGCTTGAGTGGACATAGCCAATAGAGCGCTGGTCCTGCATCGGGATATCCCATATCCAACCAGATGAGAGCGCGGTCGCGGTCGTATAGGGGCGCACCAGGCCAGGGTAGAAATCCTCGTACTTGATGCGGCTGACCAAGGCCTGATCGCACATCAGCCATTGTGAATAATCTTCATACGGGACGCTGAGGGCCTCGCCTATCAGTTTGGAGCGAAATCCTGTGCAATCGACAAACAGGTCAGCTTCCAGTTCAGCACCGCCATCTGTTTTGACGGAGTGGATATGGCCGTTTTCTTTCAGTTTCACATCGGTCACGTTTTCCAGACGATGCTTGACACCTCGTGCGACAGAGAAGTCGCGCAGATAATCCGCGAATAGTTGCGCATTCATGTGAAACGCATAGGAGAGCGGCGCCCCCATATCCCAGCGCCCCAGCATCTTTGGTGCGCGCGCCATGTCGCAAATCACGGGCTGTGCTGACACGGTCTCCATGAAGGGGATGGAACGATCCGAGTTTAACCAGGCGCGCCCAGAGCGATCGATGGGCTGGACTCTGTAGCGACTGAATGGGTGGTGATAGAAACTGTCATCATTGTGAAGCCAGTTCTGGTAGCGGATGGACTGTTTGAACGTCGCCTTGGCGGCTTTCATGAATTTGATCTCGTCCAGGCCGATAACCGCAAGCACGTGCTGTATCGAAGGCACTGTCGCCTCTCCGACAGAGATGCGAGGGATGTCTGGGGACTCAACAACGGTAATCTCGATGGTTGGCCGCTCACCGCGCTCATTCAATGCGCCATTGAGATAGGCTGCCGCCATCCAACCGGCTGATCCGCCGCCTACAATCAGAACTTTTCTCATATCTCGTTCAACCTGTTTTCTGGCGGCTTAGCGTCATGAATAGCCAAGGAGGCTGCGCAGACCGGGAACGGCGAAATCGACCATCTGCCTTTGGGGGTCAGGCAGCGTTTCGGGCACTCTTGTTTCGGTTGATGTCAGGTTCTCCCGGGCGGTACTGCTGATCTTTCGATCAGAGCCAATACGGATGCGATCCCTCCAATCGCTCGGCATCTCAGCGATGCCGCAATGCTTGAAGAGGTCTTTGAAATAGACCTCGGCGGTATCTGTATCGAGGGTTTTGACGTGCCCGACGAGTTCCTCATAGCGGACAAGATGCGCCCGTGATCCGAGCCAGCTAACAGCATTGTGGGTGTAGATATCCCGGATCGAGGGGACTTTGTTGTGGATGCCGAAAATCATCATATTGAGCATGTCCTCGATCAGGACATTGCCGTCTTTGAGGTGTTCCAGATTGGCCTCGAAATTCTCCGAGAGGAAGAAGCGGGTGCGGGCCAGGACCCAATCATAGGGATCACGAACGAGCAGGATATGATTGACCTGTTTCAGAACAATAGCGGCATCGTCCGAAAACAGCAGATGCCCCCAGCTGAGCTTGGGAGCTTTGGAGGAAAAGGCCTGCAAGTTTTGACGCAGGACCGGAATCTGAATGAACGTGTCGTGATATTGCTGCTCGACGGGCACAAACATGCGCATCATGTTGCGCATCAGGTGGGTGCCACTTTTCGGCACCGAATTCAGGAAGAGTGGTGTTGTCAGGGGGACCTGATCAAACTCCTGATTTCGTTCGTTGAGATTGTCTGGTTTGACCTTGACGTGGGGCAATTGGGATCTCCGTCCGTGATCAGCTTAAGACACTGACCGTGCTGCACAATGTCAAGCAAAGCGAGCACAGACTGGTTGCAAAAACGGCGGACATTGCTGCCCGCCGCTTCCGTTTAGATTGTGTTCGCGTCTAGAAGCTCTTTGTGAGGTTCATGAACACGCGGCGTCCCAAATAGTCATACTGAGAACGGATCAACGAGTTACCCGAGTCGGCATCGGATACTGCCGGTGGGTGCTCATCGAAGAGATTTGAGATACCTATTCTGAAGGTCCAGTCCTCATTCGTATATTCAGTCGAGACGGTGTGATAGACGACCTCCTCGGTGAAATACTTATAGTTGACCGGCGTGCCATAAAGCGTCGTGCCAACTTCCACTTCACTCCGCGCCTGTTGGTTAGTTCCATCGATATAATCAATGCCATAGAACCAGTCCCAGTTGGAATCTGTATCCAGCGTGAAGTTGACATAAGCCGTTGTTTCAGGCTCGCCATACTCACCATTGAGGTTTTCAACATCGTCATCGGCAAGCAGGAGCGTGAAGGAATCAAGCTGGTGTGTTGCTTGCGCATCAACCGTCAGAAGCCCCCAAGGCGTCTCATGATCGTAGCGAACTGTGACATCGAAACCTTCATTGACCTGCGAGTTCACGTTGATGAATTGCGCCCGAACATCGGTGATTCGGAATCCATCAGCACCCGCTGGGTTGCGGTCAAACAGGTCGCAAAGCGGCTCGTTCGGGAACGAGCTCGAATTGAAGCAACCATTGACAATCTGGGTCGCGGTCAATGTGGTAATCTCGCCATTGATCTCAATGTCGAAATAATCAACCGCCAAGCTCAGGTCTATAAAGCTTGGCGTCCAGACAAAACCTGCACTGAAGTTGTCAGAGGTTTCCGGCTCCAATAGACCGAGGCCGCCACCGCGCAGCACGCTTGCGGAGATCGCAGGCGCATGGTCTTGCGGGATATTGGCAGCGGCACAGTTCGCCGCAACATTCGGAGAAATATCCGCATTGCTACCCCATTGGAAACAAGGGTCAATGAGGCCCTGCCGAGCGAAGCTGGTCTCGTCTGCCAGGAAGAGTTCGAACAGGCCCGGTGCACGAAATGACGTACCCTGGGTTGCCCGAAGTCTGAACTCTGGTGTGAGCTGCCAGTTCGCAGAAACCCGGTAATTATCACCCGTGTCGTCAACCGTGCTGATATCCGTCAAACGCCCAGAGGCAGAGAAGGTCAATTTTTCCACGAGTGGCAGGTCAGCCAGAACTGGAATCTCAATCTCACCATAGACGGCCGTTTGTTCCTGAGAACCAGCAGTAATACCTGCAGACTCCCCATACCAATCGTTTCCAGCCTGCACGATCGCTGCCGGAGAGTCGATGATCTCATCTTCCTGATACAGGAAGCCGATAGCACCTAGCACAGCGCCGGCGGGAAGCTCAAACACTTCGCCAGTGATATACCCCTCAATTGCAGACTGGGTGTACTCGGTTGTCCCGGTCTCTACCGTCCATAGGAAGTCTTCCACTTCCTGGCTGTAATTGCCGCCAAGAACTTCCGGGCTGAACCATGGCACATCAACACATGGACGACCGGCAACGGATGTTACGCCGCCATTGATGGCACCGCAAAGCGAAGTCTGGAAGTTGTAATCCCTGATGGCATCATCATAGAGATAATCTGCCGTGTACTCGCCGTCAGACTTTGAATACTGGTAGGACAAATCCCACTGTGCGCCGTTCAGGAAGCCGCCAAAGTCGCCTCGAAGGCCACCCACAAAACGGGTATAGTCAACTGTGACTTCTTCGTCAGCACGGTCTGTAATCGCGGTTGGAGAGAACCATTGTAGGCCTGTCCATCCTTGCGCTGAAGGTTCTGGGTTTTGCCCAGTTCCACCAAACAGCCCAAGGGAATCCTCACCATAGTGATAAGACCAGAACTGGGCATAGCCATCCGTGAACGTCTCGCGGCGGTTGAACAGGGCCTCACCATACGCGGTGACGTTATCTGTCAATTCATACTCGCCGCTGGCCATAGCGGTAAACCGCTTGACTTCAGGGATCAGCGTCTCCGCATTCTGATATGGGTGGTCATAATCAACCAGTCCTCGAGGTTCCGTACCCACGTTGATCCCGTTCCAGGCCGCCAGTCCATCAATGTCATTCTGATCGTAATAGATCGGGAAGAAGCCGGAAGGAACGCTCAGTTGCTCAGGATCACCGGTATTTGGATAACCAGGAATGCCGCTGGCTGCCAAGGAGCCGTCAAAGTCATACTGGGCAAGGAATGGGAATGTCGTCGGGACGTTGGTGTTACCAGCATAGTCATAAATCCAGACATGACCCCAGAGCAGGTCCTGACACTGGAATTCACCCGTGCGTGGATCAATCACATCGGCGCGGCTGCCATCATCGTTGAACGCATAGGCCTCGTTACAATCGAGATAGTCGCGATCTCCGCGGCGCAGCATACGGCTTTCGTAATAGTCAGCTGTGACGCGGATATTACCTTTATCGAACGACTTGCCATAGCTGCCACTGAGACGAAATTCCTCGCCGCCGCCATTTTCCGGCACAGACATGAAACCATCAATCTCGCCGCCATCATCTTTCTTGGTGATAATATTCACAACACCCGCGATTGCGTCGGACCCGTAAACGGCTGACGCGCCATCCTTCAGGATTTCGACACGCTCAACGGCAGCCAGCGGGATCGAGTTCAGGTCAAAAGCCGACACCGAACCCCGTGTTCCAGATGGACCGGCGCGCCGGCCATCAAGGAGGAACAAGGTCCGATTTGCGCCAAGACCACGCAGAGAAAGCGTGGCGGCGCCTGTGCCACCATTGCTAACAAATTCGTTGGAAACAGCGGCATTGATCTGTGCTGAGCCGGACGCAGCTGTCGACGTCTGGAGCAATGCTGCAACATCGCCCAAGCCCTCGATCTTGGCCTCATCGGCCGTCAGAACATCAATAGCCGCGGCACTTGAAAACTCATCGCGTGCGAGGCGCGAACCGGTCACCGTAACTTTTTGCTGAACCACCTCTTCATCTTCATCAACGGTGGTTACCTCGACCACCTCATCGGCGTCCTGTGCCATCGCCGTGCCCATCGAAAGCGCGAGACAGAGCGCGGTCGAATGCATCAGGCGTGAGCCTAGTTTTCTTCTTGAAATCATTGTGTTTCCCTCAGCTATAACGGGTGCCAACTCTCAATGTGGTTGGTTCCGTATCCACTATTCTTGAATGCCTCTCCCCAGAAGCCTCCAGAATTTAGTCTCAAAAACTTCACAGATCACGTCAATGTGAAACGACACAAGCAGGCGGATTAACTTTGGGACGTGACAAATTATCAACAGTGATTGCACCTGAAACCAATTTTCAGGCGTTCTGTGGGTCGGCAACGTCATTTGCGAGCCCCAAGATATAGAAAGTGCGATTGTCTTTGACGTTTTTAGGGCGCCCTAGAGCTTGTGCACGGTGCCGCTCAGCCCCCAAAAAAAGCGGGACCCGAAGGCCCCGCTTTCAAAATCAGCTTTGAAGCTTTGGGGCCTTATTTGTCCCAGACGTCCCACTTGAAGCGAACACCGATGGAGCGTGGTGGGGCGACGGCCGTACCGAAGCTACGCACATTTGCGCCACTGACCGTCTGGTTGAATGGCGGTGATGACCGCGCACCTGTTTCTGCATACTCGTCAAACAGGTTGTTGACGAACAGAGTCGCACTCCATGGGCCAGTATCATAGACGACAGAGGCATTCGCCAGGCCGAATGAATCCAGCGTTAGGCTGTTGCCGCGTGCGCCTGTTCGGGTCAGGACATCGCCCTGCCAAGCATAGCCGGCATTGAAGGACAGGTCGCCATTATAGAATGTACCATGATCATAGGTCGCGAAGAACGAGAACTGGTTTTCCGGCGATCCTGGCAAACGGTCGCCCGCAAGGCCGTCTTGGAACACCGTACCAAATCCTGGAGGCGCGATTGTCCGGATCAGAGATGGAACGTCCTCAGTCAATTCTGTCTGGGTGTGGCTATAGCTACCCCGAATTGAAAACTGCTCATTCACCTGCCAACTACCGGAGGCTTCGATACCAGTGGACTCGGCACCAGCGGCATTCACTGTAATTGGAATGCTCGCATTAATTGTCGCTGATGATACCTGCGGATCATCGTCACCAATGAAGTCATAGAATCTGGAGATTTAGACAGCGCGGCTCGAACGAGAATACTAACCGGTTGCTGCGGCAATATCTTCCGAAAGGAAAGGACTTGTCTTTGAGCTCCCGAAAGTAACTTGATGAAATCGCGAGAGAGCTGAATGAGCGACCGAGAAAAACACTGGACTATGAGAACCCAGCTGAGCGATTGAATGCCGGTGCTGCAATTACCAGCTGAATCTGCACCTTAAGTAAGACGCTCAGCTTATTTCCCTGTGGTCAAAAGCGGCCACCAGGTTTTGCTTTCATAAATTTCCATAGTCACTAGTCGAGCGCTCTGCTTTCCTGAATCTCTTCAATTGGAATATAATCGAAATCGAAGCCAAAGTGGCGGGGGCCTATAAGCTCGATACCTTTCTCGCTGCGCCAGGCAGGCGCGCCAGGTACGCCGACCATGGTGACTTTCTCGCCCACAACATACCCGCCATATCCGACGCCAAGAGTCGATTCCCCAGTATCAGGATCGAGATTATAGATGTAATCGGGGGCCATGGCATCAAGCTCGCCGTCAATCCATGTCACGATGTTCTCATTCTTGACGAAGACTTTGTACGTACGCCCAGCATACTCACCAACGCCCTCGAATTCGGCTTCGACCCAATTGAAACCGCGTTCACCGCGGTCTTCGGCAACGGTGACCACGCCCTCGAAAAGTTTGTAGCCGCCGGCAACATTAATCAGAGCAGCGATCGGGTCTGCACCCGCCTCGCGCGCTTCACGCACAGTCCGACCATAGAGTTCCGCTTCTGACAGATTGCCAGCAAGGATACCGCGCTCGAGTTGGTCGCCCGACATCGGCGTCATTGTGATGGTCGCATCGCCTGCACTGGCCACGGCAATGGCCCGGCTCAGGTCTTCGACGCGATACTCATCAATTGCGTGCTTGATAATGATCTGATCACCCCAAGGGGTAATGATTGCTGTCGGAACCGATGCAATGCCATTGATCCACGGGATGGATTGCTGGACTTCGGGAACCGCGCGACCCGTGATGCCGCCATCGAGCGTGGGAATGCCCATGTCCGCACCAAGCAATAAGGCCGTTGCTGTTGCTCCTGCTGCTTCTGACCGAACCAGAGCGGCGACCTCTTTTCCTGTATACTCGCTGAACAGCTCAACCACCGCACGCCTTGGATCTTCAATTGTCTCAACCCCCTGTTCAGTCGTTCGGTCGATCACGTATTGCCATGGACCGCCGCCGCCAATGCCCTGAACCGCGACCACCATCCCGTCATCGGCGACACTCTCGACGGGAATGGTTTTGAACACTTTGCCCTCAGTCAAAGCCGCCTTTACGTCGGCAATAGACTGACTGGGGTCGCAGTTTCGCGTTGATTGAATGCAAGAGCCGATCAGAATATCAACAAGATTCTGTTCGCTCAACGTCCGCAGCTGAGGCTCAGGTTGAACTGTGGCGCACCCGCCAAACGCTAACGTGGCGAGTGCAAGCAGGATCAGGCTGGCGTAGCGTTTAACAGTCTGCACGGATTGGGTCTCCAGAATTATTCGACAGGCTAGCAGTTTGAATAGCAACGCCCCATTAGAAGCAATCCCGGTCAATCATACTGATCAAAAAAAGGGGCCCTTGCGGGCCCCAATTCGTTTGCTTTTTCGCACTCGCCTAATCAAAGCGATATTTGAGGCGCACACCAATCGATCGAGGCGCCAAGACATTCGTTCGATATGAGCGGACATTTGCGCCATTTATGGTCTGACTAAAGAGCGCATTACCTGCAACACTGGTTTCTGCAAGCTCATCGAACAAATTGTCGACATAAGCCTGCGCTGTCCACCGGTCGGCCTGATAAGCAACCGCGGCGCTCGCACGGCCAAAGCTCGGGAGGATCAGGCTATCACCTCGCGCAGCGGCCTCATCCAAGACGTCGCCCTGCCATGAATAACCACCGTCAATCATAACCAAATTACCATTCGTCAGCGGGATCTCATAGCTCCCGAAAATAGAGAACTGAGTCTCTGGTGAGCCCGGAAGACGGTCTCCAGATTGGCCAGCTTCGAACACGGTACCGAATCCAGGGGGATCAATCGTTGTGACCAGATCCGGAACATCCTCAGTGAGCTGAGCATCAGTGTATGAGAAACTCCCACGGACATTGAATGCTTCGGTAACCTGCCAGCTACCGGAAAGATCAAGACCCATGGTCTCGGCCGCGCCTGCATTCACCGTAATTGATGTGCCAGCATTCACCGACGTCGCCGCTAGCTGTGGATTCGTCCACTCAATGAAGTAAACGGAACCGTTTAAAATCAATGCGCCATCAAGCCAGCTCGTTTTCAAGCCAACTTCATAATTGTCGACCGTGTCAGAGACATAGGCGCGCTCGTCGAGTTGGCGGACATCGTTGACAGGATCTGGTCCGAATTGCTGGCCAGCGGCAAGAAGGCAGAGCCCCTGTCCCATATTTATATCGAAGGCCGGACAATCTCCTCCAGCATTGCCTCCACCCAAGCGGTAGCCTTGGCTGAAGGTCGCGTAGGCCAAATTGCCATTTTCAAACTTGTAAGAAGTGTTGATTTTGAACAACTCGCCTTGCTCGTCCTGAAGCGTTGTTGGGTCCAATGCTACATTGGATTCAAGGTCGCTAAGCACGAACGGTTGGAAGTCAGGGCCCTCAAAAATTGGGAAATTCGTCTGGTTTCCGGTCTGGAACGTGTAATCATAAAGACGTGCGCCGACGGTCACATCCCAATTATCGGTGATGTCATAGGCGAACTCGCCAAAGATGGCGGTTTCTTCAAGTTCTTGGCGGTCGGCTGAGAAGTATTCAAGATCGTTCAAATCCGGGCGTGTGCCGCCTACAAAATCAGTATACCCCGGTGTGAACTCTGATGAAATCGCAGTGTAGGTATTCTCGTTATAGAAGGCGCCTACAATCCAGTTATAGCGATGGTCACCTGTAGAGACGAGCCGGATTTCTTGATTGAAGGTTTCAGTCTTGTCATCTTCAAATGTAAAGGCCGTAAACGTTGGGAAGGCCTCATAGCTATATTCCAGAGTGATCAGAAGATCGGTCTGGTCGCGCTGACCATTCTCAGCCGTCTCTGAAAAGCCTGTTGCTGATGTTAGTTCTGCAAATCCAAGATCGGCAACAACTTCCAGAGCGATCAATTCATTGTCACGCTCATTTGGTTCAAGCACGCGCTGTGCTGACTCGTAGTCGCCCGTCATCAGTATTCCGCGCCGGCCCGATGTATTTCGTCCACCATTTTCCTGATTTTGGAAATAGTAGGTCAGCGTAGCGTCAACCGCATCAATCGGCTGCCAGCGGGCAGCAATACGCCCGCCCAGCGTCTCTTCGGTATTCACATCCGATTGCGGATTGAAATTTGCAGCAAGCGCAGCCGGATCACCGAAGTCTGGGTCTGGCTCAGAAACGCCGATATCTTGAACGACAAAAGGATAGTCGATGAAACCCTCATCGTTCAGATAGTCGACGGAAGCCCTGATCGCGAAACGATCTGATACTGGGAAGTTCGCCGTGAACCCGGTATCTGAGCTGATCCCGTCTCCTTCCGCATAAGAGTATACGTCGGTACGAACTTCGAGAAATTGCTCATCAAAGCTCGGTTTGTTGGGGATATAACGAATGGCGCCACCCATCGTCCCGGCGCCATAAAGCGTGCCCTGAGGCCCAAGCAGGACTTCAACGCGTTGAAGGTCTTTGAGGCGAAGATCCACATAGACTGGAATTTCGCCAATATATGTTGCCACAGTGCCGCCGCCATCTGGCTGACCAAATGCCGCCTGGACAGGCTCAGCGTTCAATCCGCGCACAACGATACGGTTACCGTCACGACCGCCTTGGTCTGAAACGTTCAGACCCGGGACATATGATGCGAGTTCAGAAATATCGCCAAAGCCCTGTTGTTCGATCTGGGCCTCGCCAACAGCAGCAATGTTAAGTGGAATGTCCTGAACGCCTTCTGCCCGGCGGGTCGCCGTAACAATAATCGTATTCTGGCGGGCTTCCGCCTCTTCTGCTACCTCATCCTGGCCAAAGGCCGGTGCAGTGAGTGTCAGGCTGGCTGCGGCTAAGGCCAATACGCTTACGGATGTGCCGCGTCCTGAAAAGGAGTTCATCTTTCTCATCTTTCTCAATCCTATTAACCTGGTCGGCTACCCGCATCTCCGGGTCCGTCATCCGAGGGTGCGAAAAGCTTTGGGCATCTTGGCCCGAACAAATGCGTCATCTACACTTGCTCAATCTTCTCACTCGACTAGCGACCAATTTTGTACGTGGTCTGTCAATCTATTATTCCAGTCTGAAACAGGAACATCTACAACTGATGCAGCTGAGCAACAGCCCTTCCAAAGCCCTGGAAAGCGGGCTCAAGCGCATTGCTGCGAAAGATTTCAAGGGTGTGCACGCCGACGCGTTGGATATGATCCATGCGAAAGTTGGCGATCCTGTCCCATATTGCCTGCTCGGAATCATAGCAGCAGAGCATGGAAACCGGGCAAAAGCGCTAGAGCTTTTTCAACGATCAGCGCAATTGAATCCTCAGGAAGCGCGATATCACGCCTATCTCGGGCGTACACTGACAGAACTCAACAGACAGGTTGAAGCGCGTCTGGCTGCCGACAGGGCCTCAGGTCTTCCGGTCTATGATGCACTCGTCGCCGACACGTTAGGCGTGATTTACAGTCGGACAGGGTTTCATGAGAGGGCGGTTCCCTGGTTCAGGCGCGCCCTGGAGCTGGATCCCCGGCCGGCCAATTTTCACTATAATCTTGGTGCATCCTTGCAATTCTCTGGAGATTTCCGAGCGGCGAAGGCGGCCTACCTGGCAGTACTGGAGAGAGAGCCGGACAATCACCGCGCGTATTCCTCGCTGGTGAATTTGAGTAAGCAAACCGACGCCGACAATCACCTCGACCAGTTGCTTGCCCTGTTCGATGCTTGCAAGTGTAATCCCGATGCGGCGCTGCATTTTGGGCACGCCATAGCCAAGACGCTGGAGGATTTTGGGCAATATGAAGAGAGCCTGACCTGGCTCGGCAAGGCCAAATCGGCAAAGCGTGTATCGCTTAACTATGACGTTGAAGCAGACCTTGAAAATTTTGCTGCGGCAAAACAGACCTTCAATCGGGATCGCTCAGGCGTGTCGTCTACACATGACCCCGCCCCCATCTTCATTATCGGCTTGCCGCGCACTGGAACGACGCTGGTCGATCGAATCCTCTCAAGCCACCCAGACGTGGTTTCCGCCGGAGAGCTCAACACATTTGCCGGCTTGATAAAATCGGGTGCCGGCACAGCCTCCAATCGTGTCATGGATGCCGAGACATTGGAAAAGGCGCGAGACTTGGACTTGCAGCAGGTCGGCCGCGACTATGTCGCCAGCACGCAAGATCTCGCCAGGGGTGCAGTCCGTATGACGGATAAAATGCCGCTGAATTTTTTCTATGCGGGATTGATCCATGCCGCACTTCCAAACGCGCGAATTGTTGCCTTGAGGCGCGGCGCGATGGATAGCTGCCTATCCAACTACCGGCAGCTTTTTTCGACGGGTTTTTCTTACTACAATTATACGTTCGATTTGCAGCACACTGCTCGTTTCTATCACGGGTTTGATATGCTGATGACACATTGGCGAACCGTCTTGCCACCAGGCCGGTTCATGGAGATTCAATACGAACAAATTGTCACCGATCAGGAAAATCAAACCCGGCGACTGCTAGAGTTCTGCGCTCTAGATTGGAATGAGGCGTGCTTGCGGTTTCATGAAAACAATGCCCCCGTATCGACGGCAAGTTCGGTCCAGGTCAGACAACCGCTCTATTCCGGCTCCATAGGGCGCTGGAAAAAATATGGATCTGCACTGTCTGATTTGCGCGCGCATCTCGGCGATTTGGCCGAGGAGGGCTAGTCCCACAAAAATGGCGGGACCGGCAATTGGCCAATCCCGCCAGTCAGGTGGTTGGTCCAGGAAGAGGGGCGGAGACCCGGACCAATGAGCTGTCCGGAAAGATCAATGATCTCCTGCGACACAACCAGAAGTATAATGTACCTATTAAGGAAGGCCTAAAATTCTACTTTATGGGGAATTTCTAATCATTGGGTTCGACTAAGCGATCGCCAAGCATCATGATTTTTGATACGCGGCTCAAGCAAGACACGACAGAATCACGAGGGGCAGCATGACATATTTGGAAGAAAGCCAGGCCGCAGGACGGCACATCTTTCCGGATTTAGCGAGGGCCTGGGCCCTGTTCGGCATTGCGCTCGTCAATGTCGGGGTGATGGCCTGGCCGATGATGGAAGGTTATCACGCAGGTGGGTTGGAGAGTGGAGCTGATCGCGCAGCCTTCTTTGGCGTGAACGCGCTCTTCCTGATGAAGTCTTATTCGCTGTTTTCCTTCATGTTCGGGGTTGGCTTTGCCTATCAAATGCAGTCTGCAGAACGTCGAGGGGTTGGCTTCTCCGGCCGCTACTGGCGCCGCATCATTGGCCTGCTGTTTTTCGGCGCGATCAATATCGCTTTCCTGTTTCAGGGCGATATTCTGGTTATGTACGCGATCCTTGGGTCGATCCTGTTCCTGTTTCGCAAGTCGAGCGCCAGTGTTCTGCGAAAATGGGGGATCGGGGTCTATATCGTGCAGGTTCTGGTGGTTGGAGCCTTCGCCGGCATGTTCGCCATGGGTATGGCTTTTGCGCCAGAGGAAATGGGTAAGAGTTTCGCTGAAATGGAAGCCCAGAGCGAAGCGGCCATGGCGGTCTATGGTGAGGGCACGTTCGTTCAGTCGATTGCCCAACGCGCCACGGAATGGGGTAGCGTCATCACTTTTGGCATGCTGATGCAGGGGATTGGTGCGCTCGCCTTCTTCCTGCTCGGCTTCGCGGCGGTGAGGAACAATTCTATAGCTGACCCGTCGGCGCCGGTATGGAAACGGTCCCGGCGAATTTTCCTGCCCATCGGCCTTGTTATCAGTGCAGCCGGTGCCTGGCTTCTGATCCAACCAAGTGAAACACTGATGAACCCGCAAATGATGTTCGGCATGTTCCTGATCGCTCTCGGTAGCCCATTCTCGACCTTTGGTTATCTCGGCATCATTGCCAAATGGTCGGAAAGCCCGGCTGGCCCGATCAAGACCTTCTTTGCGCGTGGTGGCACGGCGTCCCTGACCGCCTATCTGATGCAGGGGCTGTTGCTGTCTGTGATCTTCAACAATTACGGTCTCGGCTTCTTTGCCGAGCTTGGCGCTGCTGCCTGTATCGGCATAGCGCTGGGCGTTGCGCTCTTCACCGTAGCGTTTGCCAGCCTGTGGCGCACCGTGTTTTCGCGCGGTCCACTTGAATACATCCTGCGCGGCTGGACTTATATGGGGTCGCGTTAGGCTCTTTTCGCAAGGGCCGCATGTCCTGTAAGCATGCGGTCGACCTCGTTCTGGTCGACCTCCATATTCCAGTCACCCTTGCCGACGGAGCCGCCGAGCACAATCGCTGATTTGCGCGGAAACATATACAGTATCCCGCCCATATAGGCCGAGTAGCCATAGTCGATCTCAGGCTGTGGGAGCAGTAGGGTCAGTTGCCCGCGCGCCGGGATCAGGTCGTCATCACCAAACAAGGCGGCGGCACCGAGACCTGTGCAGTTGACAATCGTCCGCTGTTGCAAAGCCAGCACGTCCTCTGGCGTTTCAAACCGGCATTCAACCATCCGCCCGCCCGCGCCTAGGAAATCCATGACCAGCGCGCGCAGGTAAATGTCCGGGTCGATCATCAAGGTGTGGTAGGCCTCCCAATGCGGGAAACCGAACGGCCCATCGCCCGATCCGTCGCGCACAAGGCCGGGATAGACCGCATCACCGCCGGGCATCGACTCCTGACTGCGACGAGGCCGTGTTCGCAATTGATGCTGGCGGATCCAGAACACGCCATATTTCGGGTCGTTGGCAAAGCTCTGAAACTGCCGAAATGATCGCCGCGAGCATTGATGAAAGACCGGCCAGAACGTGTCCGGCACAGATGCGCGCTCGAACAATGTGGTTGGGTACCACATCGCGGCGGCAACATTTGACGTCGTGTCCGGCGGGAACGCTTCGGCATAGATTGTCACTTCAGCTCCAGCCTGTTGCAGGACGCGCGCTGTGGTCAGACCCATGACGCCAGAGCCGAGAATGGCAATCGACGTCCGGCCGGCCTGCTTGGCGAGATCAGCGGCCATCTCGCTGCATCCCCAGGATAGCGAGACCCCGCCGCCGCCATGCCCATAATTATGAACGATTGTCTTGTCGCCAAGCATCTGGGACTCCAACCTGAAGCCGGGTTTTCGAAACGGACGCAGACCCACGACAGACCGGATCACGCGTGACCTGTCGGTCTTGACCGGGGCAAAATTCCATGTCGGGGCAGGGGCCACTGGCGGCTCAACGGGTGCCGATGTCGTACAGGCTGCCAACAGTCCGGCAGCGCCGCCGCCCAGAAGCAAGTCCCTGCGTTTCATATCGTGCTCCCAAACCGGATCAAGCGCAGCTTGCGCGCGCCCGTGCGGCAGATCAAGCCCGTGCCAGCTGCGGAGTACACTTCCTACTGGCGAATCCCTTAGCCCCGCGCTAAAGCCGGGCGATGGCACGCAAGCGACTGATGTATATCGAGCTGAAAACTGGCTATGACGGCGACGGCCCGGCATGGATCAGCCGTGTCACCTACAGCAAGAGCGAGAAAAGCTTCTACTTCCATGGCCGCCTTTTGCAGCAGGCCACCCTGGCTGAGCGCGAAGACCATGGCTGGACAGAGGGTAATTATTTCGACTTCACCACCGGCAAGGCCTATTGGGCCTCCGGTGCCAAGAAGGATGGCTCCGACCGCCTGATCCCCGGCGCTGGTGAGCTTCGCGTGGATGAAGACGTCAAAGAAGAATATGAAAAACTGATTGGCTCTAAATGACAGATACTTCCGCAATCGTCGCCGCTATGCAGGCCGAGCAGACCGAAACTGATGCTGCCGGGCATGGTATCAATGCCGAGGAGTGGGAGCGCCTCACTTCCCGTCTCGGC
Organism: uncultured Hyphomonas sp.; assembly: GCA_964350465.1. Lineage (GTDB taxonomy): Bacteria > Pseudomonadota > Alphaproteobacteria > Caulobacterales > Hyphomonadaceae > Henriciella. The sequence goes on from CAYGKE010000003.1 coordinate 46,512, forward strand.
CGCGACCCAAACCTTGTCGAGCTTGGCATCTATAGCGTCATGTGGTCAGAGCACTGCTCCTACAAATCCTCGCGCCGTCACCTGTCGAATTTCCCGACCAAGAATGACCGCGTCATCCAGGGCCCCGGCGAGAATGCGGGCGTGATCGATATAGGCGATGGGCAAGCCGCGATCTTCAAAATGGAGTCGCACAACCACCCGTCTTATATTGAGCCTTATCAGGGCGCAGCGACAGGCGTTGGCGGCATTCTGCGCGATGTCTTCACCATGGGCGCCCGCCCGATTGCGCTGGTCAATGCCCTGCGCTTTGGTGACCCCAGCCATCCGAAGACACGCAGCCTTGTCGAAGGCGTGGTCGCGGGCATTGGCGGCTATGGCAACTGTGTCGGTGTGCCGACCGTGGCGGGTGAGACCCAGTTCGACAAGGGCTATAATGGCAATATCCTCGTCAATGCGATGGCGGTGGGACTCGCTGATCAGGACAAGATTTTCTACGCAAGAGGCGCAACACCCGGCAACCCGATCTTCTATGTTGGTTCCAAGACCGGGCGCGATGGCATCCACGGCGCAACCATGGCCTCAGCTGAGTTCAGCGAGGGCGACGAGGAAAAACGCCCCACTGTTCAGGTTGGCGACCCGTTTACCGAGAAGCTATTGATCGAAGCCTGCCTTGAGCTGATGGCGACAGATGCGATCCAGGCCATTCAGGACATGGGCGCAGCCGGGCTGACGTCTTCATCGGTTGAGATGGCCGATAGCGGCGGCGAGAATGGCGAAGGCATTGGCGTTCGCATGGACCTTGATAAAGTCCCGCAACGCGAGACCGGCATGACCGCCTATGAAATCATGCTCTCAGAGTCGCAAGAACGCATGCTCATGGTGCTCTACCCGGACAAGATCGATCTCGCGAAACAGATATTCGACAAGTATGATCTCGATGCCGAGGTCATCGGCGAGACGACCGATACTGGCAACCTGACCCTGCTTCAGCATGGCGAAGTGGTTTGCGATATTCCCGTCGCGCCGCTGGCCGAAGACGCCCCAAACTATGACCGCCCTTGGGTAGAGCCACCCAAACGCGCGCCGCTCGACATCAGCAAGTATCCTGAGCCGGAAGACTATGGCGAGGTGCTGCTGAAGCTCATGTCCTGCCCGGATATGGCGTCAAAACGCTGGATCTGGGAGCAGTATGATCGCCACGTGATGGGCGATACGGTTGATAGCTCGCAAAGCATGGGCGATGCCGCCATCGTCCGCATTCACGGCACAAACAAAGCCCTCGCCATCACTTCAGATTGTAACCCGCACTATGTCGCTGCCGATCCCTATGAAGGCGGCAAGCAGGCCGTGGCGGAGGCGTATCGCAACCTGTCAGCTGTCGGCGCAAAACCCATCGCGATCACCGACAACCTGAATTTCGGTAACCCGGAAAAGCCCGACACGATGGGCTATATCGTCAAGGCAATCGAGGGCATGGCCGAAGCCTGCCGCACGCTCGATTTCCCGGTCGTGTCTGGCAATGTCAGCCTGTACAATGAGACCGACGGTGTCGCGATCCCGCCCACGCCCGTCTGCGGCGGTGTTGGCCTGATCGAGGATGTCAGCAAGATCGCGACGCTGAAAGGCGCACAACCGGGAGATGTGCTCATCCTGATTGGCGAGACGAAAGGCCATCTTGGCGCCTCGCTCTATGCGCGGGAAATTCTAGGGCTGGAAGGCGAAGCCCTCGGCCCGCCGCCGCCGGTCGATCTTGAAGTCGAGAAACGGAATGCCGATTTCGTCCGCTCACTCATAGAGCAAGGCCTCGTCAATGCCGTCCATGATGTCAGCGATGGCGGCATTGCCTGCGCCGCAGCTGAAATGGCGCTCGCGAGCGGATTGGGCTTTCTAACTAAAAGTCAGCCATTCGATCTAAGTTTGCACTTCGGCGAAGCAAACGGCCGTTTTCTGCTCGCTTTGCCCCCGAACAAATGGCTGGAACTGATGCAGCTTGAGGATCAATCCGAAATTGTTACCGACGCCGTCTATGGCGAGTTTTGTTTTGCAAGTGCTGATTTATTTTCGTTCCGGCAGCTGGATCGAACAGTCGGGGAAGAACTGATTTCACCCGAAAATTTGCCTAAACTACTGAGGGAAAACTCTATCTCCCTCTCCCGCCTCCGCGAAGCGCATGAAGGCTGGTTGCCGCGCTATATGGGCAAGGTGGACTAGTCGGTCTCTATTCTCTGATAGGGGCTCAGGTCGCCATCAGGAAGTCGCGCTTGCCGAGTTTCATTCCGGCTTGGCGAAGCAGGCCATGCGTGATCGCGGCGTGAAAATGCAGGTTCGGCAGGACAAAAGCTGACAGATATTGCCGACCCGGCCAGTTCACTGTCATAGGCCCAAGCGGGATTTCCAGCTCTACCAGCGCATTGGCGTCAATGGCTGCACTATCAATGCCCTGCACATAATCATTCACCGCGATCAGGCGCGCCCGCAATTCGGCAAAGCTTGTTTCGGTATCTGGAAAACTTGGCATCTCGATCCGGGCCAGTCTCGCGGCGCCACGGGCCGGCGTATCGGCGGCGATCTGAACTTGTCTGATCAGGGGCAGCATATCCGGATAGAGCCGTGATCCGAGCAGCACGTCTTCTTCAATCTCAAGGCTCTTGGTATAGTCCGCTGCTTTGCCAAGATTGCTGGCCATCGCCGTCAGGATCTGCCCGCTTGCCGCTTTCAGCATGTAGGAAACTGTATCGCCCATCTTCTTCTCCCTTGAGATTGCTAAGCCATCACCTGGCCCTGAAGGGAAGCAAAAACAAGCGCTTATCTAGCGCACGATTGCACCATCCAGTTGCGAATCTATCGCCTTTGCCACCATCAGCGCTGTCTCAACCGCGCCGAGGAACCAGTCCTGATCGATCTTGTCGAAATCATCGCCGGGCTTGTGATAGTCGGCATGGTCTTCGACCCCGAGATAAAGATGCGGAATGCCAGCGCGGAAAAACACCGCATGGTCAGACAGCAAGGTCCAGTCATCGCGGCCATCGCCGCTATCAAAGCCCATCTTCAGATCAATCGGGGCCTCCGCTGCGACCGCTTCGATAATCGGTTTCAGCGCAGGTGTATGCGATACGCCAGAGGCCCAGAGCAGGCCATTGTCGCCGCGCGCCAGCATGTCGAGATTGAGGTTGAAGGCGATGCTGGCCTTGTCGATTGGCGGGTTTCGGATAAAGGCTCGCGAGCCGCCAAAGCCATCCTCTTCGGCATCAAATGCAGCAAAGATGATCGTATTCTCCGGCTGATTGGCAGCGAAATACTCGGCAATGGCGAGGATGCCAGCGACGCCGGAAGCATTGTCATCGGCGCCATTATAGATCTCGCCATCGTTCACGCCGACATGGTCATAATGAGCGGAAATGACGATCATTCTGTCACCTGATTTGCCTTCAATTCGCCCGAAAATATTGGTGCCCGGCTTGTCTGGCTTGGCCGGCTTGCCATCCTTGGCGGCAAAGCCGCCATAGGTGAATGGGTGCTGGTAGTTATCGCCGACGGGCGCGATGCCAAGTGCTTCGAACCTGGCAATGATTAGCTCCTGTGCTTCCTCGCTACCCTCGGTGCCGACTTTGCGCCCTTGCAGGTCATCGTGGCTTAGCGCTTCGGTCATCTCCAGCACGGCGCTGTCGGTGAAGTCCTCGCTTTCAACCGGTGCGGGCGAACAGGCGCTTAGGCCAAGGAGACCGAGGCCAAGGATCAGTGGAATGTGGGTCATCAATGATCTGCCTTATCTATGCCGAACCGTTCAGCAATGCTGATGCTAGCGCGCTGACATCATCGCCATAGCGTATGGCATAGGAAGGGACTTGCTCAAAGCGAGCGATCTCAGCGATCAGGTGATCCGGGTTTTCGGCTTCCGGTGCCGGTTGGCTCACGGCCAGGGCAGCAATCTTCACATCGGCCTGGCGCAGGACCTTGATCGCGCTCAGCGTGTGGGAAACAGCGCCGAGATACCCGGCGCTTACCAGCACGACCGGAATATTCAGCGCGCAGATCAGGCCCAGATTGAGGGCATCATCCGTGATCGGTGACATGACGCCGCCTGCGCCTTCAACCAGCGTGATTGTGTCAGCGCTGGCGGAGAGGCAATTTTGCGCAAACCGGCTGATTGCGTCGAAATCCTGCTCAACACCATCTAGCCGCATGGCATGGTTAGGGGCGAGGGCAGGTTCAAACCGGTGCAGGCAAATCTCTGACACCGCTTCCGGCGTGGCCTCGCGTCCCATCGCCCTCAGCAACTGCCCGGCATCGCTCTGGGCCAGCTCATGCTCACCGAAACCGCTCATGACCGGCTTGCAGGCAAAAACGTCTCGTCCGAGCGCGCGCCAGAAACGGAGCAAAGCCGCGCTGACATAGGTCTTGCCGATATCGGTTCCGGTCGCGGTGACGAAGAAGGCGCTCATGCCAGTGCCATACAGTCTTTCATCGCTGCGGCCAGGGCGCGGACGTCTGCCTCATCATGTGTCGCCGAGAAAGTCACGCGCAGGCGGGCTGTCCCCGGCGGCACAGTCGGTGGGCGGATCGCGGTGACGAGGAAGCCTTGCGCCTCCAACCGCTGTGACCAGTCGAGCGCGCGCGCTTCCTCGCCGCAGATGATTGGCACAATTGCGCTTTGCGGCTTAGGCAGGCCAAGTTCGTTGCAGAATAGCCGGGTGAGCGCCATGACGCGCTGCCCGCGCTCTGGCTCTCTCTCGATGATCTTGAGCGCGGTCAGGGTCGCGGCCAATACTGAAGGCGGTAATCCGGTCGTGTAGACGAAACTCCGAGCGCGGCTGATCAGCAGGCGAATGAACGATTCTGGTCCGCAGACATAGCCGCCATAACTTCCTGCCGCCTTGGAAAATGTACCCATCTGGATTGGCGCCGGATTGTCGATTTCAGTGACGCCAAGGCCGTGTGCGTCATCGGTCATCAGCCAGGCACCATATTGCTCGCAGACTTGGGCCATTTCGCGCAGAGGCGCCAGGTCACCGTCCATAGAGAAGACCGTCTCGGTCAGGACAAGCTGGCGCTGGCCGGGTGTCCCTTTGTCGAGCTGGGCTGCAAGGTCAACCACATCATTATGCTTGAACAGCGCGATATTTGCCCCTGACAGGCGCGCCCCGGAATGCATGCAGGAATGGCTAAGCGCGTCGAGCAGGACACGGTCGCCCTTGCCCGCGAGCACCGGGATGGTGCCGAGATTGGCGAGATAGCCCGATCCAAACAGACGTGCCGACTCTCGTCCCTTCATGGCAGCAATTTTCGCTTCCACAGTGT